>JBCBIS010000077.1:0-17836 GCA_038524325.1 Pseudomonadota bacterium
GATGAAATCGGCGTCGCGGAGGTTGCGGCGTTCGCGACCGCCGCCGTGCGCGAGGCGCCCAGATGGCGCACCGCCAGACCGAAGGTGATCAGCGCGACCGTGCCGCCGAGGACGCCCTGAATGAGACTGACCATCGCGATCTCGCCCAAAGGCGCCTCGCCGGTCGAGACGCCGATCCAGAGGGCGACCGGCACGACCAACAGGGCCGACCAGCCGACCGACAGCGCCGCCCCGTCCAACGCGCTGAGCCCCGAGAGGCGAAAGACCACCGTATAGATCGCCCAACCCGCCACCGCCGAGACGATGATGAGATGCCCGCGCCAGGCCCCCTCGGCCCCGGCGGACACGGCCTCCCACAGGCCGATCATCAGCCCGCCGGTCAGGATCAATCCAAACCCGACGACCCGGCCCCCGCTGAAGCGCTCTCCCAGGATCAGATAGCTCGCACCCGCAATCATCAGCGGCAGGGTGCCCGGCGCCATCACACCGGCATCCGAGGCGCTGGCAATGCTGAGCCCCAGCGAAATCGCGTAGTAGAACGGCACGCCCGAGCCGAGCACGATCACCGCGATCTGCCAGGCCGGCACTGATTTCGGCCACAACCCGACGCGCCAGATCACCGGCGCCAGCAACAGGGCCGCCGGCAGAAACCGCATCAGCAGAACCGCGCCCTGGCTATAGTCGCGCACCATCGCAAAGCGGAGCGAGACGAGGAAAGACGCCCAGACGATGACGGTGGTCAAGGCCGCGACAAGGCCGAGCGTCGGTCCGCTCAGCCGGAACAGCTGGCACCGCCGAGGACGCAGAACTTTGCGCAATGGGGATGGTTCAGCGGCACCGGCCGGTCGGCCTCGGCCAGGGTGGCGCCGAGCTCGAACGCCTCGTCATAGGCGAGCAAGGTGCAGGCCAGCACAGCCGGTCGCGCGGCGCCGCGGCGTTTGACCACCATCCGCGCGCTGGCGCACATGACGTCTGTGGGGCGTTTGCCCAGGATGTCCCAACAGCCGGTGGTGATCTCGGGCACATCCGCCATCTCGTCCATCTCGGGGAACAGCACACAATCCGCGGGGTTGGCGGCATCGATGGCAAAGCCCTCGCGCGCGATCAGGTCGGCAAAACCGCGGCGCGCGGTGGCCTCGTCCTCGCCCCAGATCGTGCGCCCGGCCACGGCCATGCGGATGCCCCGGTCGCGCAGCCAGCGCATCCCGGTCAGCGTGACCTCGAATGTCCCGGCGCCGCGTTCCGCGTCATGCCGGGCCGCGCTGTAATGATCGAGCGAGACGCGCAGCGTCAGGCGCGGCCCATGGGCGGCAACCAGCCGCTCAAGCCCCGCTTGCACCGAGGGACGCATCATCGGGCGCATGGCGTTGGTCAGGATCAACACTTCGAAGCCGCGATCCAGCGCCGCCTCGGCCATGCCGATCATCTCGGCGTTCATAAAGGGCTCACCGCCGGTAAAGCCGATCTCGTGGGTCGGCAGGCCAGTGGCGGCGATCTCGTCCAGATAGGTCTCGACCTCGGCCCGGGTCAGATAGACCAGCGCATCGTTGGTGGGACTGGACAGGATATAGCAATTCGCACATTCGATATTGCAGAGCGTACCTGTATTGAACCAGAGCGTCTCGAGCGCCTCCAGCGCCACCTGCGCCCGGGCCTCACCCTTGGCTGTGACCAGAGGGTCCGAAAACTTCGGTGCGGGGGCAATCTGCCCGGCGAGATCCTGCGGTGACATCGGTGCTCCCCACCCTAAAAGGTCGTCCTGGTTTGTGAGCCCGGTCGAGGCAGACTGTCAACGGGGGTTTCTGCAACCGTCATGGGGCGCCGATCACGATTTCGCGTTTTGCTTCGGGCATTTGCCGCAGGCGCTCCCCTTTCGGGTCGAAGGCCGCGCCCCGGCCCAGAACGCCGGGTGCCATGTGGTGCCGGAGGTCAGGCGGTTCCGCTCGAGCAGGATCGCATCGCTCACCCCGTCGCGCGCCGGGTGGTAGAGGGTGGAGCATCCCATCACCCCGCCGCCGATCACGATCACCGGGGCATGGCTGGGCAGGTTGGTCTCGGTCGGCATGGGCATCCCTCGCGGCTGTCTGCCGAGAGCATTGCGCCCCTGCCCGCCCCTGTCGAGGCGGCTCGAACGAAAAACGCACCGGCGGGGGCCGGTGCGTTTCTGTCTTGTCAGGCTGCGGCGCGGATCAGAGCAGCAGGTTCGTATCGTCGAACACCAGCGTCTCGATGCCGAACAGCGTGTCGACATCGCCGGTCGCGTTGTCCGTCACCGTCACGCCATTGGTGATCGCGGCCACCGTAAAGTCGGCCTGGTTGCCGCTGAAGATCACCTGATCCGCCGAACCGGCACCGCCCAGGATCCGGTCGTCGCCCGCGCTCGCCACGAACATGTCGTTCCCGCCGAGGCCAATCAGCAGGTTGTTGAGCGCATCGCCGGTGAGCATGTCGTCCGAGTTCGTCGCGCGCACCCGCTCGAAGCCCTGGAGTGTGTCGCCAGCGGCATCGCCGCCCGAGGCCGTGCCAGCGGCGAGGTCGATCGTGACCCCCGCAGCCGAGGAGGCATAGGACACCGTGTCGAACAGGCCCGCACCGCCGTCGAGGCTGTCCGCCCCGGCACCCCCGGTGATGAAGTCGACCCCGTCGCCGCCATCGATGGTGTCGTCACCGCCAAAGCCCTGGAGCACGTTGTCGCCCGCATCGCCGGTCAGGATATCGTTGAAGTCCGATCCCTGAACCCGCTCGAAATTGGCGATCGTGTCGCCCTGGGCCGCACCGCCCGAGGCTGTGCCGGTGGCGAGGTCGACCTCGACCCCCGCCGCCGAGCCGCGATAGACCAGCACGTCGCGGTCGCCGGCACCGCCGTCGAGGCTGTCGGCCCCCGCATTGCCCGCGATCCGGTCATCGCCGCCCTGGCCATCGATCGTGTCGTCGCCCAGGAAGCCGAACAGGACGTTGTCATTGTCGTCCCCGGTGAGCGTATCGTTGAAGTTCGAGCCCCAGACCCGCTCGAAGCCCTGCAGGAAGTCGCCTTGGGCATCGCCACCCGACTGGAAACCGAATATTTTTTGGAGTGTCAGGTCCACATCCACTCCGGCCAAGGAACCGCGATAGATTGCGATATCGCCATCGCCTTCGCCGCCAAAGAGAATGTCTACTCCCTCGCCGCCGCCGATCCGGTCATTGCCAGCCCCGCCGTTGATGTTATCACTCCCAGCGAAGCCGAAGAGGCGATCATTGCCGCCATTGCCTGTGAGGACGTCGGACAGGCCGCCACCGATCAGCAGGTTGCCAAACTCGTTGCCTTCGAGACGGTTCCGGACGGTCTCCCCTCCGATCAGACCGCCGACCGAGTTGTAGACGTCGCCCAGGGCTTCGCCAACATTTTGGGTCTCGTCCCGCAGATTTGCGATAAGGAGCGCGCCCGTCGTCACGTCGTCATAGCTGACCACGTCAAAGCCCGGGCCACCGTTGAACGTGTCGTTGCCGCCGCCGCCGATCAGGGTGTCGTCGCCGGCCAGACCTTCGAAGATCTCATCGGCACTGGTGCCGACCAGCACATCCTCCTGCGGTGTGCCGGTGATGACAAGCGGGCCGAGATCGAGCCCGATGATAAGCGGGTCGTGGTCCGAGGAGCGGAACGGGGTGGCCCCGAACAACCCATCGGCCTGCGCCTGTGGCCGGAATTCGAGATTATAGTCGAAGATCACCGATTCATCGGCGTTGATATGCCACTCGGCCGCATCGGTCACCTGGGCCAGCAGCGAGCCACTGGCCAACCCGTAATCCAGCGTGCCAAACGCCTGCACCTGCGGGCTGGTGCCCAGATCCAGCGGGAAGGCGAAGGAGTAGGTGAAGTCGTCCTCGCTGAACTCCTGAGCCAGATCGGTGAAGCCTTCGCCGAACAGGAACTGGATCGGGTCCTCCTGCGCATAGGCGTTGAGGTCGCCGATGATCAGAAAATCCTCGTCGCCCGAGCCCGTCGGGTCGGTGTCGAGCCAGGCATCCAGTGCAATCGACGCGTTCAGACGGGTCTGGTTCGCATTGCCCACACCATCTCCGATATCGGCATCGCCGGTCGGGGACGGGCCGGGCGAGCCCTTGGATTTGAAGTGGTTGACCGCGACGGTGAAGGTCTCGCCAGAGGCGATCTCCTCGAAAGTGGCGGCGATCGGCGCCCGGTTGGTGCTGGCGCCGTCGAAGACCGCGACGCCCGGATCCACGCCCAGCGGGGCGAGATCCGCATCGCGCAGCACCTCGACCGTGGTGCCCGTCGCGATCTGCATGGTGTTGGCGTCATAGATCAGGCCGACGGTGATCGCATCGCCGCTGTCGCCGAAGGTGTCGCCATTCGACGGGGCTGCGAACTGGTAATTGGCCGCCGGTATTGCGGTGTTGAGCTCGGTGATGAGCCGCTCCACCGCGGTCTGGCCGCCCAGATTGGTCGCATCCGCAAAGCCCGGGAATTCGTTCTCCAGCTCCACCAGGCCGAAGATATCCGCCCCGATCTCGGCCACCGCGGCCACCAGTTTGTCGAGCTGGCGGTCGAACTCGGCCAGCGCGTCGTTCTGCGCCTGGGTCGAGGGCGCGACACTCGTGCTCGCCGTGGTCAGATCGTTGGCGCCGCGCGGCTCCAGCGGGGTCGGCCCGGCGTTCAGCGGGGTGCCGTTGCGTCCCTGATCGTCATTGATCGAGGTGAAGAAGTTCAGCACGTTGAAGCTGGCCACCGTGACGTCGCCGCCCACATCCGGGGCAGTGGCGTCGCGCGGGTTGTCGTTCTGGAAGACCACCTCTTCGACCGGATTGATCCGGTAGATCTCGTCGCCCGACCCGCCCGAGCCGCGGCCAAAGCGGACAACACCGGTCAGATCGCTGACCGTGTCGCCCGAGCGCAGCTCGTCATTGGCATCCAATTCTCCGGCCACATCGCCCGGCGCCGAGGCGACGTCGAAGGGGATCGTGTCGGGGTTCTGGATGGTCGAGCCATCGTCCAGGGTCACCGTGTTGCGCACGGCCAGGTCCTGATAGGCCTGGAAGCCCGACACGCTGGGCGCGTTCACCTGGGTGAAGGTCGGCAAGCGGCCATCGGCATGGAGGCCGATATCGCCGAACCGGCCCAGCGTGAACAGGTCCGAGACGGTCAGCGTGTCGGTGATGTTCACCAGCATGCCCTCGAACGCCTCGAGATCCGCGATCAGCTCGCCATCCGAGTTCGTGGTGCTGGACGCGACCGGGAAGGTGATGGTCGATGCCGAGGCCAGGGCGGAGTTATCGCCGCCATCGATCACGGTGACGCTCACATTGGAGAGCTGGGTCTCGCCGAAGAACTCGGTGACTTCGCCGGTCACCTCGACGATCTCGCCCTTGGCGACATTGACCAAGGGGTTGGAGCCGTCGAAGATGAAGATCCCCTCGGAGGTGGTGGCATCCGCATCCGCGTCGCTGTCTTCCTCTTGCAGGTAGAAGCCGTTGAAATCGCCATCGGTGCCGTCAACGCCATCCTGGAAATCGCCAACCACGACGCCGGTGACGGTGACCGTCTGGCCGAGCAGCGGGCTGTCGCCGCCGGTGCCCTGCACCTGGTGGATGAAGACATTGCCGCCATTGCCGGGATCGACCGTATTGGCCGCGCCCGGGGTCGGCGCCTGGGCCACGAAATCCCCGGTGCCATCGGGCACACGGCTGTTCGATTCGTTGTCGTCGTCATTGTTGGCGTTTTCGTTGACCTGCACGGTCTCGCCCAGCCCGTTCAGCAGCCCGCTGTCATCGGCGTCGCTGGTGTCATAGACCACCGCATCCAGCAGGCCGGTCGTGGTGATCGGGGTATCGTTCGGGAAGGACGTCGCATCAGCGCGGTACAGCGCCACCGCATCCGCGCCGTTCTGCAGGAAGCCCGAACCGCCGGGGGAGACCTCCAGCCCGACATTCTCGACACCCGGATTGCCGATGACGAAGAAGCCGTCAGCATTGGTCGTGAACCCGTCGAGATCGAAGGCGTTGTAGCTCCGATCGTCCGAGCCGTTGTAGAGCACCACCGACAGCCCATCGAGCGCGAGATTGCCGATGCCGCCGTCAAAGATCTCGATGAACTCGGCCATGTCCGAGCCCGGGGTGTCCGCATCCACCTCGTTGATGGTGAAGACCGGGTCGGCGATCCGCACATTGTCCAGCACCAGCGGCTCGAAGCTGCTGTTCGAGGTCAGCTCGATCTCCAGCGTCAGGCTTGTACCCGTATTGGGCAGTGCAAAGGAGAAGTCCGACAGCGCCGTGGTCAGGGCGGTGCCATCGCCCGCGCCGTCCAGATCGGTGTCTTGCAGCAGATCGCCGCCATCCGCATCTGGCGCGAACGAGCCGATCAGGGTGCGCGCACCGCTATCGACCGTGGCGAAGATGTCGATCCCATCCTCGCCCTCGTAATTGGAGAAGGCAGGCTCGCCATCCAGCGCCCCAAGCGAGAGCGTCACGATGGGCGCGCCCAGGCTGGAGATATCCACATTCGGGATCGTCACGGTCTGGGTCGCGTTTGCGCCAACGCCGTCATGATCCTGGCCCTGGATCGCGAAACCGCCGTCAAAGCCGTCTTGGAAATCATCCCGGGCGTCGTTGCTGTTGTCCGGCACCGCGAAGCGGCCGAAATAGTCGAAGCCGTCGTTGAACTCGGCGGAGAGGGTATAGGTCGTGCCCGGGGCTTCTTCGAAGCTTTCGACCAGCTGGCCGACCACCGGCGGGGCCACGTCATTGTCGGTGATCGTGCCGATGCCGGTGCCGTCCGAGATGACGATCGTGTCTGACCCGCTGACAAAGATCTGGCCCAGAGTGACGGTGAAGGTCTCGTCACCCTCGACCAGCATATCATCGGTGATCGGCACCGAGATCGTCTGGGTTTCGCCATCATCGCCGTTGAAGAGGAGGCTGGTGATGGGCAGTGTACCAGAGGTTTCGGTGTAATCCTCGCCAGCCACGGCCGTGCCATTCGAAGTGGAGAACTCGACCCCGAACAGGTCGGTAAATGCGCCTGTCAGCGCAGTCAGCGTCACGGTGAAGGTCGCCACGCCGGCATCCTCGTTGACCGTCACATCGTTGATCGAGATTTCGCCATTCGCGACGTCATTGTCGATGATCGTGCCGGTGGCCTCGCCGCCATCGGACAGCAGAAAGGTCTGCCCGGAGGACTCCGAGACTTGGGTCAGCGCGACGGTGAAGGTTTCCTCTCCCTCGACGTCGCTATCATCGAAGATTGGGACTGTGATGGTTTGCTGCTCTCCTTCGTTCCCGACGAAGATCAAATTTCCGGTCGTGGGGATGAAATCCGTACCGCCATCCGCCGTCCCATCGCGGGTTTCGAACGAGACCTCGATCGCAGCGGCGGGGGAATTCGGGTCCACTTCCGTCAGGGTGACGACAAAATCGGCCGAACCGTCGCCTTCGTTCGCGGTCACGTCGCTGATCGTGAAGGTACCGGCCGACGGGGTCGCAGACGTCACGGTGAAAGGACCGTCGGCCAGCGGCGAGATCAGCGAGTTGCTGCCGTCCCAATTCGCCGCATCGGCGATGGCCGCCAGCAGCTCGGTCTTGGTGCCGCTGGTTACGCTTTCGTTATAGGTCGAGTTGTCGAACTCGCTCTCGGCCCCGCTGCCCGCGCCGACGGCCACCGCGGTGGTGCCCACGGTCAGACCCGGCGGCAGGTCGGATTGGTTGGAGTCGTTCGAATTGGTCTGGAACACGGTCGAGTTGGTCTGCACCGCGAAGATGAAAGTCGGCGAGGCTTCGCTGCCTTGATAGGCGAACAGCTGATCACCGCTCGTCGACAGGGCGAAACTTCCGTTCTCGCTGAGCGTCCCGCTGCTTGCCGTCAGGTCAGCTGCATTCACCGTGACAACATCGCCCGCGGTCAGTCCCGCCGCTGGCGGCGTGTAGGTGAGGGTGCCTTCGTTGGGGCGGATCGAGCCATCCGAAAGCACGCCGTTATCGGTGAAGAAAATCGTCTCGCTCTGCGGGATGTCGGTCAGGGCCACAAAGGAAAACGAGTCAGGTGTGTCCGTATTGACGCCAATGATCGCGATATCGCCGGAGGTGAGAGCCATGATGTGTTTCCTCGTAAAAGGCGCGCGGCAGGCGCGCTAGTGTTCCTGGGGGCAGCCGGGGGCGCGATCCGCGCGGCACGGCGATTGGGGGAGGGTGAATTCCTGCGGGAGCCGGTGAGGCCGGGCCTCTCGGACCGGTGCGGCAAGCAAGGCGGTGTTCTCCACCGCAAAACGCCAGCACAAGCCCTCGCCCATCGATCACCCCTCACAAACCCGTGGGCAATCGATACGCGATTCCTAACACTTCCTTAAATGACAGTTTTTAGACAACTTCGGAGGGTGTCAAAACGGGACAACACCCGGCCACGAACGGATGGGCTTGCGAGCCTGCCGCCCCCGCGATAACAAGGCGTCGCGCGGCCGTAGCATAGTGGTAATGCACCAGATTCCCATTCTGGCGAGGAGGGTTCGATTCCCTTCGGCCGCTCCAGCGACAATCTCCGCTCAGATCGCCTCGTCTTCCGGGAAGCGGCCACGGTACCATTCGGTAAGCTCTTCGACCGCCGCGTGATCGCCGATCTGCCGCGCCGTGTTGATCGCGGCGCGCCCGGCCGAGCGGCAGCGATTGCCCCCGATCAACAGGATCCGCCGCGCCGCCGCCAGTGCATCCTCGAACCGCCGCTCGGCCCTGAGACTGCGCACCAGAACCCAGAGCAGTTCCTCGTCATCGCCATGGCGCTCGGTGGCTGTCTCGATCGCTTCGATGGCTTCCCCGAACTTGTCCTCGCCAAACAATCGGCGGGCATGGTCACGGTCGCTGTCGAGCCCCTCGGGGATGTCTTCGGTCATGTTGGGGCGGAGTTGGTCGAGATCATCCTCGGGATAGTTGCGGGCGTACCAGTCGAACAACTGCTCTGCCGCCAGATCGTCTCCGATCTGCCGCGCGGTGAAGATCGCGGCCCGCCCGGCCGAGCGGGCGAAGATGCTGTTCAACGCGATCACCCGGCGGCAGGCGGCCAGCGCATCGGCAAAGCGCCGCTCCTCGCGCAGCGCCCGGGCGAGCAGCCACATCAGATCGCCCTCCTCCCCCCAACGGGCCAGATGCCCCTCGATGATCTCCACCGCCAGGGCGTGTTCGCCGTTCTCGAAATGCGCAGTGGCGCGGCCGCGGGCGTCCAGCAGGCTCTGCCCCGCACTCTCGCCCACATATTCCTTCAGAACATCGGCCATGATCCGATCAACCGTCTCGGCCCGGACATGGCGGAAATCCTTGTCCGCCCAGGCGAATTTCCGGTCGGTCAGGGTGACATATTCATAGGAGGGGAAGTAATGCGCGTCATGGGTGGCACAAAACGCCTCGACCGCCGCGCGCTGCACGGATTTGGAATAGCAATTGGCGACCAGCACGTCATGCTCGCGGAAGGTGGCGACCAGGCCCACGGGAGAGACGGTTACCAGGAATTTCAACGGCTTGCTGCGGTTTTCCATCAGCAGAGCGTGAAGCTGGGTCAGCCCTTGCAACACATCCGCATAGTCGAGCAGATGGAACTCGAACCGCCCCGGATGTGCCTTGATCAGCGGTTGCGGCGGTGCGGCGTTCAGATAGATACCCAGCGACGCGTCGTACCAGCATTCGATCAGGCCCAAGGTGATGATGACCACATCAGCGTCCGCCGCCCCGGCAAAGCTGGCGTTATAGGCGTGGCGAAAGGCCAGCATCTCGTCGCGGGTGCCAGTGATCGAGGCGGAGATCTGCAGATCATAGCTCTTGCCCTTCGGCCCGTCGATCACCAGCGCCTCCGCGTCATGCGGGGTCGCGCCGGTGGCCCAGCGGATCTCGTTCAGGATCGAGTGGATGGTGTATTTGTTATAGAAACTCGCCTGGTCATCCGTCTTACCAGGCACCTCGATCAGAGGGCTAGAGACCACGTTGAACTTACTGAACCGCAGGGATTTTTCGACATTGCGCGCAAAGCAGGATCCGGCGGCAAAAATGCTCGCGCTCTCATCGAAGGTAAAGCCGGCTTGGGTCGAGGGCCGGGCATAGGGCATCAGCCGCGCGCGCCCGCTCGCCTCCTTGGGATAGATCCTCAGCCGGTTGGCCGAGGCCCTGGCATACGCATCTTCCGCGCTGAGCTTTTCGAGCGGCATGGCGGTCTCCTCAGGCGGCCAGGGCGTGGCCGGGTTGCTGCGCCCAGGCATAGACCTCGGCAATGCCGCGTTCCAGCGGGATCGAGGGCGCCCAGCCCATGGCGCGCAGGCGGTCGGCACTCATCAGCTTGCGCGGCGTGCCATCGGGTTTGCTGAGATCATGGGTCAGCGTGCCTTCGAACCCGACGGCCTGCATCACCATGCGGGCGAGATCGGCGATCGCGATATCCTCGCCCGAGCCGACATTGATATGGCCCTCGCCCGAATAGGTCTTCATCAGATGCACCAAAGCATCGGCGCAGTCGTCCACATGCAGGAACTCCCGCCGGGGCGTGCCGGTGCCCCAGATCTCCATCGTCTCCGCCCCCGCCAGTTTCGCCTCATGCGCCTTGCGGATCAGGGCCGGCAGGACATGCGAGCTTTGCAGGTCGAAATTGTCCCCCGGGCCGTAGAGATTGGTCGGCATGGCCGAGATAAAATCCCGCCCGTATTGCTTGCGATAGGCTTGGCAGAGCTTGATCCCCGCGATTTTGGCGACGGCATACCATTCATTCGTCGGCTCCAGCGGGCCGGTCAGCAGGGCGTCCTCGGCAATCGGCTGGTCGGCGAATTTCGGGTAGATGCAGGAGGAGCCGAGGAACAGCAGCTTTTCCACCCCCACCCCATGCGCCGCGTGGATGATATGCGCCTCGATCATCAGGTTTTCGTAGAGAAATTCAGCGGGATAGCTGTCATTGGCCAGAATACCCCCCACCTTGGCGGCAGGGACGAAGACGGCCTGCGGGCGGGCGGAGGCCATCCAGCCCTCGACCTGTTCCTGCCGGGTCAGATCGCAGTCTGCGCGGGTGACGGTGAGGATCTCGCATCCCTCCCCCGCCAAGCGGCGGCAGAGCGCGGAGCCGACCATGCCGCGATGGCCCGCCACCCAGACCCGTTTGCCCGCCAGGCTGTACTCAGTCATGCCGGCTGGTCCTGTCATGCTCCATCGCCACGGTGTCGAGATCGGCGGCGACCATCTCCTCGACCATCTGATCGAGGCCGGTGGTGTGCCGCCAGCCCAGTTTCTGATGCGCCTTTGCCGGGTCGCCGATGAGCAAATCCACCTCGGTCGGGCGGAAATAGCGGGGGTCGACCTGCACACGGATCACCCCGTCGGCATCGCGGCCGATCTCGTCAACCCCTTGACCTTCCCAGGAAATCTCCCGCCCCGTTGCCGCGAAAGCCTTCTCGACAAAGCTGCGGACGGAGTGGGTCTCGCCCGTGGCGAGCACGAAATCTTCAGGCTCGTCCTGCTGCAAGATCCGCCACATCCCTTCGGCGTAATCCCGCGCATGGCCCCAGTCGCGCTTGGCGTCGAGATTGCCGAGATAGACGCAATCCTGCAGGCCCAGATGGATCGCCGCAGCGGCCCGTGTGATCTTGCGCGTCACGAAAGTTTCGCCGCGTAAGGGGCTCTCATGATTGAATAAAATGCCGTTGCAGGCGAACATGCCATAGGCCTCGCGATAGTTCACCGTGATCCAATAGGCATAGAGTTTCGCGGCCCCATAGGGCGAGCGGGGATAGAACGGCGTCGTCTCGCGCTGCGGCACCTCCTGCACTAGACCGTAGAGCTCCGAAGTCGAGGCCTGATAGAATTTGGCCGTCTTCTCCATGCCCAGGATCCGGATCGCTTCGAGCAGGCGCAGCGTTCCAAGGGCATCGGAATTCGCGGTGTATTCCGGGGTTTCGAACGAGACCATGACGTGCGATTGCGCGGCGAGGTTATAAATCTCGTCCGGCTTCACCTCCTGCACGATGCGGATCAGGTTGGTGCTGTCCGTCATATCGCCGTAATGCAGGCGAAAGCGCACATCCCGGTCATGCGGGTCCTGATAGAGATGGTCGATCCGCGCCGAGTTGAAGCTGGAGGAGCGGCGCTTGATCCCATGCACGTTATAGCCTTTGCCCAGCAGGATCTCGGCCAGATAGGCCCCGTCCTGCCCGGTCACCCCGGTAATCAGCGCGGTCTTGCTCATATGGTTCGACTTTCTGTCTGCCTCGGGCCGAGGGATGCTCTCGGTCTATCCCTATTTCAACCTTTGGTTAAAGATCGAAAAACCGGCGGAAGGATGGCGGTGTCACGCCGGCAGCAAGCGGCCATCGGCGTCGAACCAGCAGGGCGTGGCAGTTTCGCGGAGATAGAGGCCGATCGTATCGCCCTCGCCCAGCGCCGCTTCGCCGCTGGCGCGGAGTGTCAGGCGGGCCCCGGCGGAGGGGATCAGAACATGGAGCAGGGTTTCGGCGCCGAGCGCCTCGCAGAGCGTGATCGGCCCGGCCAGCGGCGCATCCTCGGCGGGGCCAACGGTGAGCGCCTCTGGCCGAAGGCCGAGGGTCGTGGCGCCAGGGGGGAGCCCCATGCCGCCAGTCATCTGCTGCCCCAGCGGTGAGGCGAGCGGGATCAGGTTCATGGGTGGAGAGCCAATGAACTCCGCCACGAAGGTGCTGGCGGGACGGTGATAGAGCTGCATCGGCGCGCCAACCTGTTCGACACGCCCCTCGTTCAGGATCACGATCCGGTCGGCCAGCGACATTGCCTCGACCTGATCATGCGTTACAAAAACAAACGTGCCGTTGAGGCGGCGGTGCAGGTCCTTAAGCTCGCTGCGCATATGGGTGCGCAGCTTGGCGTCGAGATTGCTGAGCGGTTCGTCGAACAGGAACACCTTTGGCTCGCGCACGATGGCGCGGCCCATGGCGACCCTCTGGCGTTGCCCGCCCGAAAGCTGCCGGGGTTTGCGTTTCAGATACGCAGTCAGTTGCAGGGTCTCGGCGGCCTCGGCGATCCGCTCGGTGATTTGAGCGCGGGCCATCCCCTGGTTGCGCAGCCCATAGGCCATATTGTCAATGACAGACATATGCGGGTTGAGGGCGTAGTTCTGGAAAACCATGGCAATATCGCGGTCGCCGGGTTCCATGTCATTGACGCGCGCGCCGTCGATCAAGACATCGCCGGAAGTGACCGTCTCGAGCCCTGCAATCATGCGCAGAAGCGTGGATTTTCCGCAGCCGGAGGGGCCGACAAGGACGATGAACTCGCCATCCGCCACATCGATGCTGGCCTGTGAGACCGCGGTGACGCCGCCGGGATAGGTTTTGGTGACGGAGCTGAGGGTGAGACCGGCCATTACTTTTCCTGCTCCACCAGACCTTTGACAAAGAGTTTCTGCATCGCGATCACCACGAGGACCGGGGGCAGCATGCCGAGCACGGCTGTGCCCATGATCAGGTGCCAGACGGGTAGGCTCTCGCCCGAATTGACCATACGCTGGATACCCATCACCACCGTGTTGAGATCGGTGTTCTCGGTGATGATCAGGAGCGGCCAGAGATATTGGTTCCAGCCGAAAATGAAGAGAATGATGAAGAGGGCGGCGATATTGGTGCGGCTGAGGGGCAGGAGAATGTCCCAGAAAAACCGCATCGGTCCGGCGCGGTCCATGCGGGCGGCCTCGACCAATTCGTCGGGCACGGTGAGGAAGAATTGCCGGAAGAGGAAGGTTGCTGTGGCTGAGGCGATGAGGGGGACGATCAGGCCTGCATAGGAATTCAACAGATCGAGCCGGGTGATCACATCGAAGGTGGGGAGGATCCGCACCTCGACCGGCAGCATGAGGGTGAGGAAGATCATCCAAAAGAACCCCATGCGGAACGGGAAGCGGAAATAGACGATGGCGAAGGCGGAGATCAGCGAGATGGCGATTTTGCCGATGGTGATGCCGAGCGCCATGATCAGCGAGTTGAGCATCATGCGCCCGACGGGGACGCCGCCCGCCTCGGGCACGCCGGCGGTGAGGAGCTGGGTGTAATTTGCGATGGCATCCGGGCCGAACCAGAGGGGGAGTGGGCGGGTCGAGAGCGCCTCGGGCGGGTGGGTCGAGGCGACCAGCGCCATCCAGACCGGGAAGCAGAGAAAGGCGGTGCCGAGGATCAGGGCGGCATGGGTCAGGATGGTCAGCAGGGGACGGTTTTCGACCATCAGCGCCTCGTCCCAAACGGAATGCGGCTGGCGCCGCATACGGGGCGCATCAGCCCCCTCCTAACCTCCCCCGTGGCCGGGGGAGGGACTGGCGCCAAGCGGATCATGAATAGGTAACCTTGCGTTCGACATAGCGGAACTGGATCACGGTCATCACGATCACCATCGCCATCAGGATCACTGATTGCGCGGCGGAGACACCGTAATCCTGGCCGATGAAGCCGGTGTTGTAGACCCGGAAGACGAGGATTGAGGTGGAATCCGCCGGGCCGCCCTCGGTCGTGGCATGGATCAGCGAGAAAGTGTCGAAGAAAGCGTAGACGAGATTGACCACCAGCAGGAAGAAGGTGGTGGGGGAGAGGAGCGGGAAGGTGATGCTCCAGAACCGTCTTGCGGGGCCGGCGCGGTCGATGGCGGCGGCCTCGATCAAGCTTTTCGGGATCGATTGCAGGCCGGCGAGGAAAAAGAGGAAGTTGTAGCTGACCTGCTTCCAGGCGGCAGCGATGATGACCATGAGGAGCGCCTGGTCACCGTTTACGTAGTGGTTCCAGTCGACGCCCGCTCCGC
This sequence comes from Pseudomonadota bacterium, assembly GCA_038524325.1. Taxonomy (GTDB): domain Bacteria; phylum Pseudomonadota; class Alphaproteobacteria; order Rhodobacterales; family Rhodobacteraceae; genus Thermohalobaculum. Next base: position 14,761 of record JBCBIS010000077.1, read on the forward strand.
GCAGCCAGTAGGCCACGATCCCGAGCGAGGGGTTCATCAGGAAATACCACAGCACGCCGGCGAGCGCAGGCGCGACGGCATAGGGCCAGATCAGCAGGGTGCGATAGGCCGTTGCCGCCTGGATCACGCGATTGGCCGCCAGGGCCAGAACGAGCGCGAGGCTCATCGACAGCGCGGTGACTGAGGCGCCAAAAATCAGCGTCGTGGTGAAGGAGCGCAGATAGCCCGGGTCGGCGAACAAGGCGCTGTAGTTCTCGAGCGCCACGAATTGCCGGGAGAACCCGAACGCGTCCTCGATATAGAACGATGTCTCAACCGCCTGCACCGCCGGCCAGATGAAGAACACCAGCGTGACCGCAATCTGCGGCGCGAGAAGCGCATAAGGCAGCCAGCGATGGCGGAATAGGGCGCGTTTCGGCATGGATGAGGGGGCCGGCGCGGGCCGGCCCCTTTCAGTTTCAGTTCGAGGCTTCGAATTTGCGCAGCAGGGCGTTGCCGCGCTCGACCGCCGCATCAAGGGCGGTTTTAGCGTCCTTGTCGCCGGACCAGACGGCCTCCAGTTCCTCGTTGATGACGTCGCGGATCTGGACGAAATTGCCGAAGCGCAGGCCTTTGGAGGCCGGGGTCGGCGCGTTCAGGCTGAGCTGCTTGATGGCCGTGTCGGTCATCGGATCGGTGTTGTAGAAACCCTGTTGCTGGCTCAGCGTGTAGGCCGCGTTGGTGATGGGCACATAGCCGGTGTTCTGGTGCCAGTCGGCCTGCTGGTCGGCCTCGGACAGGAATTTGAAGAACTCCGCCACGCCTTTGTATTCGCCAGCCTCGTGCCCGGTCAGGACCCAGAGGGTGGCGCCGCCGATGATCGAGTTCTGCGGTTCGGCGGTGACGGCGGTGTCGGTTGGCAGCATCGTCTGGCCAAACTCGAACCCGGTGATGTCCTTCTTGAACCCGCCGTAATAGGCCGAGGAGTTGATCCACATCGCCGCCTCGCCATTGACGAACATGGCCCGGCTGTCGCCGCGGCGGCCGCCGTATTTGAACAGGCCTTCCTTGCCCATATCGGCGATCCGCTGGATGTGGTTGACCACGGCGTCATTGTTGAAGGTGAACTCGGTATCGGTGCCGGCGAAGCCGTTCTCTTTGGTGCCCAGCGGCAGGTTGTGCCAGGCGGAGTAGTTCTCGATCTGGGTCCAGGACTGCCAGCCGAAAGAAAGCGGCGCTTCGACGCCCGAGGCTTTCAGTGCCTTGGCTGCGGCCTCGACCTCGTCCCAGGTCGAGGGCACGCCCACGCCGGCCTGGTCGAGCAGCGTCTTGTTGTACCACAGCACCGGGGTCGAGGAGTTGAAGGGCAGCGACAGCAGGTTGCCGTCGGTGTCGGTGTAGTAGGAAATCACGGCGGGCAGATAGGCGCTCTGGTCGAAATCGACGCCCGCGTCCTTCATCAGCTTGTAGACCGGATAAACGGCGCCCTTGTCTTCGGCAGCCATCATGGTGGCGGTGCCGACCTCGAAGACCTGCACGATATGGGGCTGCTCTCCGGCGCGGAAGGCGGCGATGGCCGAGGTCATGGTCTCGGTATAGTTGCCCTTGTAGATCGCGTTGATCTGGAACTGATCCTGGCTGGCGTTGAAATCGGCGGCCATCTTGTCGACGGTTTCGCCGAGCGCACCGCCCATGGCGTGCCAGAAATTCACTTCGACCGGGGCTGCGGTGGCGCTTACGGCGGCCATGGCGCCGACTGCGGCGCCGAGGAGGGATGCGCGGATCATGGGGCCTCTCTTCCTGTCATCTGTTGTGTGGGAGGCGCAGTCGAGGACGCGCGCTCCGATGGCACTGCGGCGGCGGTTCGGGCTGACGCGCGCCGCCATCCACAGGGTTAACGCCAATTCATGACAGCGGCGTGACCCCTTTCACCCAATCTGGGGGGCCATTTCGGCCGCCACAGCTCCGCCTGTGGTTGAAAATCCTGGCTAGATAGTTTTTCCTCATCTTTTCAGAGCGTTACCCAGGCCGCCCCCCAAGCGACTGCACAAAAACCGGAAATGTATGTCTTGGAACGGAACATTTGCGCCAGGAAGCTGTGGATAACGGGTGTGTTTTTACCAGCCAAAGCACGATTTCTCGGTTAACCCTCTGAAAACAATGTTCAACTCTTGTCAAATTAACGAAATATTTTATTCACGAAACTGAGAAGACCCCCCAAGGCCGAAGTGAGAGTGTATGCGCCGGCTGGCACCCGGGAACCGTGTGCCGCGACTGGATGTGACCCTCGAACGCGACAAAACCCGCCGTCGAGGGGTGAGTGTACCGAGCTCCGCCCAAATCATTGGGCCGGGTCGATAAAGGGGAAGCCTCCACCATGACTGTGATCAATACCTTCACGCTCGAACTACTGCATATCGCCGACCAGGAAGCTGGCGCCGATGCGGTTTTCGACGCCCCGAACCTGTCGGGCGTTCTGAACGCCCTGCGCGACGAAGACCTGGGCGGTGACGGCCTGACCGACAACACGCTGACGCTCTCCTCGGGCGACGCGATCATCCCGAGCGTGTTCTTCGACGCCTCTGAGCCGGTTTTCGGCGCCGCCGGGATCGCAGACATTCAGATCCAGAACGAGCTGGGCATTCAGGCGATCGCGCTTGGCAACCACGAGTTTGACCTCGGCACCTCGACGCTGGCCGAGCTGATCTCTGGTCTCGACTTTGATGGAAACGCGATCGGCGAGATCCTGGGCAGCGACTTTGGTGGTGCGGACTTCCCATATCTCTCGACCAACCTCGATGTCTCGACCGACGCGTCTCTCGCGCCGCTGGAAGTTGCTGGCGGTCAGGCACCGCAGGCCAACAGCATCACCTCGTCGACCATCATCGACGTCAATGGTGAGGACATTGCGGTGATCGGCGCGACTACGCCGACGCTGGCGGCGATCTCGAGCCCCGGCGGCGTGACCATCAACCCGGCCCAGTTTGGTGCCAACCCCACCGATGAAGAGCTCGACGCCCTGGCCGCCGAAATCCAGCTCGAAGTCGATGCAGTTCTGGCTGCCAACCCGGATCTGAACAAAGTGATCCTGCTGGCC
>JBCBIS010000078.1:0-17744 GCA_038524325.1 Pseudomonadota bacterium
AATGGGCGGCGGCGGGCCTAACACTGCCGAACCTGCACAAACTCAGACGCTTCCGGCTCGACCGGCTGGTGGGGCAATTGCAGGCCAAGGATTATGGCGGCGTGTTGATGTTCGACCCGCTGAACATCCGCTACGCGACCGATTCAACGAACATGCAGCTCTGGAACGCCCATAACCCGTTTCGCGCCTGCCTGGTCTGCGCCGATGGCTACATGGTGCTGTGGGAGTATAAGGGCACCGCGTTCCACTTCCTGTGCGATCACAACCCCTTGGTCAGCGAGGTGCGCGGCGGTGCCTCGATGTTCTATTTTGCCAATGGCGATGCGGTCTCGAAGGCCGCAGGCCAGTTCACCGGGCAAGTCGCCGAGCTGATGGCCGCCCATGGCGGCAACAAACGCCTCGCCGTCGACAAGATCATGGTCGATGGCTATCGCGCCCTGATCGCCGCAGGGTTCGAGATCCATGAGGGCGAGGAGGTCACCGAGAAGGCCCGCGCCATCAAGGGCCCGGACGAGATCACCGCCATGCGCTGCTGCATGCATGCCTGCGAGGCCTCGGTCGCCGCGATGGAGGCCGCCTGCCAGCCGGGCCGTACCGAGGACGAGGTCTGGGCCGTGCTCCATGCCGAGAACATCAAGCGCGGCGGCGAGTGGATCGAGACCCGGCTGTTCGCCTCGGGCCCGCGCACCAATCCGTGGTTCCAGGAATGCGGCCCTCGCGTGATCCAGAACAACGAGATCTGCGGGCTGGATACCGATCTGATCGGCTGTTACGGCCTCTGCTCGGACATCTCGCGCACCTGGTTTATCGGCGATGGCCAGCCGACCGACGAGATGCGCCGCCTTTACCAATACGCCGTCGAGCATATCGAGACCAACACGCGGCTGCTGGCCCCCGGGGTCAGCTTCAAGGAACTGTCCCATGGTGGCCACCTGCTGGCGGACGAGTTCCAGGAGGGCCGCTATGGCTGCAAGATGCATGGCGTCGGCCTCTGCGATGAGTGGCCGCTGATAAAGTATCCGGAGAACTGGGAGGATGGCGAGTTCGACTATGTCCTCGAACCCGGCATGATGCTCTGTGTCGAGGCGCTGATCCAGCACACGCCGGGGGATTTTTCAATCAAGCTGGAGAACCAGGTCCTCATCACCGAGGATGGGCACGAGGACCTGACCAACTATCCCTGGGATCCGCGATTGATGGTCTGAGGTGCGCCAAGCGCGCGTGACATCATCACAGCGACGGCCCGCCCCTCGTTGCGGGTGGCCAGGGGTGCGGCGGCACGGCGCGGCCCCTCGCGGCGGCCCAGATCCGGGAACAAGTGGACAAGCTCGTCCCGGGTCGCTCGGTCCAGCGAGGACAACGCCGCCTTGCCCGGAAAGAAGCTCTCGGTCAGCGCGCCCTCAGAGCAGACGACCAGATGCCGCTCGGCCATGAAGTGATGATAGATCACGGTCTCGACCGGCGCGCGGCTGACACCGTCAAGTTCGAGCAGACCAATCGCCGGCACCAAAATCTCGGGCTCCCCAAACAGGAGATGTGCCCGGTAGCCCGAGATCAGCACGCGGTGTTGCGGTGACACCAGCAAGGGGCGGAGATTGCCGAGCACTCCGGCCTCGAAGCGCACCGGTGCCAGGGGGCCGAGGGCAGCCACCTCCTTCGCACCGACCCAGGTGACCGGGACTGCCGGGTCCTCGCGGGTCCAGACCTCTGTCCCAATTTGAACCTCCTCGACCGGGATCTCGCCAGAGGTCGTGCGAATCAGCGTCCCCGTCACAAAGCAAGGCGCGAAGGTTTCATAGGCCGATTGCCCGTTATTCGTGCCCGCAATTTTCACATAGCGCGCGCCTGGGATCAGCTCGGTATCGGTCGAAAACCCCCAGATATCCGAGAACACGCCGTTCTGCGAATAGACGTTCAGGGTGACCGGCGGGCCGATGAGGTTTCCGTCGGCATCGAGCTGCTGCAGCGTCAGGATCGACTCCGACTCGACGCCCGTCCCATCCGCGACCAAACTGCCGCCATCGACGACCGTGTGCCCGCCGGGAATGCCATCCTCGAAGATATCCGGGTCGCCGCCGGTGTCGTCGATGGTGATCAGCTCCGCTGAGCCGGTGACCGGAAAAAAGAAGATCGTGCCATTCGGCGTGTTGGAATTGTTGATGATCGGCGCGCCTGGCGTGCCCGAGGGCGACGACGGGTCGATAACCAGGAGTTCGTTGTCAAACGCAAAAAAAGTTCGTTCCACCATGAAGCCGGTCTCCCGTTTGCACGCTCCACGGGATCTACGTAGCGAACATGGCCCTCCGGCGGCAAGGGCGCGGTGTTTCGCGGGCGCAATCTGCGAAAGAAGGCAATAATGGCAGCGCCTTAGCGCTCGTTGCCCGCTTTCGAGAGAATGCTGTTCATCAGAACACGCATCACACGGGTATAGTCCTGGTAATCTCCGGCCTGGGTCTTGCGGGCCTGCAAGAATCCATGCGCCTCGGCACGCTCGCCATTGCAGATGCTGAGATTGACGGTGAAGCCGACCTCCTGCGGGCGTTCGGTAATCGCCGGCCTGAACCGCTTGCAGTCATCCGCGGCATTGGGCGGACCGGAGGGGTTGAAATGGAGCACCATGCGATAGCCATGCGGCCGCGCGCCGACCTTGACCGCGCGCCAGCGGATGCCCTGTGCCCCGCCCGCCGGCGGGCGAAGAAAGCGGGTCAGATCCTCGGCTGAAGCGCGCTGAAACGGTGTGCCATGCACCTCGGTCGGGATCCCCCCGCCCTGCTGCATCGCCACCAGATCACCGGCTTCGATGTTGTGATCCTTGTCGACATGGCTGATGACCGTGCCGTCATCGCAGGCCGCAAGCAGTGCCAATGCGCAAAACGCCAGACGCTTCACGATGCCCCCATCGCTAAGATCCGCTCGCGGCGGAACACATACACCCCTGCCGCAATGATGATGAGGGTGCCGATCCAGGTCAAGCTGTCCGGAAAATCGCCAAAGACTGCCCAACCGATGGCAGTGGCGCCGACGATCTCGAGATATTGCAGCGGGGCCACCAAACCGGCCTCGGCGCGGGCCAGGGCTTGGGCGATCATCTGATGCACGACGCAGGCCAGGGCACCCGCCGCGACCATACAGGCCAGCGCCTCGACGGGCGGCCAGGTCAGCGTCAGGCTCGCAACCTCTGCGGCCGTCCCAGCCAACAGCGCCAGGCCCAGCACAGCCGCCGCGGTGGCGCCGATCCAGAATTGAGTGCCGATGCGCCCGCCCCCGGGGCTCATGACACGCAGGATCAGCATATAGCAGGCGAAGGCGACCGCGGTGACCAGGGGCAGTGCCGCCTCCCAGCCATAGGCCGCCAGATTGGGGCGCAGCACGATCATCGCCCCCACCAGACCGGCGCCGACGGCGCTCAGCCGCCGCCACCCCAGCCGCTCCTTCAGCACCCAGGCCGAGAGCAGCGTCAGGATCAGCGGCTCGACAAAGAAGATCGCGATGGCATTGGCGATCGGCATCACCGCCAGCGCCGTGTTGATCGAGAGGATGGCAATCGCCGCGCACAGCCCCGCCAGCAGATGCGCCGGCCGGGGCCAGCCCCATTCCCGCACCCAGAACACCACGGGCAGCAGGAACAGCGTCTGCGCCACAAACCGCCCGAAGGCCACCTCGCCGGGCATGACATAGGCGGTGGCGAGCTTTGCGAACAAATCCATCGCCGGCGCGATCAGCATCGCCGCCGCCATAATCGCCACGCCTGTCGCGGCCGAGGTGTCAGATGTCCCGCTCATCCCCATGGTCTCGCCGCCCGCCTGCAGGGCGTCAAGACCGGTGAGGGCCGTCAGTCTCGAAGCGAGAAGCTGGAGCGGGTGGAGACGATCTGCGGGGTCGCCTCGGCAAACCGATCCTCACAGTCACGCGCGGTTCGGACACAGCCCGCATTGCCCCCTGGCGCCTTTCCCTCGATGAACCGGCTCTCCTTGAAAAAGCCGAGGCCGTTTAGAACGGTATCGCCCTCCAGCACGACCTTGGCCGTATTGATCCACAACTCGTCAAAGCGGGTGTCATTGGAATCGCCCCCAGGTTCGCGGGAGACGCTGCCACAGACAGCGACCTTTCCGTTATCTTCCAGGGTGGCCAGCGAGAAATACATCCGCCGGCCAGACTGCCAAGACATTCCGGTGGCAGTGAACCTCTCATCGACCGCGCGGTCCGGGAGAGCTGTGGTGGTCAAGGCAGAGCAAGCGGGGAGGAAGAGGAGGACAAAGAGAACTACGCGCACAAAAATACTCTGGTCCTAAACTTCAAGAACCACTCATCAGATGTCCAACTCCTCCGCAAACCGCGCGTTCTCCTGGATGAACTGAAAGCGCAGTTCCGGCTTTTTGCCCATCAGTCGCTCGACCAGGGTACCGGTCTGGCCGTCATCCTCCTCGTCGATGCGCACGCGGATCAGGGTGCGCGAGCCGGGATCCATCGTGGTCTCTTTGAGCTGTTTCGGCATCATCTCGCCCAGACCCTTGAAGCGGCCATACTCGACCTTGCCCTTGCCGCCCAGCCCCGCCTCAACCATCGCGGCCAGCTCCGCATCATCCGCCGCATAGGCCGATTTCGCCCCCTGCGTGACGCGGTAAAGCGGCGGGGCGGCCAGGAAGAGATGCCCGTTTTCAATCAGTTGCCGCATCTGGGTGAAAAAGAATGTCATCAGCAGCGAGGCGATATGCGCGCCGTCCACATCGGCGTCGCACATAATAATGACCTTCTCATAACGCAGATCATCGTCGTTATAGCGGCTGCCCGCCTGCACCCCCAGCGCCTGCATCAGATCCTGCAATTCTTGGTTCTGCGCCAGCTTGCCCGCGGTCGCAGTGGCCACATTGAGGATCTTGCCCCGCAGCGGCAGCACCGCCTGGGTCTTGCGGTTGCGCGCCTGTTTGGCCGAGCCGCCAGCCGAGTCGCCCTCGACCAGGAAGATCTCCGAGCCCTCGCGCGTCGCCTCGGAGCAATCCGCCAGCTTGCCGGGAAGCCGCAACTTTTTGGTGGCGGATTTGCGCGAGGTTTCCTTCTCGGCCTTGCGCCGCTGACGCTCCTCGGCCCGTTCGATCAGATAGTCCAGGATCGCGGCGGCGGTTTTGGTATCCCCCGCCAGCCAGTTGTCGAAATGGTCGCGCACGGCGCCTTCGACCAACTTTGCCGCCTCTGTCGTCGCCAGCCGATCCTTGGTCTGGCCGACGAATTCCGGCTCGCGGATAAAGGCCGAGATCATGGCCGAGGCGCCGCCCTGCACATCGTCGCGGGTGATCTGCGCGGCCTTCTTGTTGCCGACCAATTCGCCATAGCCGCGCACGCCCTTCAGGATCGCAGCCCAGAACCCTTGCTCATGGGTCCCGCCCTCCGGCGTCGGAATGGTGTTGCAATAGGAGGAGACGCTGGCATCGCGCCCCGGCGCCCAGACAATCGCCCATTCGACCGAGCCCGGGGTGCCGCCGAACCGCTCGGCAAAACTGACCTTCCCGGCAAAGGGCCGCTCGCCATAGAACTCGGTGCCGTTCAGGGTCGAGAGCAGGTAGTCCTCCAACCCGCCCGGAAAGCGAAAGACATCCTCGCTCGGCGTCTCATCGCCCTCGCGCAGCAGCTCCGGCGCGCATTTCCAGCGGATCTCGACACCCCGGAACAGATAGGCCTTGGACCGCGCCATCCGGTGCAGCCGCGCCGGTTTCAACGCGGCGCGAGTGCCGAAAATCTCCGGGTCCGGGTGGAAAAGCACCTTGGTGCCTCGACGGTTCTGAGTCGGACCCAGCGTCTCCAGCGGACCCAGCGGCAGCCCGCGCGAGAACTCCTGCGCATAGAGCGTCTTCGACCGCGCCACCTCGACCCGCAGCACATCGCTGAGCGCATTGACCACCGAGACGCCGACCCCGTGCAACCCGCCCGAAGTTTCATAGGCCTTGCCGTCGAACTTCCCACCGGCATGGAGCGTGGTCAGGATCACCTCAAGCGCCGATTTGTCGGGAAATTTCGGGTGCGGATCGACCGGAATGCCCCGTCCATTGTCCGAGATCACGCAAGCGCCATCCGCCTGCAATTCGATCTCGATCCGGCTGGCATGGCCTGCCACGGCTTCGTCCATCGAGTTGTCCAGCACCTCGGCTACCAGATGGTGCAGAGCCCGCTCATCGGTGCCGCCGATATACATGCCCGGGCGCTTGCGGACCGGCTCCAACCCCTCCAACACCTCGATGGCGCTGGCGTCATAGGCTTTTTCCGGCTCGTCATCCTCGAAAAGATCCATCGCGTTCATGGCGCCTTTATCCCGCGGCTTGGCCGCTGCATTGTGCTGCTCTGCCCCTCATATATGCCCGGCTATCCGGACAGACGCAATATCTAGCGCTCTCCAGCGCCTCGGAGCCACTGCTCGCGGAGGGTGGGTGGGGGCGGGCGGTGGCTGCGAGGCGCTGGAGAGCGCTACCCCGCCGCCTCGCGCTTCTCCTCCAGAGCCAGCCATTCCTCTTCCGCAGCTTCCAGCGCGGCCTGCCGCTCGGTCAGACCCGCGCTCGCCTTCGCGAATTTCGCCGGCTCACGGGCGAACAGGTCCGGGTCGGCCAGGAACGCCTCCAACCGCTCGATCTCCGCCGTCAGCCGGTCAATCTCGGCAGGCAGTGCCTTCAGCCGGTGCTCCTCGCGGCCAGAGAGTGCCGGCACCGCCTTGGGCATGTCAGGCTTCGGCTTAGAGGTCTGCTTTGCCTTGGGTTTTGCCGCCGGCTCGGGCGCCCGCCTTTGCGCCTGATAATCGCTCCAGCCGCCGGCATAGACCGTGGCGTACCCGTCACCCTCCATGGCGATGGTCGTGGTCGCCACCCGGTCGATGAAATCCCGGTCGTGGCTGACCAACAGCACCGTGCCCTCGAAATCGGCGATCAATTCCTGCAGCAGATCGAGCGTCTCGATGTCGAGATCGTTGGTCGGCTCGTCCAGCACCAAGAGGTTGCTCTCGCGCGCCATGATCCGGGCCAGGAGCAGCCGTGCCCGCTCCCCCCCGGACAGCGCCGAGACCGGGCCGCGCGCCTGGCGCTCGTCGAACAGGAAATCCTTGAGATAGGCAATCACGTGTTTCGGCCTCCCACGCACCATCACCTGATCGTTCGAGCCCTGCACCCGCATCGAGGTCTCGCCGGTCAGACTCTCCCAAAGCGTCTTTTCGGGATCCAGCGCCTCCCGGTTCTGATCGAACACCGCCATTTCCAGGTTATGACCCAGCCGCAGGCGGCCCTGATCCGGCGCAATCTCTCCGATCAGCATCTTGAGCAGTGTCGTCTTTCCAGCGCCGTTCGGCCCGACCAGCGCGACCCGCTCGCCCCGCTGGATGCGCAGCGAGAAGTCGCGCAGGATCCGCCGCTCGCCAAAGCTTTTCGCGATCTCCACCGCCTCGACCACCAGCTTGCCGGATTGCGGGCCAGAGGACAACTCCATCGCCGCCGTGCCCTGGCGCGACACCTGTTCGCGGCGCTGCTCGCGCAGCCCCTCCAGCTTGCGCAGCCGGCCCTGGTTGCGGGTCCGCCGGGCCGAGATGCCATAGACCGCCCAATGCGCCTCGGCCTTGATCAGCCGGTCCAGCTTGTGGCGCTGCGCCTCTTCCTCGGCGAAAAACTTCTCCTGCCAGGCCTCGAAGCCGCCGAAACCGACGGGGGCGCGGCGGATCTCTCCACGGTCGATCCAAAGGGTCGCGCGGGTCAGCCGCTCCAAAAACGCCCGGTCGTGCGAGATCATGCAGAAGGCGCGGCGAGTCTCGGCCAGCCAGCCTTCCAGCCATTCGATGGTCCCGATATCCAGATGGTTGGTCGGCTCGTCGAGCAGCAGCAGATCGGCCTCCTCGGCAATCAGCCGGGCCAGGGCCGCCCGCCGCCGCTCGCCGCCGCTGGCCGCCGCGGGATCGGCGCCGGGGGAGACTTTGAGCCCCTCCATCGCGCTTTCCGCCTTCCACGCCTCGGCCACCTCCAGCCCGGCTGCCGCATAGGCCCCGAGGGTGGCATGGCCCGAGAAATCCGGCTCTTGCGGCAGATAGCCCACACGAGCGCCGGGCTGCAGAAACCGGGTGCCGTCATCGGGCTCGACCATCCCGGCGATCACCTTCATCAGCGTCGACTTGCCCGAGCCGTTGCGTCCGACCACACTCAGCCGCTCACCAGGTGACACGGCCAGTTCGACGCCTGCGAACAGCGGTCGCCCGCCCCAGCCGAGGGTGATGTCCGCCAATGTCAGGATCGGGGGAGGTGCCATGCGGGCTGAGATGCCCCCTCGCGCCCCGCCGGTCAAGCGACGTCCTGTGAGGCCGCTCACAGCCACGCCCCGAAGAGTGCTATAGTCCCTGGGTCACGGGCCGAACGCCCGCGTGTTTGACAGAGGAGACGAGAGTATGAGTGACCAGGACAAAACCCCGACCGAACTGACCGATGAAGCCATGGACAGCGCCGCCGGCGGCAAAGCCGTCCCGGCCGAGCAGGTGACCCTGAACTACACCGAAGTCGAATGGACCTATGCCAAAGCCGAGGGCAAGATGCGCCCCGAGCAAAAGCGCATGGAACGCGTGTTCGAGGACGAGTGACGCCGACCCAGTCGGGCGACCATTGACCCTCCTGCCCCTGCGCTATGTCTCTGGGCAGGAGGAGATGTCATGCTGTTCAGACGAATGTTTCTTGCAGGAGCCGGGCTCGCAACGCTCGCTGTCCTGGCCGCGATCGCCAGCCAGCGCGCCGATGCCGCCTCGGGCGAAAATTCGGCCACCTCAGCGCATCAGTTCGACTTCACCGATATCGATGGCAATCCGCTGCCGCTGAGCCAGTTCGCGGGCAAGCCGCTGATGGTGGTGAACACCGCCTCGCGCTGCGGCTTCACGTATCAGTATGACGGGTTGCAGGCGCTCTATGACCGCTATCGAGAGCAGGGCTTCGTGATGCTGGGCGTGCCGTCGGACGATTTCGGCGGGCAGGAATTGGCGACCGAGGCGGATGTGAAGCATTTCTGCGAGGTCAACTTCTCGCTCGACTTCCCGCTGGCCGAGATCACCCATGTCCGCGGTGCGAAGGCCCACCCATTCTATCGCTGGGCCCGGCAGGAACTTGGCGCCAATAACGCGCCACGCTGGAATTTCCACAAGTACCTGGTCGCCCCGGATGGCCGGCTGGTGGACGCTTTCAGCACCGGCACGGATCCCCAGAACCCCAAGATCACCTCGGCCATCGAGGCGCTTCTGGCGGCAGAAAACGGCTGACCCCTGCCGTCAGATATGGGCGAGCAACTCGTCCTTGGCGCGGGCCAGCATATTCTGCATGGCCGCCTGAATTTCGCCCTCGCCGACCCTTCCGGCGATGTCCGACACGAGCTTCTTGAAGACTGGACGCTTCTCCGCCATCGCCATGTCGACGGCCATGACTTCCTCGGCATAGGCGGTGATGTCGCAGCCGATGAAAGACGCAGCCCAGGCGGCCAGCATGTAATTCCGCCGCACCTTCGCCTGCGCATCGATTTTACGCGACCTCGCCAGTTTCGCACCGCATAGGGGGCAGGTTTTGACGTCCGACATGGCGGCCCTTTCGATCTGTTTCACAAGATGAAGAGGCTGCCATCAATTTGTGAGGAACTTGGCAACAAAGCTGACTAAGTCTCGTCAACCATGGCGTTCAGGTTGGAGTGGACCGGGCTGGTCATACCCGCCAGGCCCTGGAGGATGACGTGGTGGCAATGCGGGCCGATCAGCCCTTGGCCATCACCTGAGATTTCGCCTTGCAATGCGTATCGACCATCACCTGCAAGATCTCGACATGACCGACCTTGCCCTCCAGATCGGCGGCAAGCTTGGCAAAGACCGGTTTGTCGCTGCGCATCTCCAGATCCGCGGCCAGGATCTCCTTGGTATAGGCCTCCGGATCCCGCTCGATCAGCTTGGCCGCCCAGATGGCCAGCATGCGGTTGCGCCGGACCTTGGCGCGAAACTCCAAGTCGTTGTCATGGGCGAATTTCGCTTCAAACCCGCGGCGGCGGTCGTCGAACGATGACATGCCTGTCTCTCCTCGCATCGTCAGGGATCGTGCCGCAAGGATGGACGGTCGGGGTGACAGAACCGGCAACAAAGATCCCTAAGCCGCCGGTTACCATTGTCATTTTCGAGGCTCAGGCCTCGTCCATCAACTGCGCCTTTGCTTCGACCAGCTTTTCCGTCATCGCGGTGCGAATTTCGGCCTCGCTGGCCTTGTCGCCCAGGTCGCCGGCCAGTTTGCGATAGACATCCTCGTCGCCGGCCTCCTCGAAATCGGCCTTCACGACTTCCTTTGCATAGGCCTCGGGGTCCGGATGGCCCAGCAGACCGGCAGCCCAGAGGCCCAACAGCTTGTTCCGCCGCGCCTCGGCCTTGAATTGCATCTCGGCGTCATGGGCGAACTTCGACTCAAAGGCCTTTTCACGTTCGTTGAATTGGGACATCGGCGCGCTCCGCTGATTGAGGGTGGGTTGCGCCAGATATACGCATCGCCGCTCGGCCACGCCAGTGCGCCCGCACGCCCCCTTGGCAAAACGACGCATGAGATGTAAGCACCGGTTCCCCGCGAAACAAAGTGACGCGGCCTCAATCCATCCGCGAGGGCAGATGCCATGGCACGCCGCAGAATGATCTATGAAGGCAAGGCGAAGATCCTCTACGAGGGCCCGGAACCCGGCACCCTGATTCAATATTTCAAGGACGATGCCACCGCCTTCAACGCCGAGAAGAAGGACGTGATCGACGGCAAAGGCGTGCTGAACAACCGCATCTCCGAGCATATCATGTCGGCGCTGCATGGTGTGGGGATACCGAACCACTTCATAAAGCGGCTGAACATGCGCGAGCAACTCGTTCGTGCAGTTGAGATTATCCCACTTGAAGTGATCGTGCGCAACGTCGCCGCGGGGTCGCTCTCGAAACGCCTTGGCATCGAGGAGGGCGAGCCCCTGCCCCGGCCGATCATCGAGTTCTGTCTGAAGGACGACAAGCTGGGCGATCCGCTGGTCACCGAGGAGCATATCATCGCCTTCAACTGGGCCAGCCAGCAGGATCTGGACGACATCGTCGCCCTGGCGCTGAGGGTGAACGATTTCCTTTCGGGCCTGTTCCTTGGCGTCGGCATCAAACTGGTGGACTTCAAGATCGAGACCGGCCGGATCTATGACGGCGATTTCCAGCGGATCATCGTGGCCGACGAAATCAGCCCGGACAGCTGCCGGTTGTGGGATGTGAAGACCGGCCAGAAGCTCGACAAGGACGTGTTCCGCCGCGATCTCGGAAGCCTGGCAGATGCCTATACCGAGGTCGCAAAGCGCCTGGGCATCCTGCCCCAGAACGGTGTGGTGACCGGCGGCCCGAAACTGGTGCATTGATCGCGCGAATCGTGTTTTGACAGCCGAGCGTGGCGCGCCATCCTCTGCCCCAGCGGAGCAGGAGGAACCCAATGGAGTGGTCACGCCGGATTGATGGGTATTGCGAGCGGACCGGGCCGGAGTTCTGGTCCGAGCCCGTGAACGCCGTCAGCAACCTCGCTTTTATCCTGGCGGCGATCTTCTGCCTGATCATCGCGCTGCGACTGCGGCGGTTGGATGGGCCGGTGATCTGGCTCGATGGCGTGCTGTTTGCCATCGGCATCGGCTCGTTCCTGTTCCACACCTTCGCGACGGTCTGGGCCGCGCTGATGGATACCGGGCCGATCCTCTTGTTTATCCTCAGCTATTTCACCGTGGCGATGAACCGCTATGTGGGGCTCGGCTGGGGCCGGGCGATCCTGCTCACGGTGGGGTTCCTGGGCGCGCTGGTGACGGCCGCGACGATGACCCGCGGCGCGGGGCCCGAGATCATCCTGCCGGCCAAGGCGCATATGACGCAAACCATCGGGTTCTGGATCGCCTTCGCGCTGGCCTTTGGCAGCCTGCTGATTGTACGCGCGGGGCTCGTCCCTGCCCTGGGCGTCGCAATCGGGTTTCCGGCGGCGGCCTGGATTGCGGGGGTCGTGATCGCGGCCCTGACCGGCCCCGGGATCAGCGGGTGGGAGAGCTATTTTCCCGCAATGCTCGCCCTGGTGTCCGTGGGGGGCTGGCTGGCGGCACGCGCGCATCCGGCGGGCCTCTGGCTGATCGCCGCCGCGCTGGTCTTCGCGGTCTCGCTGAGTTTCCGCACCATCGACGATGTGATCTGCGCGCATTTCGCAATGGGCACCCATTTCCTCTGGCACATCCTGAACGCGGTGGTGCTGGGCACCCTGCTGATGGCGGTGATCCGGCACGGGGCCATGCCGCAAAGGGATTGAGGCGGCGGGCGGGCGGCGCTATGACCGGCGGACCGGTCAGGAGAAGCCCATGAAAGCCCGCGTTTTCGTCACCCTCAAAAACGGCGTTTTGGACCCGCAGGGCCAGGCGATCGCCCATGCGCTCGGCACCATGGGCTTTGACGGGGTTGAAAGCGCCCGGCAGGGCAAGGTGATCGAGCTGGACCTGGCCGAGACCGACCGCGCCAAGGCCGAGAAACAGATCGACGAGATGTGCCGCAAGCTCCTCGCCAACACGGTGATCGAGGATTATCGGATCGAATTGGGCTGATGGCACCCGGTTCACCCTGGCGGTTTTCTCTGCTCCTGCTCCTGCTGCTCCCCGCGATCTTCTTTTATTTCGGCGGGCGCATGGCGCTCTATCGTGCCGAGCAGCGCGCTTTGGGAGAGAAAATCACCGCCGAGGTGATCGAGCAGCGCCGCGAGACCTTCACCTCCAAAGGCGCCGATGGCGAACGGCGGAGCGGCGAGCATTTCGCCTATACCGTCCGTTTCGACATTGCCGGAGATCTGGTCACCCGCCCGGTGCTCGAGGCGAATTACGACCCCGAGCGGATCTTTCACACCTCGGATGAGGTCGATCCGAAACAATTCCCGGTTGGCAGCCAGATGCCGCTGTTGATGCGGCGCGACCTGGGCTTTGCCGTCTCGCCGGATCTGTTCTGGACCGCCTATCTGATCCCCGCCGTGCTGCTGGGATTTGGCGCCTTCACGCTGCTGATGACCGGCGCCGGCATCGCCATCATGTGGCCGCGCTGATCACTTCCGTTCTAGGGTCCGTCACCATCATCCCGCCCGGAGCAAAGCCGAAGGCGTTGGGTGAGATCTGGGCACCATCTCATGGGTCAGCGCCCGCCCGGCTCGCGTTCATCCTGGCTTTCCGTCGGTTTCTCCTCGCATCGCTCTTGGGCTTCCGCTATTACCCGCCAGAGGAGGGCCAGCCATGAAATCCGCTGTTATCGTCTTCCCCGGATCGAATTGTGACCGGGACCTTGCCGTCGCGCTCCAGCGTGCTTCGGGCCGCGAGACGCAGATGGTCTGGCACAAGGAGACGGCGCTTCCCGAGGGGCTGGATCTGATCGCCATTCCCGGCGGCTTCTCCTTTGGCGATTACCTGCGCTGTGGCGCCATCGCGGCCCAGGCCCCGATCCTGCGCGCAGTGGCCGAGTTCGCGCGGAAGGGCGGGCTGGTTCTCGGCATCTGCAACGGATTTCAGGTGCTGATCGAGGCGGGTCTGCTGCCCGGCGCCCTCATGCGCAACGCCAATCTGAAATTCGTCTGCCGGGACGTGCATCTGAAGGTGGAGACGGCCGAGACGCCGTTCACCAATGCATTCGGCAACACCTCGGTGATCCGCGTGCCGGTCGCGCATCACGATGGCAATTACATCGCGGATGCCGAGACCCTGGCGAAACTCCGCGGCGAGGACCGTATCGCCTTTACCTATTGCCGCGCCGATGGCAAGCCGGGCGACAATCCGAACGGTGCGATGGACAACATCGCCGGTATCCTCAGCGCCGACAAACGGGTGCTGGGCATGATGCCCCATCCCGAACGCTTGAACGAGGCACCGCTGGGCGGCACCGATGGGGCGAAACTGTTCGACAGTCTGATGGCCGAGATGGCACCTGCATGAGGGCGCTGCTGCTCGCCCTGCCGCTCCTCGCCGCCTGCACCATCCCGGGCCGGATCGTCGGGCCGCGCGTGCCGACGCCACCGCCCAGCGGGCCGGAGGTCGTCGTCAAGCTCGGCATTGCGGGCCAGCCGGCGCGCGATCTCGTGCAGGCGGTGGCCCTGAACTGTTGGCTCGACGGCGTGCTCGGGGGAGAGGAAATGGTGGTGCGCAAGGATACCGGCCGCGTGGTGATTGGCGGGCAATCCGGCGTGCTGGTGGCCGCCGATTTCCTGCCCTCCACCGCTGGCTCGCGCCTGCGCCTCTCGGGTTCGGCGATCCCCAACCGGGGGCAACAGGACGCGATGGTGGCCGCGTTGGATCGCGCGGTGCGCTCGGGCGAGACCTCCTGCCCCAATCTCGCGGGCTGAGCGCCCTTTCCAACCCTGCCGTCACTCGTTAATCAGCGGCATCTGCCGCGGAGAGATGACATGCCCGACACCCGAAAAGAGCCCGAGGTCACCCAGGCGCTGGCCGCCGATCATGGGCTGAAGCCGGAGGAGTATCAGCGGATCCTGGATCTTCTGGGGCGGACGCCGAGTTTCACCGAACTCGGGATCTTCTCGGCGATGTGGAACGAGCATTGTTCCTATAAATCCTCCAAGATCCATCTGCGCACCCTGCCGACCGAGGGGCAGCAGGTGATCTGTGGTCCGGGGGAGAATGCCGGGGTCGTCGATATCGGCGACGGCCAGGCGGTGGTCTTCAAGATGGAGAGCCACAACCATCCGTCCTATATCGAGCCCTATCAGGGTGCTGCGACCGGTGTGGGCGGCATCCTGCGCGATGTCTTCACCATGGGTGCGCGGCCAATTGCGGCGATGAACGCGCTGAGTTTCGGCGACCCGGAGCATCCGAAGACCCGCAGCCTCGTTTCGGGCGTCGTTGCGGGGATCGGCGGTTATGGCAATTGCTTTGGCGTACCGACCGTCGGCGGCGAGGTCCGCTTCCACCCCGCCTATCACGGCAATTGTCTGGTCAATGCCTTTGCCGCCGGGTTGGCGGATACGGACAAGATTTTCTATTCGGCGGCAAGCGGAGTCGGGATGCCGGTCGTCTATCTCGGCGCCAAAACCGGGCGCGACGGGGTCGGCGGGGCGACCATGGCCTCGGCCGAATTCGATGACAGCATCGAGGAGAAGCGTCCAACCGTGCAGGTCGGCGACCCCTTCACCGAAAAACGTCTGCTGGAGGCGTGCCTTGAGCTGATGGCCTCGGGTGCGGTGATCTCGATCCAGGATATGGGGGCGGCGGGCCTCACCTGCTCCGCGGTCGAGATGGGCGACAAGGGCAATCTGGGCGTGGCGCTGGATCTGGAGAAAGTGCCCTGCCGCGAAGACGCCATGACCGCCTATGAGATGATGCTCTCCGAAAGTCAGGAGCGGATGCTGATGGTCCTCCGCCCCGAAAAGGAGGCCGAGGCCAAGGCGATCTTCGACAAATGGGATCTGGATTTCGCCGTGGTCGGGCAGACGAT
The DNA here is from genome assembly GCA_038524325.1 of Pseudomonadota bacterium. Classification (GTDB taxonomy): domain Bacteria; phylum Pseudomonadota; class Alphaproteobacteria; order Rhodobacterales; family Rhodobacteraceae; genus Thermohalobaculum. The sequence continues at coordinate 15,485 of JBCBIS010000078.1, forward strand.
CGAGGAGGACCGGTTCCTCGTCTATCTCGACGGCGCGGTGAAGGCGGATCTGCCGCTCAAGGCACTGTCGGGCACGGCCCCGGAATATGACCGCCCCTGGGTGGAGACGCCACCGGCCCCGCCGCTTGGAGAGATCCCGGAGATCGACCCGGCGGAGGCGCTGACGACCCTGATGGGCAGCCCCAACCTCTGCTCCCGCGCTTGGGTGTGGGAGCAATACGACCATATGGTCATGGCCGATACGGTGGTGCGTCCCGGCTCGGACGCCGCTGTGGTGCGGGTGCACGGGACCGGCAAGGCGTTGGCCTTCACCTCCGACGTCACGCCGCGCTATTGCAAGGCCAACCCGGTCGAGGGCGGCAAGCAGGCGGTGGCCGAAGCTTATCGCAACCTCTCAGCCACCGGCGCCAAACCGCTGGCCACGACAGACAATCTCAACTTCGGAAACCCGGAAAAGCCCGAGATCATGGGCCAGTTCGTCGGCTGTATCCAGGGGATCGGGGCGGCCTGCAAGGCGCTGGATATGCCGATCGTCTCGGGCAATGTCAGCCTCTATAACGAGACCGACGGCCAGGCGATCCTGCCCACCCCCACCATCGGCGCGGTCGGACTGTTGGAGAGCCTCGATCTCGTGATCCCGATGGCGCCGGGTGACGGAGATCTGCTGGTCCTGATCGGTGCCAGCCGCGGCCATCTCGGCCAATCGGCCCTGCTCTGGGAGATGTGGGAGCGGGCGGAGGGCGATGCGCCCCCTGTTGACCTCCGCGCCGAGGCGAAGGCGGGCGAGTTGGTCCGCGCCATGGCCCGGGCCAGGCATGTGACGGCGGCCCATGACCTCTCGGATGGCGGGCTGGCAGTGGCCGCCGCCGAGATGGCACTGGCGTCGTCGCTTGGCGTCATCGTCGAAGCCCATGCCAGCCTGACCGCGGCGGAGTGGTTCTTTGGAGAGGATCAGGGGCGCTATCTGCTCGCCTGCAAGCCGGGTTCCCTCCCCGCCCTGACCGAGGCCGCCATCGCCACCCAGATGCCCCTGCGCCGGGTCGGCATGGTCGGCGGCGAGACCATCACCCTGGGCGAGACCGCCCTGCCCCTCACCCGCCTGCGCGAGATCCACGAGGCGGGCTTTGCGAACCTGATGGGCGAGGCCTGACGCAGAAAGGCCCGCGCCGGGGCACGGGCCTTTCGCATTTTGCCGAGAGATCAGGCCAGAACCAGATCGTCCATATAGAAATGCGAGCTGTCCGGCGCCGCGGCCATGAAGGCATAATCCTGGTTCAGCGTGCCGCCGAAGCTCTGGAACACCACTTGGTCGACGCTGTCGAAGATCTGGTCGTCGAGCTGCACCGTGCTGGAAGCGGTCGTGTCGACCACCACCGATTGCTCGCCGACCATCACGCCGTCATCCATGCCGATGATCCGAACCGTCAGGCCGTCATTATACATCGCCCCCAGCGTGACCTCCTCGAAGTCGAAATTGTCCGCCGCCTGGAAATGCACGTCATAGCCGCCGGCATTCGAGGCATAGACATCGCCGCCGCCGGTCCGGTTCTCGGCCCCTGCCGCGCGGCCCAGGGCCTGCATATCCGGCTCCTCGATGAAATAGAGCGGCGAGGTCCAGGTCAGCCCCTCATAACCCGGATCGATCGCCTGGATCGGCGCGCCAAACTGCGGACCCGCGATCGAGAGGCTCTCGAAATCGATCAACTGCGGCGGCTCGGCAAACACGAACTTGTCGGCCGTGAAATCGGCCGCGGTCAGCGAGGCACCGCCTTTGCCCTTGATCTGGAGCACCTCATCGCCCGCGGTGATGCGCACCTGGCCGTTGGACAATTCAGTGAAGGTCAGGTCCGAGAGATCGGTCACGCCCCAATCGCTCAGATCGATCAGGTCCTGGAATTCCCAGTCCTGGATGCGATCAAACTCACCATCTGCGCTCAGCTTGAATGTGTCGGCACCATTGCCGCCCCACATCCGATCCACGCCCGCGCCATCGGTGATTTCATCCTCGCCATTGCCGCCCTTCAGGCGGTCATTGCCCGCGTTGCCGAAGATCTGGTCGTCGCCACCCTTGCCACGGATCAGATCGTCATTGAGGCCACCAAACAGCACATTGGCCCCGTTCGTACCGGTAATGTCAGTCATCGTCTTTCTCACTCGCTCATCGGAGCACTGCTCCGTCACCATCCCCCATGCCGAGGGTTATGCCCGTGAGATCCGCGCAATTCTGTGCAAATTCGTACAAGCCCGTTTTTTGTGCAAC
>JBCBIS010000079.1:0-17608 GCA_038524325.1 Pseudomonadota bacterium
TGGTCCCGACGAACTCGACCGCCACCAAAAGGCCGAGAGCACCGATATAGGCGACCGGCGAGAACCAGCGCCAGAACCGGATATCGATCAGCGCGATCACCATCAGCAGCACCACGCCGACGCCGAACCGGGTGATCTGCCGCCCCGCCCAAGGATCGAAATCCCCGCCAGCGACCGAGTAGAGCATCAGGAAGCCGATCGCGGCGACTGCGCAGATCACCAGAAACAGCGACCAATCGAACCGAAGAACCTTCTGAATGAAGGTCAAACCCTGGCGGCCAGAGGCCGCGGCCATGCTCATGTCGGCACTCGTGGCGCCTGCCCGGCTGGATAGGCCCGGTCGGGCGGTTCCGGCCCATAGAGCGCGCGGAGCAGGATGTCCCGCGCAATTGGGGCCGCCGCCTTCGATCCGCCACCGCCATGCTCGACAATCACCGAGACGGTATAGCGCGGGTTGTCATAGGGCGCGTAGCCCACGAACAGCGCGTGATCGCGGCGATGCCAGGGCAAATCCTCGTTCTTGACCACGCCGCGGGCCCGCTCGGCCGCCGTGATGTTGCGGACCTGGCTGGTTCCGGTCTTTCCCGCCATCGCATTGGCTTGTTCCGCGATGCGCGATTTGCGGGCCGTGCCGCGTTTCGAATTGACCACATCGAACATGCCGCGCCGGATCAGGTTCATGTGGCGCGGCTCGATCCCCAGATCCAAGGGGGCGAGCACCGGCTCGGGCTGGCCCGAGCGTGCGCGTACGAGTCTCGGGTGCACGCCCGTTCCCGCAGCAATGCGTGCCGTCATCACCGCCAGTTGCAGCGGTGTCGCCAGGACATATCCCTGGCCAATCCCGCTGTTCAGTGTGTCGCCGATCAGCCAGTCTTTCTCCTTCACCGCCAGCTTCCATGCTTTGGTCGGGATCAGGCCGGACTTGATCGAGCTGAACGGCAGGCCGAGATCGACGCCCAGCCCGAGACGGCGCGACATCTCGGCGATCCTCTCGATCCCGGTCCGCCGCGCGATCTCGTAGAAATAGACGTCGCAGGACCTTTCGATCGCGCGGCGCATATTCAGCCAGCCATGGCCGCCCCGGCTCCAGCAATGGAACTTGCGGTCGCCCAGTTCCATATGGCCCGGGCAGAACACCGTCTCGCTTGGTGCAACGACCCCGGCCTCGAGCGCGGCCAGGGCGACCACCATCTTGAAGGTCGATCCCGGCGGATACATGCCGGAGGCCCATTTGTTGTGCAGAGGCCTGTGATCATTGTCCCGCAGCGCATTGAATTCGTTGTGAGAAATGCCTAGCACAAAAGGGTTGGGATCATAGGTGGGGCTGGAGGCCAGGGCCAGAAGATCGCCGTTGTTGATGTCCATCAACACTGCCGCTGCGCTCTCCTCTCCCAACCGCTCTAAGGTCGCGTTCTGCAGGTCGAGATCCAGGGTCAGATGCAGGTCGTCGCCCTTCGCACCCTCGGTACGGTCCAACTCGCGGATCACCCGGCCGACTGCGTTCACCTCGATGCGGCGCGATCCGGCCTGCCCGCGCAGATCCATTTCCGAGGCCCGCTCGATGCCGGTCTTGCCGATCTGGAATTCGGGGATCTGGAGGATCGGATCGGGCGTCTCCTCGGAGTCGAGATCCCTCTGACTGACCCGCCCGACATACCCCACGACATGGGCGGTGGCCGAGCCATAGGGGTAGTAGCGCGACAGCCCGACCTCCGGCTGAATGCCGGGCAGCGCCGGGGCATTGGCGTTGATTTTCGAGAATTCCTGCCAAGTCAGATGCTCGGCCACGGCCACGGGCACAAAGGCGGATTTCGAGGCCATCTCCTTCAAGACCCGGCGCCGTTGCCGTTCGGGTATCTCGATCAGTTCCCCCAACTGGTTGAGCATCTCCTCGGCATCGCCCGCCTGTTCGCGCACCATCACGACGCGATAGTTCTTGGTGTTGACGGCGAGAGGTTGGCCATTGCGGTCGAAAATTTGCGCCCGCGCCGGGGCGAGCAGGCGCAGGTTGATGCGGTTCTCCTCGGCCAGCAAGCGGTACCGCTCGGTCTCGATCACCTGCAATTGCCGCATCCGCCAGGCGAGGCCGCCGGCGATCAGCAACTGCACCCCGGCAACAATGGCGGCACGGCGAGTGATGAAGCGGGCGCTCTCGCGCTCTTCGCCATCCTTGTTGGCGCCAAACAGGCTGAAGCGCTGCCCCCGGCTCATGGCCGCACCGGCCTGGCGCGGTCGCGCTTGCGCCAGCCGATCCGCAGCCCCCAGCGCAGCAGGAAGACCACCAGCGGATAGGCCGCCACAGTGAAAAGAGCCAAGGTGGCAAGCTGGCCAAGATAGGGCGGCTGCCCGAAGGTCACGGTGATCAGAAGCCATTGCAGCAGCACGCCCGCAAGGGCAGCCCCCGCCATCGCCAACCACTCGACCAGAAATGGACGGCTTGCGATCCAGCCGCGATATTCCTTGATGACCTCCGCCGTCAGCACGAGCGACAGTGTTCCAGCCCCGATTGGCGCGTCTGTCAGCAGATCTCGCGTCAGGCCGAGGGCAAAGATGAGGAGGGTCGGGGTCGAGCCGGGCCGCCGCAAAGCCCAGAACACCACCACACACAGCAGAAGATCCGGCGACGGCAGGGCGGTCGCCGAGAGATCGACCGGCGCCGCCTCGATAAAGATCGCCAAGGCGCCGAGCGCCAAGAACAGCGTCATCCGGATCAGGCGAAAAGTTATCTCTCGGTCGAGCGTCACTGCACGACCTCCTCGCCGATCGGGTCGAGCGGTGCCAAGAGATCAGCCGCCGATTGCTCCAGCCCTGGCAAAATCAGCCCGGCGGGTTGATCGATCTCGGTATCCGGGGTGTAGCGGAGCAGGCGGACGAATTCGAGGCGCGTGTAATTGGCCGCCAGCACCACGCGCCAACCTTGCCCGCCGAGAGAGATCAGGCGACCGACCGGCAGATCTGGCGGAAAGACGCCACCATCGCCCGAGGTCTCGATCAGATTCCCGGGCTGGACCCGTTCGGTGCTGTCGAGAAACTGCAGTTTCGGTGCTGTCGTCCCATCGCCGGTCAGAATGGCGCGGCTCCCGGCGGGTTGGACGATCACGGGCACGCGGCTCGAGAAATCGGTCAGAAGCAGGATGCGCGCCGCGCGTTCGCCCACGCCGACGACACGTCCGACGAGGCCGTTGCCATCCACCGCCGCCGACCCGTCCCGCACGCCGTCTCGTGCGCCGACATTCACCAAGGCGGTCTGGCTGAACGGCCCGCCGCCATCCGAGATCACATCCCCCGTCACGAACGTGGTCTGAGGCGCGAGGCGGACATTGTTCAACGCGCGCAGCTGCGCGTTCTCCTCTTCCAATTGCCGGGCCCGCTCACGCCAGGCTTGATTGCGCTGAACCTCTCGGCGCAGATCCCGGTTCTGAGCGTAGACATCGAAGAAATTCTCGTAGTCGCGCAGGATTTCCGTGCCGTATTGCACCGGCGTGGCGACCCACTCCATCGACGGCAATAGCAGATCGGCAAGCGCCATGCGCATACTTTGCACACGGGGGCTGTCAATGCGCCCGAGGATGAGCAAAACCAGACAAGCCAAGAGAATAAAGCCCAAAACGACCCGGTGGACTGTGCGGGAGAGGGCGCTTTCCGTTGGGTCGCGGGCTGGGCGCATCGCCGCCCCCTCAGACGCCGATCTTCATCACATGGCCGAGCCGGTCGAGATGTTCCAGCGCCCGGCCGGTGCCCAGAGCGACGCAATGCAACGGCTCCTCGGCGACCGAGATCGCCAGACCGGTCTGCTCGCGCAGCGCCAGGTCCAGATCGCCCAGCAAAGCGCCGCCACCCGCCAGCATCACGCCGTTGTCGACGATATCCGCGGCGAGATCGGGCGGCGTCGCCTCCAGCGCCACCATCACCGCCTCGACGATCTGCTGCACCGGTTCGGTCAGCGCCTCGGCAATCTGCGCCTGGGTGATCTCCTGCTCCTTCGGGACGCCGTTGAGCAGGTCGCGGCCCCGGATCAGCATGGTCTCGCCCACACCGTCCGCAGGCGGGCGCGAGCAGCCGATCTGCTTCTTGATCTTCTCGGCGGTAGATTCGCCGATCAGCATGTTATGCTGCCGGCGCATGTGGCTGATGATCGCCTCGTCCATCTTGTCGCCGCCGACCCGGACGCTGCGCGCATAGACGATGTCCGAGAGGCTGAGCACCGCCACTTCGGTCGTCCCCCCGCCGATATCGACCACCATCGAGCCCGTCGGCTCGGTGATCGGCAGGCCGGCGCCGATGGCCGCCGCAATGGGCTCGGGGATCAGATAGGCGCGGCTGGCCCCGGCCGAAATCACCGATTGCTCGATCGCCCGTTCCTCGACCGCGGTGGCGCCGAAGGGAACGCAGACCACGACCTTGGGTTTCGAGAAAGAGGTCTTCGGGTTCACCTTCTTGATGAAGTATTTGATCATCTCCTCGGCGACGTCGAAATCCGCGATGACCCCATCGCGCATCGGCCGGATCGCCTGGATCGAGCCCGGCGTGCGGCCCAGCATCAGCTTGGCATCCTCGCCGACCGCCTTGACCTCTTTCTTGCCGTTGATCGTCTGATAGGCCACGACCGAGGGCTCGTTCAGAACGATCCCCTTGCCCTTCACATAGACCAGCGTGTTGGCCGTCCCGAGGTCGATCGCCATGTCGCTGGAGATAAATCCAAACATCCTGCCCATCAAAGCTCCCTGGCTCGCGCCGTCCCGTTGCGTGTAATCTACCTGCCTGCCTTGGGCGCGTTGTCCCGCCTTAGCCGCCGCTTATAGAACGGAGTGTTAGATCACGCAAAGGGAAAGGCAGGGCTTGGCGGCAGCACATGCTTCCGTATAGGTGTGCGTTGACTCGAAAACCGTCTGTGCCACTGTCCAAAGCGGAGACGGCAACGAGGATCTCATGGCGACGCTTCTCATCCCGGTGGATGCCTTTGCAACCGGCCAGTTCACAGGAAATCCACCGAATAGCGGCATACAAGTAAGCACGAGGCCGCTGTTGGATTTCGTGCTGGCGGAAGGCGGCGACCCGGCGCAAGCACGGATCGTTCTTGAGTTTCTCGACAGCGATATTGACCAGACGGATGTCGATGATGACGGAGTCGATGAGGATTTCATCGACAACAATACCCGCATTCAAAGCTTTGGGATCGATATCGATAATGACGGCGTTATCGATTTCGATGTGCGCGGGCAAAATCCCAACGATCTCGACGTGTTTGTCGGAAGTCAGGAGGGGGACAATATCGCGCGACTGAATGGTGGTTTGCGGATCTTCGAGGCAGGGACCAATACCCAAGTTGATCAACTGCCCAGCCAGAACCTCTATATCGCGAATGACGGCGGGTTTCCGCCTGTCGGTGGGGTAAAGCCGCTGATCGATCAGGGATCTGGCACGTTTGCGATTGGCGACCCCAACGACATCCTATTCCCCTGTTTTGTCGCCGGCACGCTGATTGACACCGAAGCGGGGCCGCGGCGCGTCGAAGACATTGCCGTTGGCGATTTGGTCCACACCCGCGATCATGGAGCGCAGCCGGTGCTGTGGCATGGCAGCCGACGCTTTGGCGCTGCGGACCTGGCCGCGCGGCCCGAGCTGCTGCCTGTACGCATCAGTCCGGGTGCCTGGGGGAATCAACGGGCGCTGTTGGTGTCGCGGCAGCACCGGATGCTGGTCTCGGGCGCCATGCTGGACTTGGCGTTCTCCGAGGCAGAGATGCTGGTTCCCGCCCATGCCATGGTCGGTCAACCTGGCATTACCGTCGCGGAGGTTGAGGAGGTCACCTATGTCCACCTCTTGTTCGCGCGTCACGAATTGATCTGGGCAGAGGGCGCACTGTCCGAGAGCTTTCATCCTGGCGAGACGATCGTGACCCGCAGCGATACCGCAACGCGGGCCGAATTGCTCGCCTTGTTTCCGGAACTGGCCGAGCGGCCCGCCGCCTATGGCCGGCCTGTCCGGCCGATCCTGCGGGCCTGGGAGGCGCGCGCGATCCTAGCCGCGCGCGATGTTGGGCGGCTGGGTCTAGACCGCGATGGTCTCCGCCGGGGCTGATTTTTCGCGGCGGACAAGCAGCTTGTTCAGCGCGTGGACATAGGCGCGGCAGCTGGCGACCACCGTGTCAGTGTCCGAGCTTTGAGCCGTGACGATCTTGCCACCTTCCGAGAGGCGCACGCTGACGGTGGCTTGAGCATCGGTGCCCTCGGTCACCGCGTGGACTTGGTAGAGGTCGAGCCGCGCCTCGTGCGGGACCAGCGCCTTGACACAGTTGAAGGCGGCATCGACGGGGCCGTCACCCTGTTGGGTGGTGGATTGCTCCGCACCGTCGATCTCGAGGATGATGTCGGCCGATTGTGGGGCTTCGGTGCCGCAGATGACGCGGAGGAATTTCAGGCGGATGCGCTCGGCCCCTGCCGTCGCCGTAGCTTCCTCGACCAGGGCGATGAGGTCGTCGTCATAGACCTCCTTTTTACGGTCAGCCAGGGCCTTGAAGCGGACGAAGGCATCCTCGAGCGCATTCTGGCCCAGATCGATGCCCAATTCGCTGAGTTTGGTCTTGAAGGCATGTCGGCCGGAGTGCTTGCCCATGGGCAGCGAGGTGCCGGAGAGGCCCACATCCTCGGGCCGCATGATCTCGAACGTGCCGGCATGTTTCAGCATCCCGTCCTGGTGGATGCCACTTTCATGGGCGAAGGCGTTCTTGCCGACGATGGCCTTGTTGTACTGCACCGGAAAGCCGCTGACGGCGGCGACGATGCGACTGGTCTGCATGATGCGGGTCGTGTCGATTTCGGTGCGGAAGGGCATGATGTCGGGGCGCACACGCAGCGCCATGACAACCTCCTCGAGCGCCGTATTGCCCGCCCGCTCGCCGAGCCCGTTGATCGTGCACTCGATCTGGCGGGCGCCGGCCTCGACCGCGGCCAGCGAGTTGGCCGTCGCCATGCCCAAATCGTTATGGCAATGGGTGGCGATGGTGCAATCGGCGAGCTCTGGGATCTCGCGCAGCAGCATCGCGATAATCTCGGCGCTTTCGCGTGGGGCGGTATAGCCGACCGTATCGGGGATGTTGATCGTGGTGGCGCCATTGGCGATGGCGCAGCGGACCGTCTCGACCAGATAGTCGCTCTCGGTCCGGGTGGCATCCATCGGCGACCATTGCACGTCCTCGCAGAGGCTGCGGGCATGGGCGACCGTCGCAGCGATCTTGTCCAGCACCTGCGCCTTGGTCATCGAGAGTTGATGCTCGCGATGAAGGGGTGATGTGCCGATAAAGGTATGGATCCTCGGGCGCTTGGCGTGCTGCAACGCCTCCCAAGCCCGGTCGATATCCTTGGTCGAGGCCCGCGCGAGCCCGGCGATGACCGAGCCTTCGGTCTGCTTGGCGATCTCGGTCACCGCCTCGAAATCCCCCTCGGAGGCGATGGGGAAGCCGGCCTCGATGATATCCACCCCCATCTCGTCGAGAAGCTGAGCGATCTGCAGCTTCTCCTCCAGCGTCATCGAGGCGCCCGGCGATTGCTCGCCATCGCGCAGGGTGGTGTCGAAGATCTTCACGCGGTCGCGCGTGGTCTGTGCATCGGTCATGTCTGTGATCCCGGAATTGGTCTGGCTGTTCGGCTGGGGCTGTTCAGTGAGGCGGCGCTGCAATCCATCCCCTGAGTGCGCGCGCCGCTGGTCCCGGCACCCTCAGGGGCGGGTAAGGAGAAGCAGCGGTGCAAAGCCTTGGTGAGCCATAACCAGGACTATACGCGATTTGCGAGCGCGTGCAATGCGCAGATAACGGGGCGCTGCGCCGCCTATCTCTGGCTTGTGAGGAGGAGTGTCACTCCTCCTTCGGTTTCCCCCTGCGGCCCTCGAACCACTCGCCTTCGAAGACGGCGCCGGAGGCGTATTCCATCACACCGAACCCATGCTGGCGACCGTTGAGGAAATTGCCTTTATAGACATCTCCGTTGGGATAGGTCGCGACGCCTTCGCCATGGATCTCACCTTCTTGCCAACCGCCTTCATAGGTGAAGCCGTCGGCCAGGGTCAAAACACCTTCGCCCTGGCGTTTGCCGGCCTCGAACATGCCCTCGTAAATCGCGCCATCGGGATAGGTCAGTTTCCCCTTGCCGGTCTGCAATCCGCGGTCCCATTCGCCCGCATAGACATGGCCATCGGCATAGGTCATCGTGCCGGTGCCCTGGTGTTTCGCATCGGCAAATTCGCCCTCATAGACCGAGCCATTGGGGTAGTTGGCCGTGCCGCTGCCGGTGATCACCCCGTCTTTCCAGCTCCCCTCATAGGTGCCGCCATCGGCATAGGTGATCTTGCCCTGGCCATCCGGCGTGCCGTTGACGAAGCTGCCCTGATAGGTCGAGCCATTGGGATAGGTCGCGGTGCCATCGCCCTCGATCCGGCCTTCGACCCAATTGCCTTCATAGACATAGCCATCGGCGCCGGTGAATTTGCCCTGGCCATGGCGTTCGCCCTTCTCGAAAGTACCCTCGTAGACATCGCCATTGGCATAGGTCGCTTTGCCCTGGCCCTCGCGATTGCCGTCGACGAAATCTCCTTCATAGATGTCGCCATTGGCATAGGTCGCCTTGCCCTGGCCGGTGATCTGGCCTGACTGCCACTGTCCGGCATAGGCGAACCCGTCGGGCAGGGTGATTGCGCCCTCGCCCTGGCGCAGCCCGTCGACGAAGCCGCCCTCGTAGATGGCGCCATCGGGGTAGGTCACTTTCCCCTGACCGTCCTGAGCGCCTTCCTTCCAGGCCCCCTCATAGACATAGCCGTTCTCGCGCTCCATCCGGCCCTGGCCATGATGCGCCGAGTTCTTGAATTCGCCCTGGTAGCGCATCCCATTGGCATAGACCGCGACGCCCTTGCCCTCGATGACGCCATCGACCCACTCGCCGTCATACGACCCGCCATTGGCATAGGTGATCTTGCCCACGCCATGGGGCACGCCATCCTTGAAACTGCCGGTATAGATCGAGCCGTTCGGGAACTTCGCCTGGCCTTCGCCCTGGATGACGCCATCGACCCAGTCGCCGGTGTATTCATAGCCATCAGGCGCCGTGTAGGTCCCCTGGCCGTGCTGTTTTCCGTCTCGGAATTCGCCTTGATAAATCGCGCCCGAGTCATATTCCTTGGTGGCTGTCGATGTCCCGTCGTTCTCCGACGCGCTCTGCGCTACGGCACAGCCCGCCATGAACAGGCCCAGCAGATAGCCTGAAACGATTTTCCGCATTGTCCTCGTCCTCTCCCCATCGGGAGGTTTTGCCCCCCCTGACCCGGATCGATTTGACTTTAAGTTGCAGTGTCGCGTCTGGCAATGACGAGAGTGCATTGCAGCGCCAAGCACTTGCGCCATGTTGCGGAGAACCTTAAGGCGCAAAGGCCGCCAACAGGAGATCCCATGCCCGACCCGTCTCTGAAGCTGCTGCTGGCCCAGCGCAATCCGATTGCCGGCGATATCGCAGGCAATCTCGACAAAGCGCGTGCGGCTTTGGCCGAGGGCGAGCGGCAGGGCGCCGATCTGGTGGTGCTGCCCGAAATGTTTCTGTCGGGCTATCAAGTGCTCGACCTCTCGGTCCGGCCTGCCTTCCTGCGCGATATCCACAGCGCGTTGGAGGTCCTCGCCGCACAAACCGTGCCGGGCGGCGCCGCATTGGCGATCGGCGCCCCAATCTTTGGTGAGACCGGCGAGCCGGGGCAGGACCATGCCGGTGCCTACAACGCCTACCACCTGCTGCAGGACGGCACGATCCGGGCGCAGTTTCTCAAGCATCACCGCCCGAATTACGGGGTGTTTGACGAAAAACGGCTCTATCTCGAGGGGCCGTCACCCGGCCCGATCGAGATCAAGGGCTGCCGGGTCGGCTTTCCGATCTGCGAGGACATCTGGTTTCCCGATGTGATCGAAACCCTGGAGGAATCCGGCGCCGAACTGTTGATCGCGCCGAATGGGTCGCCCTATCACCGGGGCAAATACGATATCCGGATGCAGGTCGCCCTGAACCGCGTGGTCGAGAGCGGATTGCCGCTGGTCTATCTGAACCTCACAGGCGGACAGGACGATCAGATCTTCGACGGGGGCAGTTTCGCGCTGAATCCCGGCGGAGCACTGGCCCTGCAGATGCCGTTTTTCGAGGACAGCGACGCCCCGTTGGAGGTGCGGCAGACGAGTGAGGGTTGGCGCCTGACCCCGGCTGTTCTCGGCCCCGTGCCGGGCCCGGCCGAGACCGATTACCGCGCCATGGTCGCGGCAACACATGACTACGTGACCAAATCGGGGTTCTCGAAGGTCTTGCTCGGCCTCTCCGGCGGGATCGATTCGGCCATCGTTGCGGCGATCGCGACGGATGCGCTGGGGCCCCAGAATGTGCGCTGCGTGATGCTGCCCTCGCAATACACCTCCGATCTCTCGCACACCGACGCCCATGCCTGCGCCGAGGCTTTGGGCGTGACATATGGTGATCTGCCGATCTCGGGTGCGGTCAGTGCCGTGGGGCAGGGGTTGGCGCCGTTTTTTGAGGGGCTGGAGGCGGATACGACCGAGGAGAACATCCAATCCCGCCTGCGCGGCGTCTATCTGATGGCGATGTCGAACAAATTTGGTGAGCTCTTGCTGACCACCGGCAACAAATCCGAGATGGCGGTCGGGTATTGCACCATCTATGGCGACATGAACGGGGCCTATAACCCGATCAAGGATCTCTACAAAACCCGTGTGTTCGAGACGGCCCGCTGGCGAAACACCACGCACGAGCCCTGGATGAAAGGCCCAGCCGGCGAGGTCATCCCGCAGAGCATTATCGACAAACCCCCTTCGGCCGAGCTCCGCCCCGATCAGCGCGACGACGACAGCCTGCCGCCCTATGAGGTGCTGGACGCGATCCTGATCGACCTGGTGGAGATGCAACTCTCGACCGAGGAGATCATCGCCAAAGGCCACCCGCGCGAGACGGTGATGCAGGTGCAGCACCTTCTCTATATCAACGAGTACAAACGCTTCCAGTCGCCCCCCGGCGTGAAACTCACCCACCGGGCCTTCTGGCTCGACCGCCGCTATCCCATCGTGAACAAATGGCGCGATAGAAGCTGAGGCAACGAGGCCGGTCGAGACGACCCGTGCCCCAGCGCTCTGTCCAAAGCGAGGGCAGATTTTCGTCTGACGGATAGTCGTCGGCGCGGCGCAGCTTACCTCCCCGTCATGCAAAACAGAACAGACGCTTCACCCGTGGAGATCTACCCCTCCCGCCCCAAGGCCTGGATTATCCTGGGGGCCGGCTGGCTGCTCGCGCAGTCTCTTTTGACGCTGATCCCGCTGGCTCCGAATGTCTGGGCCGTGGCTGGGCTGGCGCTCGGCGGATCGGTGTTTCTCGTGCCAGTCGCCAAGGGGATCTGGTTGCTTACCCTGAAGGGGCCGAGCTTGGTGGTGAGCAAAACCGGGATCGCCTTGACGCCGCAGCGAGGCCCTCTGCATCTGGAATGGGCGGATCTGGAGGCTCTGGAGTTGACACCGATGGGCCGCCGCCGTCTCAAAATTCGGCTCAAAGACCCAGACACTCTGCCCCTTTCAGCCTCACGCAGGGCGATCATGCGGCTCAACCGCACCACTCGAGGGGCAGAAATCGTGTTCTCGCCCTGGGATATCGACGGGAGCTTGACGGACCTCCACGAAGCGGTCAGGCACAGGCGCGACAGCTGACTTGCGAGACCTGCCCATGACCACGACCCGCTTCGCCCCGTCTCCGACCGGCTTTCTGCATGTCGGGAATCTGCGCACGGCGGTGATGAACTGGATGATCGCGCAGAAGGCGGGCGGCACCTTTATCCTGCGCATCGACGACACCGATCAGGAGCGGTCGGAGGACCGCTTCACCGATCAGATCAAGCGTGATCTAGAGTGGCTGGGCCTGACCTGGGACCGGATCGAGTTCCAATCGGCCCGGTTCGACCGCTATCATGCCGCGGCCGAGACGCTGCGCGCGGCCAACCGGATGTATGACTGCTTCGAGACCCCGTTGGAGCTGGAGCTCAAACGCAAGAAGCAGCTCAACGCCGGCAAACCGCCGGTCTATGACCGCGCCGCGCTGCTGCTGACCAATGCCGAGAAGGAAGCCCTGTTGAAGGAGCGCGCGCCGCATCAGCGCTTCCTTCTGAACCGGGACGAGGTGACCTGGACCGACCTGATCCGGGGCGAGCAGCGGATCGATGCGGCCAGCATCTCCGACCCGGTGCTGTTCCGGGCCGATGGGCAACTCCTCTACACGCTCGCCAGCGTGGTGGATGATGGCGAGATGGGCGTCACCCATGTGGTCCGCGGCGCCGACCACGTGACCAATACCGGCGCGCAGATCCAGATTTTCGAGGCGCTTGGCTTCACCGCCCCGGCCTTTGCTCACCATTCGCTCTTGACCGGGGCCGATGGCGAGGCGCTGTCAAAACGTCTGGGCACCCTGGCGCTGAAGGATCTGCGAGAGGCGGGCGTGGAGCCCTTGGCGCTGGTCAGCTTCATGGCCCGGCTGGGCGCGTCCCTGCCGGTCGAGGTGCTGACCTCGATGGACGATATTGTCGCCAGTTTCGATCCCGGCCAGTTCAACATGAGCCCGACGAAGTTCGATGCGGAGGAGCTGACGCTCCACTCCGCCAAAACCCTCCGCGCCCTGCCATTCGAGGCGGTTGCTTCCCGCCTGCCGGTCGAGCCCGAGGTGGCGGAGGCGTTCTGGGCCGCCATCGGACCCAATCTCGACACCATCGACGAGGCGGCTGCGTGGTGGGACCTCTGCCTCAACGGGACAGAGCCGCTGGTGGCGCCCCAGGATGCGGAGTTTATCGCCACCGCCATGCCGCTCTTGCCGCCGCGCCCCTGGACGCAGGAAAGCTGGGGCCAATGGACCGGAGCTGTGAAGGAGGCGACCGGCCGCAAGGGTAAATCCCTGTTCCAGCCCCTGCGCAAGGCCCTGACGGGCCGCGAACGAGGCCCCGACATGGGCGCTCTGATGCCCCTGCTGCAATCCCCTTGAGGCGCCGTCAGTCGTCCCCACGGGGCATGACAACGGGCAATTGCTCTGCCCGTCGCCCCCGGCTCCCAGCGCGCCGATAGGTGCTTTGATAGGCGCGGCGCTGCTTTGTCACCTCGCAGAGCACAATCCCCGATGAGGTGCCGAGGTTCAGGCTTTCGATCATGCCGAACATCGGAACGGCGACGCACATCTCGCTGCGCGCGACTGCCTCGTCGCTGATCCCGCGCTTCTCGTTGCCGAACCAGACGGCCAATTTGGACGGGCGGGTATAGTCGCCTTCATCGAGGTAGACATTCGTCCTGCCCTTCACATGCGGCGAGGTAACGATCGAGACAAAACCGTTCGTCTCAAGGTGATCGAGGCACGCGCCAGTGCTGTCGAACCGTTTCACAAAGGTCCATTTCACCGCCGAAACGGATGTCCTGGACAGCGATCTGCGCTATCGCATCTCTTGCCAGTCGTCGGTCAGGGCGCCACGCGGATCGACGACATAGACTTTCTCGACACCGAGGGCATTGGCGTTGCGGATCACCGTGCCGATGTTCTTGATCTCTGCCGGGTCCTCAATCACAGCGATCAAGTTCTTGCAGCGGAAATATCGGATCGCATCCGCCCGTTCCCGCACCGAGGATCTTGTCTTGCCATTTTCGGTCACTGCCAATGCGCCCTTTGCAATCTTGACAGGTCTAGGCTCTCTGGCTAACCGGCAAGCATGACGACCGCAACCGCCATCTGCCGGATCTGCATTAGCCGCTGACATCTGTCTGCGGCGGTTTCTCTGTTCCTCTCTGAACCTCATCATGCTAGCCCGCCGCGGAGCAACCCGTGCGAGGACGCGCATGACCGAAATCAAGCTCCACAACACGCGCACCCGGGCGAAGGAGATCTTTGTCCCCATCGATCCCGAGAATATCCGGATCTATGCCTGCGGGCCGACGGTCTATGACCGGGCGCATATCGGCAATGCCCGCTCGGCGGTAGTGTTCGACGTGCTGGTGCGGTTGATGCGCCATGCCTATCCGCAGGTCACTTATGCCCGCAATTTCACCGATGTGGATGACCGGATCATCGACCGGGCGGTGGCGACAAAGGGCGCCGATGAGACCCTCGAGGCCGCCACCCGCCGCATCACTGACGAGACCATCGGCTGGTATCGCGACGACATGGCCGCCATCGGCTGCATGACACCGGATCACGAACCGCGCTGCACCGAGATGATCCCCCAGATGGTCGCGATGATCGAGACGCTGATCGCCAAGGGCCATGCCTATCCCGACGGCGACGGACATGTCCTGTTCGAGGTGCGCAGTTATGAGCGCTATGGCAGCCTCGCCAACCGCAGTGTCGACGATATGATCGCAGGTGCCAGGGTCGAGGTCGCCACCAACAAACGCGATCCGATGGATTTCGTGCTCTGGAAACCCTCGACCGAGGAGCAACCCGGCTGGGACAGCCCCTGGGGGCGGGGCCGCCCGGGCTGGCATATCGAATGCTCGGCCATGGCCCGCGACCTGCTGGGCGAGGTGTTTGATATCCACGCCGGCGGGATCGACCTCGCCTTTCCCCATCACGAGAACGAGATCGCCCAAAGCTGCTGTGCCCATGGCACGGATCGGATGGCGAATTACTGGCTCCACAACGAAATGCTGCGGGTGGAGGGGGAGAAGATGTCGAAATCCCTCGGCAACTTTTTCACCGTGAGGGATCTGCTCGACAAGGGTGTCTCCGGCCCGGTGATCCGCTTTGTCCTGCTCTCGACCCAGTACCGCGCGCCGCTGGACTGGACCGAGGAGCGGGTGGAGATCGCGGCGAAGACCTTGGACAAATGGGCCGCCATGACCGCGGATGCCGCGCCGGCCGATCTGACCACCGACCCGGTGATCGAGGCCCTGGCCGATGACCTGAACACGCCGAAAGCCTTTGCCAGGCTGCATGAGTTGGCGCGGGAGGGGGAGGCCGGGCGGCTGAAGGCCGCGCTCGACCTGATCGGGATCGACATCGCGGCCCATGCAAGCACGGCCAAGCCCAGCTTCAGCACTCCAATGGAGGTGTTCGAGCGGATCGGTGCGCTGCTGGAGGCCCGCGACAAGGCGCGCAAGGCCAAGGATTTTGCCCGCGCCGATGCGCTGCGCGATGCGATGAAGGCGGCGGGACTGGACCTGACCGACACGCCAACCGGGGCGGAGTGCCAACCCGGCAAGAACTTTGACCCGGCAAAACTGATGGCGATCGAATGATGGATGATATGGCTCAACCGGATCAACTGGCCCCTGCTCAAACCGCTGCGCGCGAGAGGCTCTTTCTCTTCGACACCACGCTGCGCGACGGGCAGCAGACGCAAGGGGTGGACTTCTCGGTTCAGGACAAACTGCGGATTGCGCGGGCGCTGGACGATTTGGGGCTAGATTACATCGAGGGCGGCTGGCCCGGCGCGAACCCGACCGACAGTGAGTTCTTTGCCCAGGCCCCCGCGACCCGGGCCCGGTTTCTGGCCTTTGGCATGACCAAGCGGGCCGGGCGTTCGGCGGCGAATGACGATGTGCTGGCCGAGGTGGTCAATGCCGGCACCCAAACTGTCTGCCTGGTCGGCAAGTCGCATGACTTCCATGTCGAGGCGGCGCTGGGGATCACGCTGGAGGAGAACCTCACCAATATCCGCGAAAGCATCGCCCATCTGGTCAGCCTCGGCCGCGAGGCGCTGTTCGATGCCGAGCATTTCTTTGACGGCTATAAGGGCAACCCGGATTATGCGCTGGCCTGTCTCGACGCGGCGATGGAGGGTGGCGCGCGCTGGGTCGTGCTCTGCGACACCAATGGAGGAACTTTGCCGGGCGAGATTGGGGACATTGTGACAAAAGTCACATCTAAGATCCCGGGCGCGCATATTGGCATCCATACCCATAACGACACCGAACAGGCCGTAGCGGGCAGCTTCGCCGCGATCGAGGCCGGCGCGCGACAGATCCAGGGCACGCTGAACGGGTTGGGCGAGCGCTGTGGCAACGCCAATCTCACCTCGATCATCCCGACATTGCTGCTGAAGCGGCATTATGCGGAGCGGTTCGAGACCGGAATCGCTGCCGATGCGCTGCCGCGGCTGCGCCAGGCCTCGCTGATGCTGGACGAGATCCTGAATCGCTCACCCAACCGGCAGGCGGCGTATGTCGGGGCCGGCGCGTTTGCGCATAAGGCGGGGCTGCATGCGTCGGCCATCGTCAAGAACCCTGCAACCTATGAGCATGTGCCGCCCGAAGCGGTGGGGAATGAACGCGTGATTCCGATGTCCAACCAGGCGGGGCGGTCGAACCTGCTCCGCCGTCTCGGAGAAGCGGGGATCGACGTGGCCAGGGACGACCCGCGCCTCGGCACCCTGCTGACGCTGGTCAAGGATCGCGAGGACGAGGGCTGGGCCTATGATCAGGCTGCGGCGAGTTTCGATCTCCTCGCGCGCCGGCATCTGGACCTGTTGCCCCGGTTCTTCGAGGTCGACCGCTACCGTGTCTCGGTGGAACGGCGCTTCAATGCCAGGGGCGAGCGGGTGACGGCCTCGGAAGCGGTGGTCGTGGTCCATCTGGACGGAGAGCGGATGATCTCGGCCAGCGAGTCGATCGATCCGGTGACGCGGGAGGACCAGGGTCCGGTCAATGCGCTCTCCAAGGCCCTGCGCAAGGATCTGGGTCGATATCAGCGGCATATGGAGGATCTGCACCTGACGGACTTCAAGGTGCGGATCATCGGTGACGGCACCGAGGCGGTGACCCGCGTGTTGCTGGAGAGCAAGGACAGCAGCGGGGCGGTCTGGGCAACGCTGGGCGTCTCAGCCAATATCGTCGATGCCAGCTTTCAGGCGCTGGAAGACGCGGTCGTGACAAAACTGATCCGGGACGGAGCACCGGCGGCGTGAGCGCGGCCTGCGCCGAGATTGCCCGGCGCTTCGACCCGGACCTGCACCGTGCCGCGATGTTCGCGCCCGAGCCGTTGCGCGCCCGGCTGATGGTCCTGATCGCCTTTGATGTGGAATGCGCCCGCGCGCTTGGTGCCTCGGACCAGATGATCGCTCGGATGCGGCTGCAGTGGTGGCGAGATCGCGTCGAGGATGCGCTTCAGGGAACGCGGGCCGAGCATGAAGTGGCGGGGCCGCTCGCCCGACTGATCAAGGAATCGGCCTGGGAAACACCGACGATCGAGGCCTATTTCGATGGCTGGGAGACGATGTTGGATGGCCCGCTCTCGGCCGAAGACTTCGAGACGTGGCAGGAGCGGCGCTTCGGGCCATGGCTGGACTTCGCTGCCCGCGCCGCCTGCCCAACGATCACGGCGGAAGACCAGACCGCGCTGAGTGCGATGGGGCGGGCCATGACCCTGGCCTTTGTCCTGCGCAATGCCGTCGCGATGGCAGGGCAGGGGATGTATCTTCTGCCTGTGGCGGGCTTGGATCGCGCGGCCCTGGCCCGGGGCGAGACGACCGAGTCGGAGCGGGGCGTGGCCGCCGAGTTGGCCGCGCGCAATCTGGAGGCGCTGGAGCAGGCCCGGTCCCTCCGGGTCTCGAAAGGCCTCTG
>JBCBIS010000080.1:0-11093 GCA_038524325.1 Pseudomonadota bacterium
GCAGTGCGTGCATCGTCAGCGGTTCGAAAGCCTGGCTCATGCAAGCCGCGCAATCGGAGACTGGATCCAGTTCTACAATCACAGGCGTCCGCACCAGGCGCTGGACATGAAGACGCCGACAGAGGCATTCAAACTAGCAGCTTAACCTGAGCAGATTCCGCTGGGTCGATACACGTATCTCGACATCCTTGCGGCGCGTGGGCAGGGCTAGGAGGCGGGCCGATGGCTGGCAAGGGCTCCAAGTCTGACAAGCGGGGCAGGCGGAAGGGAGAAGGCCAGTTCTGGTGTCTCCCATACTTCATGGCCCATCACCCCAATTTTCTCGCGCTCAGCGGCAACGCGGTCAAGGTGTTGGTGGAACTGCGAACTCGCTATGCGGGCCCGGACGCCAAGGGGCCAGGTGCGAATGGCGCGCTCCCTCTCGCCCTGAAAGAGGCTGCAGATCGGTTGGGCATCGGAAAAGCCACTGTCCAGCGTGCGCTGCGCGACCTGCGTGAGGCCGGGTTCATCGAACAAACCCACCCAGGAGCATGGATCAGGGGCTATGCGGCCACCTTCCGACTCACTTTTGAACCCTGCGATGGCGCACCCGCCACGAACGAATGGCAGCGCTCGAACAAAAAATGAACATGAGCCACTGCCTTTTATGGTGCTAGTCACATAAAGAAATATAGAATGAGGACGCAGGTGAAGCGCAAACGCATGTCAAAGGCGGAGATCGACATTCTCGAGGAGCAAATCCTCGATATCTTGTCCGACGATCATCCTCAGAGCGTTCGTCACGTTTTCTACCGCCTGACGGATCCTGACCTGGCAGTCCCGATCGAAAAAAACGACAACGGGTATCGAAAAGTTTGCACCAGGATGAAGGCGATGCGCGAGAACGGGACATTGCCGTATCACTGAGTCAGAGATAAGTCGCGCCGCGGGTATTTCGTTTCGACGTATAACTCAGTTGGTCATTTCATTTCCTAGGTCAAAAGCCTGTACAGGACGGATATCTGGGTCGACAGCGATGTCTATTGTGAAGTTTGGGTAGAGAGCAGATCCATCGCAGCCGTCGTCGAGGAGCTGTGCGAAGAGTATTGTGTCAGCTTGTATCCGTGTCGCGGCTTCCCCAGCCTAAGTTATGTCTATGACGCGGTGCAAGGATTACAGGAAGCCTCTGGATCCAGACCAATTCATGTATTTTACATCGGGGATGACGACCCTGCCGGGCTTCTGATCAATCTAAACCTTGAGAAAGAGATGCGGAAGCATCTGCCGGATTCGATCGATCTGACTTTTCATCGCGTTGGCATCAATGAGGACCAGATCTGGGAGTATCGGCTCCCGACCAAACCCAGAAAAAAGGGCGAAAGGCGGAAGCCGGATATTGAGCTGACGGTGGAAGCGGAAGCGCTGCCCGCCAATATCCTGCGGTCGATGTTGGAGCAGTGTTTCGAAGATTTGCTTCCAGCCGGTGCTCTGCGCGAGGCTAAGATCGCCGAGGAAAGCGAACGGCAGTTCCTCGATATCCTCGCGCTCAATTCCTCACATTTTGCCTAGAATTCTGAGGCGTTGAGAGAGCATCCCCGTCGCCCTCCGGTCTGGTAAATATAAGGGGGTCTGATTTGGGCCCTAAATCCTGAAATTCAGAGCGGATAGGGGTCCAATGCGGCCTCTAACGCCTCTGATTGACGGGGGCTGACGCTTACGCGGTTATGTTTGCGGTCTGATATGGGCCCTAAATGTTCCAATTCGGTCCCTAAATTCTGTTTTCGTCAGACGACGGGCTTTGCTCTCTCCGCACGCATTGTGCGCCAGTTGTGCCCGCGTGCTCGACATCAAGAATCCGCAGCCCGTAGGCAATCAGTTATCCACATCATACATGCGTGAAATAAGAATAAGTACCGTCAGCTTTCGCAGTTCATGCAGAACAGCCCACCCCGCTCAATCTCTACAGATTGAACAACGCGCTGCCCCTGCAGAAAGAGGCGATGGCGGCCCCTGTGCATGGCTTGTCACCTTCTCGACCAGCCTTGGCCGGCGCTAATGGCCCCCAACTGAGCCCAAAAAATCGCGAGGCCCACAGGCACCCCCTCCCAGAGCAACAGCGTTTTCCCCCCGGGGGGTGTGATTGACCGCTCCTGGAAAAGGGGGGAGGGGGGAGGTGCGGAGGTCTCCGCCGACAGGTTTGCAAGCAGAACAACCAAGCGCAGATGTATGGGAAAAAGTATGGGAAAGAAGCGACCCAGTTCAAATTTTCTATTTGATTACAATGGCTTGATTGGTCATGGTGGCGGAGAGACAGGGATTCGAACCCTGGGTGGACTTGCGCCCACAACGGTTTTCGAGACCGCCCCGTTCGACCACTCCGGCACCTCTCCGCAGACGATGTGATCGTCGAAGTGGCCGGAACCTATTCAAGCTTTGGGTGCGCTTCAAGCTGTAAATTCGGGGGAACGTGTCGAAGGCCGCTCTCGGCTTGACAGGGCCGGGGGATCGCTTCATAAGCGCGGCTTCCCGAGTGATCGGGGCCAATGTGATCGCCCGCGAGGGCGCGCAGTCCGCAGGCGGCACAGCCGAAAGTCCGTATTCTTACGGCGCCGAAGGACGCGATCAGAAGGAATTCGACGATGTTCGCAGTCATCAAGACAGGCGGCAAGCAATATAAAGTGTCTAGCGGGGATGAAATCTCGGTAGAGAAGCTTGCGGCCGAACCGGGCGAGACGGTTCAATTCAACGAAGTGCTCATGCTGGGCGGAGACGCCACATCGATCGGCACCCCGCTGATCGCAGGGGCGGGCGTACAAGCCGAGATTGTGGATCAGTATCGCGGCGACAAAATCTACAACTTCAAGAAACGGCGTCGGAAGCACAGCTCGAAGCGGCTCAAAGGGCATCGTCAGTCGCTGACCTCGGTGCGGATCACCGAGATCCTGACGAGCGGCGCCGATGGTAGCGGTGTAAAGGCCGCTCTAGGCGCAGCTTCGGCAGGCGCCGTCGCGGCGGCGACTGCCCCGGCCGCTCCGACAACATCGAAGCCAGACGCCAAAGCAGACGCGCCAAAAGCGACGCCTGAAGCGAAAGTCGACGCGACGCCCGTCGCTGCCGAAGCAAGCAAGCCCGGCAACCTGCTCGACGCAGCACAGGGCGCGGCGGATGACCTGACCCGCATCTCGGGCGTCGGCCCGAAACTGCTTGAAAAGCTTAACGCCAATGGCGTTTATCACTTCTGGCAGATTGCCGAATGGGGCCCCGGCGAAATCGCCTTCATGGATGACCAATTGTCGTTCAAAGGCCGGATCGAACGGGACAACTGGATCGAACAGGCGACCAGTTTCGCCGCTGAAGCCAAGGGAGAGTAACCGATGGCCCACAAAAAAGCGGGCGGCTCTTCGCGCAACGGGCGCGACAGTGCGGGCCGCCGCCTCGGCATCAAGAAATTCGGCGGTGAGCTGGTGATCCCAGGCAACATCATCTGCCGCCAGCGCGGCAACAAATGGTGGCCGGGGCAAGGCGTCGGCCAGGGCAAGGATCACACGATCTTCGCCACGGCCGAAGGGCATGTCACCTTCCACAAAGGGCTCAAGGGCCGCACCTTCATCTCGGTGCTGCCACAGGCGGAGGCAGCTGAGTAAGCCGAACCCTTTCACTGACATCTGGGGGATCGGCAGGCCGCCGGTCCCCTTTTCTTTTTCGGAGTGGCAGAGATGCCCCAGACGCTCGTGACCCCTCGGCTGTCTTTGCGCGCCCTGCGTGCCTCGGATGCGGGTCTGATGACACATTACTGTTCCGACCTGCGGCTGGCTCAGATGGTCTCGATCCCGCATCCCTACCCGCCCGGCGCTGCCGAAGCGTTCATCGCCTCGGTCACCGGTGGCCGGGTGAGCGAAGAGGTCTGGGCGATGGATGCCACCCGCTCGGGCGGTGAGGAATTGTTGGGCGTCATCTCGTACAAGCCGGACAGCGAGAGCATCGGCTATTGGGTCGGCTGGCCGTTCTGGAATACTGGATACGCCTCCGAGGCGCTGCTGGAAGTCGTGCGTCACCTGTTCGAGGATCGGGGAAGCGCCACGCTGTCGGCCACCGTCTCCACCGACAACCCCGCCTCGCGCTATGTCTTGGAGAAGGCCGGGTTCCAGGTGGTGCAAGAGGCGGACGGCTTTTCGATCGTCCGGGCCGAGGCCGTGCGCCAGTGGCATCTGGCGCTGTCCTCGGCAGATTGGCACAGTAGCCAGCGTCGCACGGCCTTCGGCTGATCCGGGCGCGCGGCGGGAGGTTCGAGATGAAATTCCTCGATGTCGCGAAGGTCTATATCCGCTCTGGCGCCGGAGGGCCCGGCTGTGTGTCGTTCCGCCGCGAGAAATTCATCGAATATGGCGGGCCGGATGGCGGCAATGGTGGGCGCGGCGGCGATGTCTGGGCCGAGGTGGTGCCGGGTCTGAACACGCTGATCGACTTTCGCTATCAGCAGCATTTCAAGGCGAAGAACGGCGAACACGGCATGGGCCGGCAGCGTGATGGCAAGGATGGCAGCGGTGTCACCTTGCGTGTGCCCGAGGGAACCGAGATCCTCGATGAAGATGGCGAGACCCTGATCGCGGATCTGACCGCGGTCGGCCAGCGCGCCCTTTTGGCCAAAGGCGGCAATGGCGGCTTTGGCAATCTGCATTTCAAGACCTCGACCAACCAGGCGCCGCGCCATGCCAATCCGGGTCAGGAGGCGGTCGAGCGCACGATCTGGTTGCGGCTGAAACTGATCGCCGATGCGGGTCTGGTCGGCTTGCCCAATGCCGGCAAGTCCACCTTCCTGGCGGCGAGTTCGAATGCTCGGCCGAAGATTGCCGATTACCCGTTCACCACACTGCATCCCAATCTAGGCGTTGTGGGTGTGGACACGGCCGAATTCGTGCTGGCGGATATACCCGGTCTGATCGAGGGCGCACATGAAGGGCGCGGTGTCGGCGATCGGTTCCTGGGGCATATCGAGCGGTGTGCCGTGCTGCTCCACATGATCGACGCGACCTCGGATGATGTGCTCGGGGATTACCGCACCATCGAGGGGGAACTCGCCGCCTATGGCGCGGGACTGGCCGAGAAGCCGCGGATCGTCGCGCTCAACAAATGCGACGCCCTGACGCCGCAGGAGGCGGAGGATCTGACCACTCTGCTGCGCGCCGAGGGGGTGCCGGTCCACGCCGCCATCTCCGGCGCCGCGGGCACCGGCGTGACCGAGATCCTGCGCGCCTTGCGGGCCGAAATCCTCCGCGCCCGGGCGCCCAAACAGGAGGACGCGGCATGGATGCCGTGACCGATCTCGACGCCAGGGGTCTGCAAAGTGAGGCGTCGGCGACGCTGGATACGGCGCGCACCGTGGTGGTCAAGGTCGGCTCGGCCCTGCTGGTCGATCCCGCGGGCGGCGGCCTGCGCCGCACATGGCTGGCCGGGTTGGCCGCCGATCTGGCGGCGCTGACCACACAGGGAAAACGCGTAGCGGTAGTCTCCTCCGGCGCCATCGCGCTGGGCCGCCGCGCGTTGCAGATGCGCTCGGGCGAACTCGCGCTCGAGGAAGCGCAAGCCGCCGCCGCGGTTGGCCAGCAGGTGCTTACGGCAGCCTGGCAGGAGGCGCTGTTGCATCATGGGGCGACGACCGGTCAGGTGCTGCTGACCCTGGCGGACACGCAGAACCGCAGGCGCTATCTCAATGGTCGGGCGACCCTGGCGGCACTGCTCAGCCTGGGCGTCGTCCCGGTTGTGAACGAGAATGACACGGTGGCGACCGACGAGATCCGCTATGGCGACAATGACCGCCTGGCCGCGCAGGTCGCCTTGATGGCGGATGCGGATCTTCTGGTCTTGCTGTCGGATATCGACGGGCTCTACACCGCCAATCCGCGGCAGGATGCGGCGGCGCGGCATATCCCGGAGGTCGCGGAGATCACTCCGGCGATCGAGGCCATGGCCGGCGCCGCCGGGACCGAGGGGGCCAAGGGTGGGATGCGCACCAAGATCCTAGCTGCGAAGACGGCGATGCAGGGCGGCTGCACCATGGCCGTGACCCTTGGTGCGGTGGAGCGCCCGCTTTCAGCCTTGGCCTCCGGCGCTCAAGCCACATGGTTCCGGCCTAAGGCCACGCCAGCGGCCGCGCGCAAGAACTGGATCGCAGGGATGAAGCCGATGGGGCGGCTGGTGGTCGATGCCGGGGCGGCGAAGGCGTTGCGACACGGCAAATCGCTTCTCCCGGCCGGGGTGATCCATGTCGAGGGGGCATTCGACCGGGGCGACCCGGTCAGCATCGCCAGTGCGGTCGGCGAGACCCTCGGCGCTACGCTTGTCGGATACAGTGCCGCCGAAGCACGGGCGATTGCCGGCGAAAAATCGGACCGGATCGCGCAGATCCTGGGCTATCCCGGACGGGCAGCGCTCGCGCATCGCAACGATATGGTGATTTGGGGGACGTGATGGATCAGATCAACGATATTCCCGCCATGATGGCGGAGATCGGACAGCGCGCCCGGGCGGCTGCGGCCGAACTGGCCTCGGCTGGCGCCCAGCAGAGAGACGCTGCCCTGAACGCGGCCGCCGACGCGATTTGGAGCCGCCGGGACGCGATTGCGGAGGCGAACGCCATCGATATGGCCGCGGCGAAGGAAAAGGACCTCACCGCCGCGATGCTGGACCGGCTTCTTCTGACCGAGGATCGTATCCGCGGCATGGCCGATGGGTTGCGCGCCGTGGCGGCGCAGGATGACCCGGTCGGGGAGGAGATCGACCGCTGGCAGAGACCATCGGGCCTCGACATCCGTCGGGTGCGCACGCCGCTGGGCGTGGTCGGCGTGATCTATGAGAGCCGGCCCAATGTGACGGCAGATGCAGGCGGGCTGTGCCTGAAATCCGGGAATGCGGCGGTGCTGCGCGGCGGGTCCGAGAGTTTCCACTCCTCCGGCGCGATCCATGACGGACTGGTCCAGGGACTCCGGGCGGCGGGCCTGCCCGAAGCAACCATTCAGCGCGTGCCGACCCGCGACCGGGCCGCGGTGAGCGAGATGTTGCGGATGACGGAGACGCTGGACGTAATCGTGCCGCGTGGCGGGAAGGGCCTGGTGGGCCTGGTTCAGGCCGAGGCGCGCGTGCCGGTCTTCGCCCATCTAGAAGGGATCTGCCATGTCTATTTGGACAAGGCCGCCGACCCTGCAAAGGCGCTGCCGGTGATCTTGAATGCCAAGACGCGACGCACGGGGATTTGCGGCGCGGCGGAATGCCTGCTGATCGACCGGCCGATCGCCGAGAGCTTGGGGCGCGACGCTGTCTGCGCGTTGATCGAAGCGGGTGTGCGGGTTCATGGCTGCCCGGCAACGCAGGCGCTGGACGCCCGCGTGATCGCTGCGATCGAGGCGGATTGGGGGCGCGAGTATCTGGACATGGACATCGCCGCGAAAGTGGTCGACGGGGTGGATGCGGCGATCGCTCATATCCGGCGCTTTGGCTCGGCTCATACCGAAGCGGTGCTGACCGAGGACGATGCGGTGGCCCGCGCGTTCTTCGACCGCCTGGACAGCGCGATCCTGATGCGGAACGCGTCCACTCAATTCGCGGATGGGGGCGAGTTCGGCATGGGGGCGGAGATCGGCATCGCGACGGGTAAGATGCATGCCCGCGGCCCCGTCGGCGCCCGGCAATTGACCAGTTTCAAATACCTCGTCGAGGGCGACGGCACGATCCGCTGAACACGGCTGACGAACTCTCTCGAAACGGAAAGGGCGGCTGGTCGCCGCCCTTACGACATGTCTGGCGCACCGCTCTGTATGTTACGCGATTGGGACACGGTCCGCGCGGGCCGCACCGTACGGCGAAAAGGAGGCGCTCAGCGGCCCCAGTCGCGGACAGGACCGCTGTCGAAATGCACGAAGGACGAGCGGGAATACTTGCCGACCCCGCCCGCGCGGAGCGCCCTGCCCGCCGCGGCGATCTGCTGAACCGACCGTGTTTGCAGTTTCAGATCCGCCGCCATGCCGCGCATGTGATAAGAGTTCCGCGCCACGCCCCGGCTTTTCCGGCGCAGCGCAGCGTTCGTCGTCGGGCTGCGATAGCCGGAGACGAGTTCGAACGGCTCCTGACAATCGAGCAGGTTATGGGCCGCCGAGATTATGTCGATCGTGCGCCGATCGATCTGGATCTTCTCGTCCTGACGCCAGTCGCGCATGACCGTGTTAATCGCGTCCATCGCTTCGGGGATGTAGCTGCCTTCGACCCAATATACGGTCTTCAACCACTCGCCCGTGCGCTTGTTCACCATGTTGAAGGACCGGAACTCGCCCGCGCCGCGCGCAAGGGCGGGGAACCCCAAAACGCTGCTTGCACCCAAGGCGGTAATCCCAGCCAATACTCTGCGTCGCGTCGGGATCTTTCGATCCGATTCGATGATGTCCACTCTCGCCTCAATCCGCTCGCTGTGACTTTTGTCACTTTTCCAGTGCCCCAATCCCGCCGCGAACATGCCACATCTTCAGTTTTTCTCGCAAGTGGCAGTCCTGCAACGTTCTTTGCGATCTCGGTTAACTTTAGGTAAATGTCAGAGGCGCAGCAAAACAGCGCGATTGATACCGATTTCACACGTCGCGTGAAAAATCTTCGCAGCCATCGGGAATGTGAGTCGAGCCGTGCAACAGATCTGCTAATTTCGTCAGCAGAACGTGGTTGTGGCAATTATGCATCAGTGGTGACTCGATGAAACTTATTCAATCTTTGCTGTCGTGGAGGCCGTCGCGCGGGGTGTCGCGGCGCTGGCTGAAGGGCATGGCCACAACCCTGTGGTTGGCCGCACTCGCGCACTCGCACGCGGTGGCCCAGTCGCTGCCTGAGGGGGCGGTCGAACTGCCCCCCGCTGAGACGGCTGACGCATCAGCGCCGGCAGCAGCGGTGCTGACGGATCCATTTGCGCGCGCCTTGAAGACGGCTGCAGCGCAGAGCCCGGCAATTGCGGCTGGCTATGCTCAGGTCGCCTACCAACCGATCTGGCTGTCTGACGGAGAGAGCGGCGGGGCCAGCCCTGCGGCGATGGCCTTCCTTGCCACGTTGTCCGAGGCGGATCGCCATGCGCTCCCGACAGAACGCTATGGCCGCGCGGATCTCGCCGCCCGGCTGTCGAATGCCGCGCAGTTCGGTCTGAGCGAGCGGGTTCGGTTGGAGCTGGACATCACCCGCTCTTTCCTTGCCTACGCGCATGACATCACTGGGGGTGTGCTCGAGCCAAGCAAGGTGGATCGCGAGCTTTATGTCTACCCTGAGCGTCTGAGCCCGCTGGAGTTGATCGGCGGCCTCACACGCGCCGCAGATCCCGCCATGTGGCTGGAGACCCTTGCCCCCACGAATGCCGCATATGCACGGCTGGTCGAACGGTATCGGAGCTTCCGGCAACGCGCCGAGACCGGTGGTTGGGGCGAGCCCCTGACCGGTCGCCAGACGCTGCGCCCCGGGCAGCGGTCGGGCGATGTTGCCGTTCTGCGCGATCGCCTGACCAAGATGGGCTATTACGACGGCGGTTTCGCGGCGGCAGATAACGGCGTGGTTCTGGCGACCAACGAAACCGTCACCGATGCCCAGCCCGCCCCGCTGGGCGACCCGCTGCGCTACGACGATGCGCTGGTTGACGCGGTGCGACTGTTCCAAGAACGTCATGGCCTCAACCAGGATGGCGCTGTCGGCCCGGCCACGCGGGCCGCTTTGAATGTCGATCCAGGCTTCCGGGCCGCTCAGATCGCGGTCAATCTCGAGCGGATGCGCTGGTTGAACAAAGACCTGGGTGCGAAGCATATCATGGTCAACCTCGCCAGCTTCGACATGGCGGTGATCGAAAACGGCAGAACCGCTTTCGAGAGCCGCGTGGTCGTCGGCAAGGCCAAGGAGCACCGGACGCCGGAATTCTCCGACGAGATGGAGCATATGGTGGTCAACCCGACCTGGTATGTGCCCTACTCGATCGCATCGAAGGAAATCCTGCCTAAGCTGAAGCGCGACCCCGGATATCTCGCCCGCAAGAATATGCGCTTGCATGGGGCGGATCCCTGGTCGGTGGATTGGAGCCAGGTGACCCAGCGCACCTTCCCGGGACGCGTCACGCAAGGACCAGGCAAGAACAACGCGCTCGGCCGGGTGAAGTTCATGTTCCCGAACGACCACGCGATCTATCTGCACGACACGCCGGCCAAGTCGCTGTTCAATCGCGACACGCGGGCCTATTCGCATGGCTGTGTCAGGGTGCACCGGCCCTATGAATTCGCCGAGTACCTGCTCTCGGCGCAGGAGGACGACCCGAAGGGCACCTTCGAACGGCTGCTGCGCCGCGGGAAGGAACGGTATGTCAATTTCGACGAGCCCGTGCCCGTGCATCTCACTTACCGTACGGCCTGGGTCGACGATAACGGCCATGATCAGTTCCGCGGCGATATCTATGGCCGAGACCGCAAGGTCCTCGCGGCGCTGGAGAAGGCCGGAGTGAAACTGCCCGCGCACTGATCGGTGCTTGCGCCTGCAGCCGCGCCTTTGTACCAAGGCGCGGCTATAGCTTCCGACAGGCGGGGTGCGGGCCGGCATGGGCCATCGGGTATCTGAGATCGCTGAAGCGGTGGGGCTGGAGGGCGAGGGCGACCTCAGCCTGACCATCCGCCGGCCGGCCGAGCCAGCCTCGGCCAGTGCTGATGATTTGGCACTGGCGATGAACAAATCCTACGCCGCCGCCGTCACGGCCAGTGCGGCCCAGGCGGCAATCCTTTGGCCCGGGGCGGATTGGCGCGCGCTTGGCCTGAAAGCCGCCCTTTTTGCACCCCGGGCACGGGTGACACTGGCCGCGATTGGCGAGATCTTCGAGCCGGACTTCGATCTCGCCCCCGGCATCCACCCGACCGCTCTTATCGACCCGCAAGCCGACGTCAGCGACGCCTGTTCGATCGGCCCCTTCGCGGTGATCGGCCCGGGCGCAAAGATCGGGCGCGGCGCCCAGATTGCCGAGCATTGCAGCATCGGACGCGCGGCGCAAATCGGCGCGGAGAGCAGGCTCTACCCCGGCGTTCGGATCGGACGTGAGGTGCGGATCGGCCTTCGTGCCATCA
>JBCBIS010000080.1:11103-17497 GCA_038524325.1 Pseudomonadota bacterium
AACGCGGTGATCGGCGGCGAGGGGTTTTCCTATGTGACCCCTGACCGGGGATCAGTGGAAAGCGCGAAGGAAACCGGCGCCACCTCGGCGGATGCCCGCAATCTCAGCCTGCGCCGGATCGCGTCGCTTGGCACCGTCATTCTAGGCGACGATGTGGAGATCGGCGCGGGCACCACGATCGACCGCGGGACCATCGCAGACACGACCGTGGGCGATGGGACCAAGATCGACAATCAGGTGATGCTGGGCCACAATGTGCAGATCGGAAAGACGTGTATGCTCTGCGCGCAGGTGGGTCTCGCGGGCTCGGTCAAGGTCGGCGACCGGGTCGTCCTCGGCGGGCAAGTCGGTTGCGCCGATCATATCGAGATCGGCTCGGACAGTGTGATCGCCGGGGGGAGCCTCATCGGCACGAAGGTTCCGCCGGGCAGCGTGATGATGGGTGTGCCCGCCATGCCGAGGGAACGCTTCATCGACCAGTTGAAGTTCCTCCGCAGGGCCACGAAGCTCACCGACCAAGTCGAGGATATTCGCCGCAAGCTGGGGCTGTAATCGGCGGCGTCTTCCTGCTAGGAGGGTCCAACGGCAGTGGAGGGCAGCATGTCACAGGAAGTGCGCCAAAAGATCATCGCCATTATTGCGGAACAGGCAATGATGGACGTGGATGATGTGAAACCAGAAAGCACGCTCGAGGAACTGGGTCTCGACAGCCTGGCCATGGTCGAGGTTGTCTTCGGGATCGAAGAAGCGTTTGACGTATCGGTTCCGTTCAATGCCAACGATCCCTCGGATTCGGATTTCGACATCTCGAATGTCGACGCCATCGTCGCTGGTGTGCAATCGCTGATCGCGGATAAGGAAAACGCCTGAATGCGCCGTGTGGCCGTCACTGGGCTGGGGGTGATTTCCGCCCTCGGCTTCGGAAGGGTTGCGCATTTTGCGGGGCTGGCCGAGGGGAAGTGCGGCATCCGCGCCCTCAATGTGCGCGATGTTGACCGGCTGATGATCAAGATCGGGGCGCAGGTCGATTATGACGAGACCGCCCATTGGGCCCGGCAAGAGATTGCGCTCTACGACCGGGTGACCCAATTCGCCCTGCAAGCAGCGGAAGAGGCGTTTCAGCAGTCCGGGCTCGAGATTGACGAGGCACTCGGCTACCGCGCGGCCACCATCATCGCGACCGCCATGGGGGGATTTCGGACGCTCGACGACAATTACCGGCATGTCTACGAAGACCAGAAGAACCGGGTCCACCCTTTCGTCGTGCCACGCCTGATGGCCAACGCGCCGGTCAGCCAGGTTTCTATGAAATACGGGTTGAAAGGGCCGGCGTATTCCGTCTCGACCGCCTGCGCTTCCTCGAACCACGCGATGGGACAGGCCTTTAACCTGATCCGCCACGGGCAATGCGATGTGGCGGTGACGGGGGGGACCGAATCCATGCTCTGCTTCTCGGGCGTCAAGGCCTGGGAGGGGTTGAGGGTGATGTCCAAGGATGGCTGCCGCCCGTTCTCAAAAACCCGCAACGGCATGGTGCTGGGAGAGGGCTGCGCAATCCTGATCTTCGAGGAATGGGAGCGTGCCAAAGCCCGCGGCGCTCCGATCCTGGCCGAGATCTGTGGCTCTGGCGTCTCGGCGGATGCGAGCGACATCGTCGCCCCCGATGTCAACGGCGCGGCCCGGGCGATGAAACTGGCGCTGACCGATGCCGGGATGGCACCGGACGAGGTCGACTATATCAATGCGCATGGCACCGCGACGGCGATGAACGACCGGACCGAGGCTGCGGCGATCCGAATGTCGCTTGGCGATCATGCCGGGAAGGTTATGGTCTCCTCGACCAAGAGCATGCACGGCCATGCGATCGGTGCTGCCGGCGCGCTGGAGGCGGCGGCCGTTCTGATGGCGCTGGGATCCGGCCCGGTCCCGCCGACGATCAATCACGAAGAGGATGACCCGGAGGTCGACCTCGACGTGGTCCCAAACGCTGCGAGAGATGCCCGGATCGACGCCGCTCTGTCGAACGCATTTGCATTCGGCGGGTTGAACGCCGTCCTCGCCTTCCGTCGCGCGGCTTAGAGCACGCCGGTTGGCCTCAGGCCAGGGGCGAGGTCACTGCCGCCTGGCTGTCACCGGCTGGATTGAGTTGAACGACTTCGTAAAGCCGGACAGCGAGATGTTGATCGCGATCTCGCCACGACCCGGGAAGATGAGCAAGACCTTGGCGGTATTGCCCTTTTTCAAGTCTGCGATGAAAGCGTCGGACATCGAGTCCTGAGCAAGGCACCCCTCGGCCAGACAGAATGCGAAACCGGTCGCCCGGATCTCTCCCCCATCGATTTGGACCCGCAGCGCACCCGGCAGGAATACGCCCAGAGGGGCCAGGATCTCGGCCACCGCAGGGAAGGTTTCACCCTGTTCGTTGCGGCCATTTACCTTGCGGATCCGTACCAGCAGCGCTTCCTCGCCCTGCGGCGACTTCCCAATCTGCTGGATCGCGCAATTCTCGGTACCAGGGACGCAGATCACCTGCCACGCCCCGTTGGTCGCGCGCACCTCGCCCTCTTGCGCCAGAGCCGGCTGAAAGAGCAGACCGGCTAGGGCCGGCAAGACATAACGGAGAAGATATCGGGTCACTTGGGGCCTCGGGTTTTTTGGTGCTGCACGATCGCCAAATTTGTTCGAGGAGTTCTGCCAAGACCGTCGGTCGAAATCAAGGCATGGCGCCCGCGACGTAAGGCGACACGGTTCCAGAAGGCGACGATCGCGCAAACATCGCCGCCAAATCGGTTTTCGCGCCCTCAGGGGAATGCTACCACTGCGCCAAAGCAATATGGCGGCCGTCGGTTACTTGTCAGGCGCCAACAAAACAATGGGGGAAGCCGATATGCGCTCAGGAGACGGACGCACCAGAAGTGTCGTGAAGGATGTTCCAGGTGCGGGCTGGGATTACGCGATCACGCGCCACCCCTATCACGAACACGAGCGCGCGAAAGGCGCGCATTACTGCGTCTACAACAGGCGGCTCATGGCGGTGTGCTTTGACGACCAGCCGGTCGATGAAGGCTATTGGCGCCTGCGCCGCTCGGCCGCCTGCCTGCATACCGGCGAATTGCCGCTTGAATTCCGCGGTCCGGATGCCGAGCGCCTGCTGGACAAGCTCTTCACCAAGGACATCACCAGGCTGAAGCCCGGGCGCTGCGGATATGGGCTGGCCTGTTACGAGGATGGCGGCCTGCTGGTCGATGGTGTTCTGCTGCGGCTTGCCGAGGACCAGTTCTGGTACGCCCAGGCCGATGGGGACTTCTACTCCTGGGCGCGGGCGCATGCCGCCGGGATGGATGTCGAGATCACCGATCCGAACGTGTTCGTCAGCCAGATCCAAGGCCCGGACGCGCTGAGAATTCTCGAGACCGCAGCGGGCGGGATGCCCGAGAAGTTCACGTATTTCGCCATCGCCCGGGTCGATCTGGACGGGCAGGAGGTGGTGATCACGCGCACGGGCTATACCAACGAGCTTGGCTGGGAGTTCTATACCGAGCCCCACCATGATGCCGATGCGCTCTGGGCCCATCTGAAAGCGGCGGGGGCGCCCTATGGGCTCGACCTCTTCGGGCTCGACTCGATGAACATCCGACGGATCGAGGCCGGGATCCTGAATGCCGGTTCCGATTTCAACGCGACGACCACGCCCTACGCCGCCGGTCTCGGGCGTTTCGTCGATGAGGACAAAGCGGATTTCATCGGGAAAGCTGCGCTCTCCACGGTCCCTCGGGCGCGTCGCTCGCACGGGATCCGGTGTGAGGGGGGAGAGCCACTGATCTCGGGCGAGATCCTGGTCTCCGGGGAAGCCGCCGGGGTCGTCACCGCGGGCGCTGTCTCGCCTTTTCTGAAACAGGGGATCGGGATCGGCTTGATGGAGAGCGGCGCCCACGGGCCCGGCACGGGCATCGAACTGCGCTGCAAGGATGGCGCGCTCCGACCGGGCACCTTGGTCGATTTGCCGATGTACGATCCGGATGCAGAAATCCCGCGCGGCAAAAAGGTGGATATCCCGGAAAGAGCGTGAGCCGCGGGGCGTCCGCGCCGTTTACGGAAAACCCAGGCGCAATGGACAGCCCGTGAGACCCATCCGGCCAGCGGTGAAGCGCCCCTATGCCAGGACCATCGCCAGCAATTCGGCAACGACGGCGGGCTTCTGCACGCCCTCGATCGACATCGTGGCCTCGAAGGTGACGAGGACACGGCCCTCTCCCCGCTCCTCGGCATGGACCAGCTTGTAGGTCGTGGTCACTGTGCTGTCGGTGAGAACAGGTGTCAGAAACCGCACCTTGTTGGTGCCATAATTCAAGACCCCCTGCGCATCGGGTGGCGCGATCCCCAGTTCCTCATCAGCGATCCCCGCCGCCATCAGCGACAGCGTCAGAAATCCATGTGCGATGGTGTTTCCGAAGGGTGATCTCTGCTTTGCAGTCTCTGGCTCGACATGGATCCACTGATGATCGCCCGTGACATCAGCGAAAGTGTTGATCCGGCTCTGATCGATCTGGAGCGGTTTTGTGCTGCCAAATTCATGGCCGATATGATCGACCAGAGTGGCGGTCGAATATCCTTTCGGTGCGGGCATTATGCGCCTCCCTGTTGCTAGATCTCTCGAGGTTCGCGGCACAGGTCTTTGCACCAACCGCCAGATAGCAGAGCGAAAGCCTCCGCGCGAGGTTGAGATGTATAGGCAGTACGTGAATCGTGATGTCTTTGCCCAAGGCCGAGGCCCCCCGGCTGCGAAGGGTGAGCGTTCCGCCGTGACAGTTGACGGGGGATGGCTGGAATAGAACCACTATAACCGGCGGGGCGACAATTCCCGGAGAGCTGTGCTGATCGACATCGGCGTGAAGGCTGCCGTGCTGGAACGCCAGCAGGGCAGTTTAAACCCTGCCTTGTGAACAGGAACGCACCTCTTTGGAGATGACGACGCGAGGCGGCGGTATAACGCCCTGGCCTGCGGTTCGGTCAGGCGGTTTTCTGCGTATCCGCTGGCAGCAACGCCGCCGCCCGCCGTTCACTCTCCAGATCCTCGCTCCACTTGTCGAATTCGCGTTCCCGACAGCGGTCGGCCAGCTCCGACTGCGCGGCCTTCGATTGCCGTGTCACCAAGTCTGCGGCCTCGCGGCGTGTGAGGATACGGCGCGCTGGCGGTCCCAAACCGTCCGTGGGCTCGTCCCTCAGCCTGGGATAGATCGCGTAGACCTGTTCGCGATGCTCCTCGGAGAACTCGGCCAGCGCGATCGGGCCCGGCCGGAAACTCTCGGTCGGGGCGCCCTCGGCATAGATGACCTCATGGCGCTCGAAAAGCAGCGAGAAGTAAACAACCTTGCGCTTCCCTTTCATAACCCGCACACGTTCGTTGCCCACCAAACCTTTGGCGAGCGCGAGCACCTCCTCCTCGCCAAACATCGCAGTGACAACCGGACCGCCGAGCATCATTCGGTGCTGCGGCGAGACGACCAAATTGCGTTTGGGGAGATTGGGGCCGAATGCCTCGGCCTTGATCTCGATCGGCTTATGCTTGGTGTCGCGGTCCTCGAAGACCACCTCGCGACGGCCGATCCAGCGGACAGGTTGTGGACCGTGATCCGCGGTGACCACCAGATCGCCTGGCCAGAGTGTCTCGACCGGCCGCTCCCCCTCGGGCGTGAGGATCAGCGTGCCCGGGGTGAAGCAGGGCGGGACGCCCATCGAGACGAGGCTCTGGAACTGCGTCGCCGGGGTGGTGGTGTCGACCGTTCCGTCGGCAACCTCGATGGTCTCGCCGGACGGGAAGGTGAGGATCTGCGGGCTCCCCCCGCCGCCCGTCACCGTAACCTCATTCGCGGTGACCAGGCCGTCCTGATTGGTCAGGGCATTTCCGGAATCGGTCAGTTGCGAGGTGTCGAGCTGATCGTTGGTGAAACCGTCGAGATCGTCGTCATTCGCGTCGAAATCGGTGATCGTGTCCGAGCCCCCGCCGCTGGTGACCACGAAGACATCGTTGCCCGACCCGCCCGTCAGCTCGTCATTACCGGTGCCGCCTTCCAACAGGTCATCATCGTCGCCGCCATAGAGCAGATCGTCATCCTGCCCGCCGAACAGCGTGTCATTGCCAGTTCCGCCATAGAGGATATCGTCGCCCTCGGTCGCTGTGAGCGTGTCGTCCCCGGTGCCGCCATCCAGCGTGTCATCGCCGGCGGAGTTCGAGAGTTGATCGTTTCCGGCCCCGCCGAACAACGTGTCATCGCCGGTGCCGGTCGAGAGACTGTCATCCCCTTCACCACCATAGATCAGGTCCGAGCCTGATCCGCCCGAGGCAGTATCGCCGCCCTCGCCGCCGAAGAAAACGTCGTTTCCGGTGCCCCCG
>JBCBIS010000081.1:0-17484 GCA_038524325.1 Pseudomonadota bacterium
GTTTGTTTTTGCTCGGTGAGCAGCGCCGACCAGCTATCGTAGTCGATACCATACATTCCCCGATGAATGTGCGAGGTCGGGATGGTCCGTGGCGAGGGTGCGGAATTCGATCATGACGGGATGCTGGCACACGGTGATCCGCCGCGTCGCAATCAAAGGTAAGCCCGCGCATCGGGCCCTCTTCGAAATCGCGGAAATGGCGCTCTCAGGCAAGGCGCAAAAGCTCGCCAGCAATGACTCGACCCTCGAGCACATCATCGCCAAACCGCGTGACCGGATGGTCAAGCGGCGCTTGTGTCACCGTTCAAAACCTTCTCAATTTGCTCGAACAGATCGCCCTGTTGATCCTCGCGCAGCCGCTTGCGGATCAACGGCGCGGCGAGGAACTGATCTTGGAAGATCCGCAATTGCTTGAGCGAGGCCTCACGGACCCGGAGCATCGGATGCGCCCGGGTTTGGATAAGCCCCTCTCCTTTGACCGTGAGACCATCTGCCTCGAGCACCTCATTGCATTGGAGATACTCGGCCCAGGCTTGGCACCCCATCTGAAACGCCGCCTCATCGCGACCGATCTTGAACAAGCCCTCATCGATCAGAGAGG
Organism: Pseudomonadota bacterium; assembly: GCA_038524325.1. Taxonomy (GTDB): domain Bacteria; phylum Pseudomonadota; class Alphaproteobacteria; order Rhodobacterales; family Rhodobacteraceae; genus Thermohalobaculum. The sequence goes on from JBCBIS010000081.1 coordinate 602, forward strand.
CGATCATCTGGCGCCAGAGCGCGCGACCCGCCGGCGGAAGCGAGAGCGGCTCGCGCGGATAGCGATCGGGGAGGCCGAGGCTTCGAACGTTGTCACTTTGCAACATGCCCTCCCATGGTTTTAGTTTTCAAACTGCCGGCGGGGAAAGGAAAGGAGGGTGCGGCGGTCTCCACCACTTTTGAGGGATTTTTCACCCCACCCCCGGCTTGCGGCGCACCTCGCCCGGTCTTGCAAATGTGCTGTCTTCCGTCGCGGTTTTCCTGCTGTGACAAATTTTGCAGAGCGCTTGCCAATTCGTCGGATCAAAGAACTTCGCCCGGTCAGCGCCGGCGCGCTCGATGTGATCGACCTCCTCGCTCGCGACATAGAGCGGGGGATCCTGAGCGAGACAGATCTCGCAATAGGGATGCTCAGCGCGATATCGGCGGCTAAGCTCAGTCCAGCGGCGCGAGCGGATCAGTTTGCGGGCTTCCTCATCGCGCCGACCGGCATCGATCGCGGCCTTACGCGCCCGCTCGCTATCTTCGCGCTCTCGTTTATGCGTCGCGCAATGGCGCTCGCCTTGGAGCGCGATCGCCTGACAACCGCGCACCGCACATATCTGGCGCATGTTCGAGCCTCGATCTGATTTTCTTGGAAAGCGGGCTGGAAAGCCGATGCTTGAGCGCCTGCGATGCGCTAGAAATGAAAAGCGCCCGGGATCTCTCGATCCGGGCGCAACTTCCGACCGTGCATAAGTGCATACCCTTATCGCCTTTAAGCCGTCAAGCGCGAATATCGCTCACGGTGAAATATCGTGAGACCAGCCACCGGCAAATGCCGCGTCACGGCCGTTGAAAGAATGCGCAAGATCATCGAGGAGCGCACCGAATGCCGTTTGCAATTTCGATCGATTGCCGCCGTTGTCATACCACCGATGGACTTTGAGCACTGCGCTTAGCGAATGCCCCGAGATGCATACCAGGTCGAGCAAATCCCGCGCCATGATGGCCCGCCGTTTGTCGAGCGCAGGATCCTTTGGCTCGGTCGACACCCTGCCGACATGGCGCTTTCCAAGATCAGCGCTGCCCTTGGATGGCTTGCCACGGATCCGGGTTGGCTCAAGCGCGATCCGTGACCTCGGCACCGCCTCATGGGCGAGATCGCGCAAGATCCCCATCTCGAGTGGCTTGAGGTAGGATCCCAGACCGCGCGGGCCCGGAATTGCCGCGCCAGGATCAAAGCCGCTGCCACCGATCCCAAGCGTAAGCGCCTCCATCACGCCGCCATAGGTTTGGCCCGCATGCCGCTGCGCCGGGGAGAGAAACGGCATGGCATGAAGGTGCCGCGCCCTGACACCGCTTACGGTTCGATCAATCCGCTCGCCCGCCTCATGGATGCGAACATCGAACGCCCCAAGCGACAGCATATCCGCAGCCGTCACCCCGCCCGCTTTCTCGAGCGCTATTTGAACCGGATCCATATACGCAACCGGCGGCTGGCCACTCTCCCTTAGCTGCGCATCTCGCCGCGGTTTTGGGGCCGGCAAGTCAAAGAGTGACACCGGCCGCGCTTTCGTCTTCCCCTGTCTTTTCGTCATGCTCGTTTGCCCTTGTTAGGTCTTGAGCCCGCTCGATCGCCGCCCGGATCATCCGAGCGTATACCAACTCCCGCGGCGGGATGCGGCTTGCATCCTCGGCCGCAATGCGCTCGGTCTTCTCGACCCGCAATCGCGAATCCGTCGCCTCGGCATGGATGAGTGCCCACGCATTGTTACGATTGGTCGGCACGTGCCCCCGCAGCTTGAGATGCCGCATCAAACAAACCAGCACGAAAGGGCCAGCCTCCGCCGCGCGCAATCCGATCCGGCTTGCCATGATCCTCCTCACGAACTCACTCTCGCCGGCGGGCGGCGCCTCGATCGCCCAGGCCCAATGCAGGATGGTAATCTCATCGGGCCACACGTTTTTAAGCGTTCCCTTTGGCATCCGCGCGATCTGCGCCTTGAGCGCCCGTAATCCCGCCTCGGTCATATAAGCGAGCCTCCGCCCGAGCCGCTCAAGCATCTCGCAATGCCCCTCAAAGCTTTGCGATTTCGCCTTGCGCATTCCCATCTCGACCAGCGGCGAGACAAGGATCCGCGAGACCCGATCGGCCGCTTCCCTTTTCTCAGCACTGCTACGTCTCAGCATCGGTAAGGGGCCCTTTAAGGGGTTATCGTTCCGTTCCGTTCCGGCCGTGAGCGATGAGCGATAAAAAAAGCCAAAAACCCACCGCAGCACCCGCTACGGATCCGCATTGCGCGCCAACGGTTTGCATCGGTAACATCGGTAACCGTGAGCGTTATCCCTTGAGAAATTGGCCACCATCACACCTTGCCCGCAGTGATTACCCGGATCTCGCCGATTGCGTCGCCCACTTGACGAAGCTGGCCGCGCTTTTCCTTCAAAAGCCCGGCCGCCGAGGCAAGATGTGTGATCGCTTGGATCTGCAGATCGCCGCGCAGGGCGCTCACGCCGTGTATTTTTGCCCGCGCGGCAAAGCCGATCTTATCGTGTCCGCAATTGAGATCGCCCGCGAAAGCCTAGCCGGAAAGCTAACATCGCCGGAGATGGAAAGCAAACCGAAAACGCTTGATCCCCCCGGCCAAACCAAGGAACTTGCGGGGCCAAAGAAATGGCCGGGAGATATGTGTGAAAATTGAGTTTAAGGGACTGATCAAGGAAACCTTAAAGAGCGGCCATGTCCGCTATCGCGTTCGCCGCGAGGGCAATAAGAACGCGATCCTAACCCTCCCGGTCGGTCCCGAGGACAAGCGGTTTCAGAAACATTACGAAGCCGCCCGGCGGGGGATTGCGCTCCCGCTTGAGACCGTCGAGACCCAGATCAAGGGAAGCCTCGGATGGCTCATCGATCTGCACTTGGCGGCGATGCGCAAGGACGTTGCGGCCGAGAACAAATCGACAAAGACCCTCAGAAAGCGGACCTATCTCTTAAACGAGCTCAAAGCGACTTGGGGCGGATATGACGCGCAGATGCCTCCGGCGATGGTCTATCAGATCCGCGACGGCATGAGCGACCGCAGCGCATGGGCGGACGCGATGGTCGAAGCGCTGCGCGTGATGTTTCGATGGGCCGAGCAACGCGGTTATGTGACCAGCAATCCGGCGCTCGGCGTTGAGAAGATCCACAAGAGCAAAGGCGGCGCCACGCCATGGACGCTTGGCGATCTCGAGACGTTTCGAGAGGCGCACAGACCCGGATCGATGCCCTTCCTCGCTTTGACCCTCCTCGCCTTCACCGCCTGTCGGATCGATGATGCGCGCCTCCTCGGCCGAAGCAATGAGAGCGTGAAAGACGGAACGCGGGTGATCGGTTGGCAGCCCGGAAAATCGGGATCCGCCTTTGTCGAGATCCCCATGGCCCCGCAACTCTATCAGGCAACCAGGGCAATGACCGTCGAGGGAAAAACCTACCTTCTGACCCGGTCCGGGGCGCCGTTCGCGAGCGGCGATGTCATGTCGGCGACCTTCAAGCGATGGTGCATCGAGGCGGGCTTGCCCGATCGATCCGCCCACGGCGTCCGGAAAGCGGTAGGCGAGCTCCTCGCAGAGGGCGGGTGTAGCCAATACCATGTGATGACAATCCACGGTCACACTCAAGCGCGCACGTCTGAGAGCTATACCCAGAAAGTGCGACGGGCGCGTCTGGCGGCCGATGCAATGCAAGTGATCGCCGGCATTGAATGGTGAAAGTGTTCCACGGAGGCTTTGTTTGTGGAACACTTTCGCCCCAAAACACTGATAGAGAACCGCTATTTCTAGCGTTATGGAGCGGGCGATGAGATTCGAACTCACGACCCTTACCTTGGCAAGGTAATGCTCTACCCCTGAGCTACGCCCGCGTCCTTGAGTGGGCGGTGTATGGCACTTCTGTTACGTTCTGGCAAGGGGCTTTTTGGGTCCGCTTTCCCTGTCTAACCTCGCTTTCTCGACACAATAGAAAGGAGCGCAAAATGTCCACCCTGCCCCCGCATCCCAACCCGTCTGACGACCCCAGGGTTCAGGCGGTTTTCGACGATATCTCCGCGGCGAGAGGCGGCGCCCCGGTGAACAATTTCTGGCGCTATCTCGCGTTTGACCCGGCGCTGCTCGAGGAGACCTGGAACGCGGTCAAAGAGGTGATGCGCCCCGGTTCGGCCTTGGACCCGCTGACCAAGGAGATGATTTATATCGCAGTCTCGACCGCCAATGCCTGCAGCTATTGCGTGCATTCTCATACGGCGGCGGCGCGGGCGAAAGGGATGACCGAGGCGCAGCACGCCGATCTGTTGCGGGTCATCGCGACGGCGGCACGAACCAACCACTTGGTCACAGCTCTGCAAGTGCCGGTCGATCCTGCTTTCGATGCCAGCACTTAGGCTTTCCGGCAGCATGGTTTTCGGGTCATCCTGTCGACGCAGCTTGACCGGTCAGCAATGCTGACCATACTCGCGGCAAAGAGAAAGGGCGGAACATGGCGGTCGGTACGGAAATTCACACCTGGTTTGAAGGCGCGTGGCATCAAGGCAACCCATTGGTCTTGCGGGCCGCCGATCATGGGCTTTGGCTCGGCACGCCAGTCTTCGACGGGGCGCGGGCCTTCGAGGGCGCAGTGCCGGATCTTCTGCCGCATTGCCAGCGGGTGAACCACTCGGCCGAGGCGCTGGGGATGACCCCCACCATGACGCCAGAAGAGATCGTCGCGCTGACCCGCGAGGGGCTGACGCGCTTTCCCAGCAACGCGCCCGTCTATATCCGCCCGATGTATTGGTCGACCGAGGGCACGGCGGGTGTGCTCAGCCCCGACCCGACCTCGACGGTGTTCTGCCTCTGCCTCGAGGATCTGCCCCTTGCCGCCCCCGACACCACGCAGAGCATGACCCGGACGCGCTTCATCCGCCCGACGCTGGACTGCGCGCTGACCAACGCCAAGGCGGCCTGTCTCTACCCGAACAATGCGCGGATGTTGCGCGAGGCCCATGCCAGCGGGTTCAACAATGCGCTGGTCGCCGATCCGTTGGGCAATGTGGCCGAGACAGCGACGGCGAATGTCTTTATGGCCAAGGATGGCGAGGTCTTCACCCCCATCCCGAACGGCACCTTCCTGAACGGCATTACCCGGCAGCGGGTGATCGGCCTGCTCCGTGCCGATGGGGTGGCGGTGCATGAGACGACGCTGTCATTTGCGGATTTCGAGGCGGCGGATGAGGTGTTCATGTCCGGCAATATCGCGAAAGTGACGCCAGTGACGCGGTTCGACGATGTCGCTTACGCCCATGGGCCGCTGGCGAAACGGGCGCGGTCGCTTTACTGGGATTGGGCGCTCTCGGCCTGATCGGCGCTTTCCGGGCGCCAGCGAGCGAGCCGGGCGGCGAAGGCCGAGACCAGCGCGTGGAGCGTCACCGCCAGAGCCGCCAGCACGATCACGCAGGCGAACATCAGATCGGTCTTCACCTCGCCATTGGCGCGCAGCATCAGATAGCCGAGCCCGTGCGAGGCCCCGACCCATTCGCCAATCACCGCCCCGATCGGCGCATAGACCGCGGCGAGCTTCAGTCCCGAGGCCAGCGCCGGCAGCGCCGCGGGCGCCCGGATCTGCCAGAGGATCCGGCGCGGCGTGCCGCCCATGACCCGCGCGAGATCCAACAGCCCCGGATCGGTCCGCCTCAGCCCGTCGAAGAACGTCACCGTCACCGGGAAATAGATGATCAGCGTGGCCATCGCGACCTTGGACCAGAGACCATAGCCCAGCCAAAGAGTCAGAATCGGCGCCAGCGCAAAAACCGGCAGCGCTTGGGTGATGACCAGCAGCGTCTGCCCCCGCTCTCGCGCGGTTTTCGAGGCCATGAGCAGCAGCGCGGTCAACATCCCCAGAGTGACCGCAATCAAAATTCCCAGCACGATCTCGGTCAGCGTGGTCAGCGTGTGTTCGGCCAGTGAAGCGCGGTAGCGCCACAACGCCTCAGCCACGGACCAGGGTTCGGGCAGGATGAAGCGTTTGACACCTGTCAACCAGACGACCGACTGCCATAGGGCGACAATCAGCGCGAGGGTGATCAGCGGGGAGACGACGCGGGCGGGAAGGGATCTCATCCCGCGTCCCCGTCCGGATCGATCGGTGCTGCCTGATGGTGCGGACATCCTGCCGAGCGTGCAGCCGCCAAAGCAGGCGCGAAGTCAAACTCAGCACCCCCGTCGCGCGTGATCTGGTCTGCCCTGTCCCGCGCGTGCCGAGCCCAGCTCGCGGCGGCCAAAGCGCGCTGGTGATCGCCCTCCACGCTCCCATCGCGACGGATGTGTTCTGCCGCGTCCTGCCGAGGTCGTGCCGAGCTCACAGCGTCAAAGGCGCTTTGTCGGCGATCCTCAACGCTCCAATCGCGGCGGACCTGTGCTGCCGCGTCCCGCAAGGGCCGCGCCCAGCGTGCAGCGGCAGAGGCGCGTTGGCGGCGGGCCTCGGCGTTCCCATCGCGGCGAGCCTGTGCTGCCTCATCCTGCGGAGGTCGTGCTGAGCTCACAGCGGCAAAGGCGCGTTGGCGGCAAGTCTCCGCTTCGCGATTGCGGCGCATCGGTGCTGCCGCCTCCCGCGCGGGCCACGCCCAGCGTGCAGCGGATAGGGCACGCGGGTCCTCAGCCCAAGCGTCCCGGAGGGTCGGCTTGCACGAGAGACGCCGAGGCGGTGTCATGCCGCGCGGACCTGCTCGAACAGGGTGGCCTGGGCGGCGAGGGTCGCGGGCGCCATGGCGGGGCGGATGGGAGGGCCCTCGGGGATCAGGGTCTCCGCGATGCCTTGGCGGGCGAGCAGGTGAACGCGATGTCCAAGGCGCGCGGCCTCTGCGGGGTCGTGGGTCACGAGAAGCACAGTCCGGCCCTCCAGCAGCCGGAATGCCAACTCCTGACAGGCGGCGCGGGTGGCGGCGTCGAGCGCGGAGAAAGGCTCGTCCAGCAACACCACCGGACGGTCCTCCATCAGCGTGCGGGCCAGCGCCGCGCGTTGGCGCATCCCGCCGGAGAGTTCCGCCGGGCGTTTGGCTTCATGCCCCGCCAGCCCGACCTCGGCGATCAGCGCCCGGGCGCGGTCGAGATCGGGCCGTTCTCCCCGCAGTCGGGCGCCGAGGGTCACATTGCCGGTCACATCTAGCCAAGGCGCCAGCAGGTCGGATTGCGCCATATAGGCGGGGCGGTCAGGCGCCGAGAGCGTGCCGGAGAAGCGCCCGCCCGTCTCCAACCCCGCCAGCAGCCGCAGGATAGTGGATTTGCCGACACCGGAGGGGCCTAGGAGGCAGGTCCACTCCCCCGGCTCCAATGCCAAATCCAGCCCACTGAATATGGGCGTCTCTCCGATCCGGAAATCGCCCGCGATCCTCATGAGCGATCGAGGCCCATTTGCCAGAAATCCACCTCCAGCGCGGTGGCCATGGCAAAGCGCTGGCAGAGAGCGGGCCAGCGCGGTGAGGCGGTGGGGTCGGCGCCCAGCCGGTCCTCCGCCGCCTGCTGCACCATGACGGCGACGTCCTGGCAGAGACCCTGGTACTCCGCGCCCGCGTAGGTGTCGATCCAGGGGTGATAGGGGGTCTCGCCCGCCTCCGCCCCCAGCCGCGCACCGATTTCGCCATACCCGAAGACGCAAGGCGCAAGGGCCGCCATGAGGTCGAGAAAATCGCCCGACAGCCCGGCATCCATGACATAGCGGGTATAGGCGAGATTGGCCTTCGACTCGGTGGCGGCGTAGAGCTCCGCCTCGGCAATCCCCTCGCCCGCGCAGGTCTCGATATGCAGCCGCATCTCGGTATTGACCAGCGCATCGACCGTCGCAGCACAGGCCTTCATCTCGTCGAGAGAGCCCGATTTCACCACCCCCAGCGCCCAGGCGCGGGAGAAATGGATCAGGAAGACATAGTCCTGCACCAGGTAATGCAGGAAAGCCTCGCGCGGCAGCGTGCCGTCGCCCAACCCTTCGACAAAGGCATGGCGCGTGTAAGCGTCCCACTCCGGCGCCGCCGCGCGCCAGGCGCTCAGAACCGCCGAGCCATACATCACTCCGCCCCCAGATCGACGGCCATGGCAGAGACCGGATTGATCGAGGGGATCAGCCCCGCCTCCTGCATGAAGGCCTCGAACCGCGCATAACGGCCATGATCCAGTGCCGCCGGGCTGAGAGAAAAGCGCGGCCAGGTATCGACCCAGGCCTTGGCGTTCAGCGCGTCCTGCAGATCGGGCGAGGTGCCGGAGAAGATCTCCCACGCAGCCTCGGGCTGGTTGACGATGAAATGGGTGGCCTTTTCGGTGGCCGCCAGGAAACGGCGGATCTTGTCGGCATCCATCGTCTCGGGGTTCGCCACATAGATCAGCTCGTCATAGGCGGGCAGGCCTTCTTCCTCGAGATAGAAGCAGCGGCCCGGGATCTCCTCGATCTCCATCTGGTTCAGCTCGAAATTGCGGAAGGCGCCGATGACGGCATCGACCTGGCCGGACATCAGCGAGGGCGAGAGGGACCAGTTCACATTGATCAGCTCGATCTCGTCAAAGCCGACATCATAGCGCGCCAGGATGGCCGAAAGCAGCGCCTCCTCGACCCCCGCGACCGAGAAGCCGACCTTGCGGCCCTTCAGATCAGCGGGCGTCTGAATCGGCCCGTCCGCCAGGACCAGAAGGCAGTTCAACGGCGTGCCCACCAGCGTGCCAACCCGCACCAGCGGCAGACCTTGATGGACCTGCAGGTGTAATTGCGGCTGGTAGGAGACGGCCAGATCCGCGGCACCCGCCGCCACCAGCTTGGGCGGATCGGCGGGATCGGCGGGCGGGACGACCTCGACCTCCAACCCGACCTCGGCGAAATAGCCTTTCTCCTCGGCCACCAGGATCGGCCCGTGATCGGGGTTGATGAACCAATCCAGAATGATGGTCATCTTGTCAGCGGCCAGCGCCGGCGTCGTCGCCAGCATTAGGATCAAGGTGAGAAGCCGGGTCATGTCATCCTCCACAATACCGGAGGAGACCGGGCACGGCGCCCGATGACTCCCTCCGCCGGTCCGAACCGGATCAGGTTCTAAGGGTCCATCTCAGCCCGCCGGGCGCCCCTGTCATCTCGCCGTCGTATCTCAGACGCATTCTGGGGTCACGAAAAATCGACCGAATGCGTTTCATCCAAATCATCGATCAAAACATAAGATCAATCCATTTAACGAATGCCAGATTACCGCGCATGATGAATGGGCAGCAACCAAAGGAGGTCCGAGATGCCCAGCCCCCGCGAACGTTCTCTCCCGACCCGCCAAGCCAAAGCGGAAGCGCTTCGACTGGCAAGGCGGCGGTTCGCGGGGCTGTTGGGTCCTCAGATCGAGCTGCGCGAGGGTGTGCAAAGCATTGCCCTCCTCTCTGGCCGCCATGTGATCGTGATCCCAAAACAGCCAAATCTGGTCGAAGCGGCGCGCGAAGCGGCCTTGCTCCGGACAATGGGCGGGCGAGTCGGCGGCGTGGCGGTGCCGCATTTGCTCGACCATGATGCTACGTCCGGGGCACTGGCGATGACCCGCCTGCCGGGCCAACCCCTGCGCGATCAGATCCCGTCACTCTCCCGGGCGGAACTGACGCATATCGGAAACCGGCTCGGCGCGTTCCTGCGCGGTTTTCACGGCCTGTCCCGCGGCACCGATTGGATCGCTGCGGAGTGCAGCCGCTTTGGCACCTCACCCCATTGCGAGGCGTTCCGCGGGCAGCGGCGGGTCTGGGCGCACCATGATCTGCATTCCGAGAACGTGCTCTACGACCGGAACAGCGGCGAGGTTGGCGTGATCGACTTCACCGGATCGGGCGCGGGATGGGCCGAGGAAGATTTCTTCAAACTCGACTGCTTCCCAACCGCAGTGCAGACGGCCTGTTTCTCGGCCTATAACCGCAAAAAGGAGGTTCCCGTCCAGACCCGAACGATCCGCGATTACGCGCTGGCAAGGGATGCACAGGCCACGCGCAACGGAACCCAGATCGACCCGACCTTCTGGATTCCCCCCTGCGATCCCCTTTTCGCGCGGATCACCGCCTGAGGCCATTCAGCGGTCGGCAAGCGCCTCGGTGAGGGTGCGGCGGATCACGTCCATATCGGCGTCTCGCGTGGGGAACGCATCGCCGATGGCGCGGGCGAGGATGAAGGTCAGGCGGCCCTGGCGGACTTTTTTGTCCTGCGCCATCAGTGAGATCAGGCCGTCCGCGTCGGGCAAATCTCCCGGAATGTCGGCGAGGCGGTGTTTCATGCCCATCTCGGCCAAATGGGCGTGGACCCGGCTGGGCGCCTCCTGCGCGCAGAGGCCCATGCGGGCGGAGACGTCGAAGGCCAACCCGCAGCCGATCGCCACGCCCTCGCCATGCAGCAGACGGTCGGAATAGCCGGTCGCGGCCTCCAGCGCATGGCCGAACGTGTGACCGAGATTGAGGAGCGCCCTGTCGCCCCGTTCCTTCTCGTCACGGGCCACGATATCGGCCTTCATCTGGCAGGAGCGGCGGACCGCCTCAATCCGCTTGGCCACATCACCATCGCGAAGCGCCGGCGCGTTGACCTCGAGCCAGGCGAAGAACTCGGCATCGCCCAGCAGCCCATATTTCACCACTTCGCCATAGCCGGCCAGGAACTCACGGCCCGAGAGCGTGCCCAGCACATCGATATCCGCGAGCACGAGGCGCGGCTGGTGGAAGGCCCCGATCAGGTTCTTGCCCTGGGGCGCGTTCACCCCGGTCTTGCCGCCCACCGAACTGTCGACCTGGGCCAGCAGCGTGGTGGGGATCTGCACGAAATCCACCCCTCGGCGCAGCACGGCGGCGGCAAAGCCCGCGAGATCGCCAATCACTCCGCCACCAAAGGCCAGAATCAGATCGTCGCGCTCGACCTTCAACTCCAACAGACGCTCGACCACCACCGTCAGATTGGCCATGGATTTGGTCGCCTCGCCGGGCGGCAGGAGGATGACCTCGGAGGCGATCCCCGCCGAGGAAAGCCCCGCCTGCAAGGCTGCGAGATGCAGCCCGGCGACCGTCTCGTCCGTGACGATCACGGTAAAGGGCCGCGGCAGCAGAGGGCCGATGCGCGCCCCCGCCTCGGCCAGCAGCCCCTGGCCGATCACGATGTCATAGCTGCGGGCGCCCAGGCCCACGCGCAGAGTTTCGGTCATCCGTTCTCCACCACCCCTGCCCCGGTCAAGGCGGCGATGATCCGCCCCGCCATATCGTCATGTGTCTGATCCAAAACACTTTCCACATGCAGATCCGCCAAAGCATAGAGCGGATAGCGCCGGTCGATCAGGTCCGAGAGCACCTGGCGCGGATCGCCGGTGTTCAAGAGCGGCCGGTGGCTGCGACCGGCGGTGCGGGCCACCAAAACCTCCAGATCTGCCTTCAGCCAGACCGAAATCGCCTGCCCCGCGATCGCGGCCCGCGTCTCTTCCTGCATAAACGCCCCTCCGCCGGTGGCCAGCACGCCAGTCTCCTCGGTCAGAAGGCGCGAGATCACCCGGCGCTCGAGCCTGCGGAACTCGCCCTCGCCGAATTGCTCGAAAATCTCGGGGATCTCCATCTGCGCCGCGGCGATGATCTCGTGATCGGAGTCGTGGAATGGCACCTCCAACAGCGCCGCCAGCCGCTGGCCGACCGAGGTCTTGCCCGCGCCCATCAGACCGATCAGAACAACTGGACGGGTCAGCCGCGTGGCGGGGCGTCTGGCGTATTGCGCGGCGGTCATCCGTTCTCCTTCACCGGGCCGAAGGATGATTGCGCACGGCCTCTCCTCCGGGTAGATTTGCGGTCGCAGGCAGGCACCCGAACCTCTCGCTTCATAGACCAGAGGACGGATGCGGAAAAGACAGGCGTTGAAGGGAGCGGGCAGACGGCCGTTCCGTCAAACCCGACACGGAACGAGAGCAGAGAGGGCCAGCAGTGCGCACCCTGGGACGGATCATCAAATTCCTCATTGTTATGAGCGTCTTGAGCGTCATGGGCCTGGCCGCCTATGCGTTGCTGTTCGACCTGCCCGCACCGGTGCGTGAGCGCGTCATCGACCTGCCCCTGCCCGAGCGGAGCTGATGCCCGCCCGCTGGATCAGCGCCTTTCTCGAAGCACAGCAGGCGGAATTGGGCGCGGCAAGGAACACGCTGGACGCCTATCGCCGGGATTTGGTGGACTTTCTCGACCATTCCGGCACAGACGCGCTGCAGCACGCCGACCGGGCGGTGATCGAAGCCTATCTCGCAGCCTTGGAGGGGCGCGGATTGTCGGCCTCGACCCGGGCACGTCGGCTCTCGGCCCTGCGCCAGTTTTTCCGCTTCGCCTATTCCGAGGGACTGCGCACGGACAATCCGGCGGCGCGGATCGGCGGGCCGCGAAAGGCAAAGACGCTGCCCAACACGCTGACCGAGGATCAGGTTTCACGCCTGCTCGACGCGACGGAGAAGGCCGGGGCGCGGATGCGCTGCCTGATGGAACTTCTCTATGCGACGGGGCTGCGGGTGACCGAGTTGGTCTCGCTGCCCGTCGCGGCGGTGCGCGGAGACCCAAGGATGATCCTGGTCCGCGGCAAAGGCGGGCGAGAGCGGATGGTGCCACTCTCCACCCCGGCGCGGGGCGCGGTGGCGGCCTGGCTGGCGCAGCGCGATGCGGCGGAGGATGCGCGCAACCGCTCTCCCTGGCTGTTCCCCTCGCGCGGGAAATCCGGGCATCTGACCCGAGTGGCCTTCTGGATGTCGCTGAAAAAGCTGGCGATTTCCGCGGGGCTGGACCCGGAGGGGCTGTCGCCCCACACCCTCCGCCACGCCTTTGCCACCCATCTGCTGGCGCATGGCGCCGATCTGCGGGTGATTCAGCAATTGCTGGGCCATGCCGATATCTCCACCACCGAGATCTACACCCATGTGCTCGACGCGCGCATGAAGGAGTTGGTCTTGACCCGCCACCCGCTGGCGAAAGAGCCGGCGGAGTGACGGGCGCGCGGGCAGACATTCCTGCGGTGATCCGTGCCTCGACCGAGGCGGACCGGGCTGCCCTCCTGGCGCTTTATCCGCAGGACTTTCCCGAAGAGGATCTGCGCCCCTTGGTCTCCGCCCTCTTGGATTTCAAAGCAGGCGAGGGGATTACTTCGATGGTGAGCACCATCCAGCAAACCCCTGTGGCACATATTCTTTTCACGCAAGCTCGTTCGAGCGGCAGCGATGAGGATTACGCCCTTCTCGGCCCCCTCTGCGTCGCTCCGGCGTGTCAGCGGCGCGGGATTGGCCGCACCCTCGTCACCGAAGGGACGGCCCTCCTGGCGGCGCAAGGCTGTGCGCGCGTCTTCGTCCTCGGCGATCCCGGGTATTATCGGCAGTTCGGCTTTCGGAGAGAGGACAGCATCGTCCCGCCATATCCCGCCCCTCCGGCCTGGGCCGAGGCCTGGCAATCGCTGCCATTGCGCGAAGACGGGGCGCAGGCGGGCGGCATCCTCTCGCTGCCCGCACCCTGGCACGATCCAGCGCTCTGGGCGCCGTGAAATCGGTATCCGGCAGCGCGCCGCCCGATTGACAAGCGCCGCGGAGAAAGGCAGGGGCATGGGATGCTTGCCTATTTCCTCCCTGGCCTGCCCTATCCCTATCGCGGCGAGGCAACCGATTGCCCGGTTTGCGGCTCGGCGGATCACGCGCAGATCGGGTCGCTAGACCGCAAGCTGAAGCGTTTGAGCACCCATATCTGCCATTCCTGCGGGCTGATGTTTCACAATCCAATGCCCACGGATGCGGAGCTGGCCGCCTATTACGCCAGCACCTATCGCTTCGAGTACCAGTTCCTGCGCCGCCGCCCCTCGGCCTCGCATCAGGCACGAAAGGCGCGGGAGGCGGCCAGCCGTGAAGCTCAGATCACATCTGCGGTTGATATCGCCAAACCTCTGAGAACGCTGGATTTTGGCTGTGGTTCCGGCGAGCTTGTCCGCCAACTCGCCGCAAAGGGCCACGAGGCGCATGGGATCGAACCGGGCGACAGTTTCGCCCAGCACGCCGCTGGCGCTGCGGGTGAGGCCACGATCCATCACGGCGCCTGGGCCGAGATGCGCTTTCCGTCAGGGCATTTCGACCTGATCACCTGCCTGCATGTGCTAGAGCATCTCAACCAGCCGATTGCGGCCTTGGAACAGATGCGCGACTGGCTCGCCCCAGGTGGCACCTTGTATCTCGAAGTGCCTGACATGGCGGGATATTCCAACAAAGGCTTCGACCGGTTTCACTTCGCGCATACCCTGGGCTTCAGTCACGATTGCCTCGTTTTGGCGCTGCAGAAGGCTGGTTTTGCTGTGATGGCCGAACGGGCGCCGACCTCGCTTTTTGCCGTGAAGGCGGGGGATCCGCGGGAAGTCCCGGCGCCCATCGATCTGCCAGGAAATGCGGCGCGGATGAAGGCGGCCTATTCCGAGCCCTTCTCCCTGACCCGCCACGTCACCCGCCACGCCAAAAGGATCCGCCGCATCCTGGGCCACCAGATCGGCCTCGGCCGCTAGCGCGCGCTGCCTCCAACCTGTCTTGGGATTGGGGGCCGGATCGGCGCTTCTCCGATCACCACTCTCTGTCAACCACACAGCTCTCGGCCCAAGAGCGGGCATGCCGGGGGGACAATGCCCCAGCCCGCGCTTATGGGGTGGCACTGATCCAGCGCCCCAGCCTTGGGTTCGGGTGACCAATTCTTGAAGTTCAACGCCGCCGGGCAGCCTTTCGCACCTAGGCTGCACTCAGTCTTTGCTGCCCGTCTCCACCTCTCCCCGCAGCCGTTCGAGGAACGGGGCGCCATAGGTCATGCGGCCAACATGGCCGACTTCGCCGGAAGCATCGCCCCAGATCTTCTCACCCAGCCCTTTGCGCACCCTCTGACAGAACGCGTAATCCTCCGAAAGCCACTGACCCTCCGGCCCTTCGACCCGGCTGAAGAAGTCGCGGATGGTCGGGCCCATCCCCTGTTGCGCCAGCTTGCCGCTGTTGATCTCGCGGGCCACGCCCTTGGCAACCATCCGCTCCAACACCCCGCGCTGGATCAGGACGCAGCCGAAGCCGAGGCCCTCGACCTCGCAGAACCCGCCCTTGACCCGCACTTGGCCCGGGGTGAGATGGACGTTATAGGTCAGCGCCATGGCCTGCGCCCGTTCGGGCGTCGCCCCCTGGGCAGAGACCTCCGCATAGCGGGCCAGGTCGAGATGGCGCTCGGGATAGATCGCGCCGACCACACCTTTATCGGCGGCGACATAGCGTGAGAGCACCGCCTCCTCCACCGCCATATCGCTGTCGAGGAACAGGACATGGCTGATCTCTGCCCGCTGCAGCACCAGATTGGCCATGTAGTTTCGCGCCATCACCACGTCCGCGCCGTCGAAAGTCGCGTGCAGATAGCTCCAGCCAAGCCCGTTGAAGACCCTAGTCGCAGCGACGACCGAGGCGACATAGGCGGTGGTGACGATTTCTCCCGCGGTGGGGGTTGCGATCAACGCCTTCAATGGACCCGTCCCTCGAGCATGTCGATCAGGCGGATCATCCGGTCGCCCGCGATATGAAGCGTGTCGAGCAAACCCTCGTCCAGTTCTCCCGCGGCATCGCCGGGCCGGGCCTGCTCGGTCATCGCGCGCAGCCGGTCCGAGAGGAAAACGGCCAGCGCACGATAGAAGCGGGCCGCCATGGCCGGGTCCTCGCGAAAGGCGGCCAGCATGGCGGCCCGGGGCACGGCAAGGACGCGCGAGGGCTCCAACGCCGTGACATCGGCGCCGGGCGGGCGCTTCTCGACAAAGGACATCTCGCCCACCACATCGCCGGTGCCAAGCTCGGCCACCTCGGCCCCGCCCGGCAGGGTGACCCGGAAGGCGCCCTGGGTGACGAAATAGAGATCGGCAATCTCTCGCCCTGCGGTGACCAGGGCCTCGCCGCGTGCCACGTCCTGCTTGCGTCCGTTGCGCGAGAGCCAGATGATGTCGCGGTCTTCCAGATCGCCGAGGATGTAGAGGGCTTTTCTCATCGCGGGTCTTTCCTGCTGGAACAGCTCAATGCATGCCTTCTTGCGCCCGGGAACACGCCAAAGCCGCCGGGCGCGGGCCGGCCCCATGGGCTGGCGCAGGGCCACCCATCCAAGACGCGGCGACAGGACAGGCTGGGATCGGCCATAAAGTGGCGAGCGGCCCCGGATCTGGCGCCATCCCCCGGGCCGGCGCGCGCCCGGCTCCTGTCGAAACCAGCGTTTGCACCGTCCATGTCACCCATCGGTCAACTGCCTCCGCGCCAGGGCGGCGAAGGCGCCGTCTTTGGCCATCAGCTCGTCGAAGGGGCCGATCTCGACAAACCGGCCGCCTTGCAGCACGCCGATCCGGTCGGCATTGCGCACGGTCGAGAGCCTGTGGGCGATGGTGATCCGCGTGGCGTTCAGCCCATCCAGTGTCGCCGCCACCACCGCCTGCGTGGCATTGTCCAGCGCCGAGGTCGCCTCGTCGAAGAACAGGATCTTCGGATTGGCCGCCAGGGCACGGGCGATCATGATCCGCTGGCGCTGCCCGCCCGAGAGGGTGCCCGCCCCCTCGGTCACCGGGGTATGCACGCCCATCGGAAAAAACTCGAGATCCCGCGCGAACCCCGCCCGCTCTGCCGCCGCTAAGCAGTCCTCCAGCGAGGCATCGCCAGCGCCGCGGATATTCTCGAGGATCGACCCGGCGAAGAGCTTCGAGCTTTGCAGCACCACCCCGATCTGCCCCCGCACACGGGCCATGTCGAGATGCGCCAGATCCTGGCCGTCATAGGTGATGGCCCCGCGCATCGGCGTCTCGAAGCCCAGCAACAGCCGGAGCACGGTGGACTTGCCCGAGCCCGACCCGCCGACAATCGCCAGATG
>JBCBIS010000082.1:0-17432 GCA_038524325.1 Pseudomonadota bacterium
CGCACTCGCATCCAGGGCAATGGTGAGCGCGCGGATCCGGTCGGTGATGACCGGTCGCACAAAGAAATGCGCGAAGGCCAGAGCTCCGCAGACGGCCACGAGGCTGGCGACGATCATCAAGATCATGCTGTTGAACGAGAACAGCACGGCTCCGTCGGTTGCCGCACTGAACTGAGCAGTTTTCCGCTCGACCAGGTTGCGTACCTCAGAACTCAACGCAGTGACGGAGCGATTGATTTCTGCGACCTCGGCCGAGACGAAGGTCTCGGTGCTCAGTTGGCGTTTGCGCAGCCAGGCGAGGCCGAGCGTTGGATCGATCAGGCTGTCGAAGGTCTTGACCGCCTTGGCAATCTCGCCGGCAACGGGGGTGGCGGCCAGTTCTGCCGTCATCTGTCCTAGCGCGTCCAGAACCGGCAGCGCGCTGCGCTGCGCGTCATCGACCTCCGCCACAGATTGCGCATTGACGATCTGCCCCAGCCGCCCGAGCAGAAGATGCGCAAGTCCGCGCACCCTCAGGGCCGTATCAGCCAACTCGGTGGCGTCGGAGGCTTCCGAGGGCGGCGACCCGCCCGCCGGATCTTCGATGACCTGTCCGAGAGCCGCATCAAGGCGCCGATGCGCCGCGTCGACCTCCGCTTTCATGATGTTGATATTTTCGGTGATCGTCCGTCGAATCTGCAGGAGGCCCAACATGCGGCCGACGCCCGATTCGAGCGTCCAGAGATCCGTGCCGAGCTTGCTCAGATTCGCCTCCGCAACGCCAAAACGGCGCAGCGCCATCAGGTCCGATTGCAGTTGGTTGAGCAGATGCGAGCTTTCGATGCTCATCTCGTTGATCACTGTCTCGCCGTTATCGATCACCGAGGCATTCAGCGAATTGGCCGCCAAAAGCGATATGGCCCCAGCATCGCGGGACAAGGAATAGGCGGTTTGCGCCGCGGGCACTTGGGTCGCCGAGATCTCGGAGACATGCCGTTTCAGCGACCAAAGCGAGAAGATGCCCACCCCGGCGACGCCCAGCGTCAGGCAGGCAAGCAGTGCGAGGGACCAATGGATCTTGGCGATCACCCCCCTCCTGCCGGAGGTGCGAAAGGTTTCCATGCTCTGCGAGACTCGCATCCCGTCTCCGTGACGTTTTTCTCATCGAACGGGGCGCCTGATCGATTGCTTCGAATGCGTGCAAAGGCTGTCAGCCGCTGCATCGATTTGTTGAGCTGTGCCGTTCTCTCCCACCCCAAAGGGTCGGCGGAATTTCTATCTATTGCGTGAATTTCGATGAATTATACCACTAGTTTAGGCGCCAGCCAGTACGCCCTTCTGGTTGCGGGCGGCTTTGGGTCTGGCTGCTGTCAAATCAGGGTTTCGGGTCGAACCGGGCTGTCGGGGTGGTGAGCGGGTGCCGGCAGAGTGAAGCCGGTTTGATAAGCACGCTCCAACAGCGCCGCGCGTCGCGCTGCAGACCCGGTCGAGCCGTTCAGCACCACCATCTGGCGCTCGGTGAAGCCGAAAAAACCGAATGTGCCTTTGATCCAAGCGGTCTCGAGCGCGGCGAGATAGCCTTCGTCCTCCATCTCATCCGACCGCGCCCCTGCGGGGATCAGCAGGACGCCGCTGCGCGGCCGTTGCAGCGATATCTCTGGGTCGTCGAGTTGATCATAGGCCCAGCCCCAACACCAGACACGGTCGACCCAGCCCTTCATCATCGCCGGCATCCCCCACCAGAACAGCGGAAAGACCAGGCAGATTGCATCCGCCCGGTCGATCCGGGCATGCTCGGCCCGAATATCCGCCGGCACGGTGGCCGAGCCATCCGCCTCGATATCGGCCGCGGACCAACGCGGGTCGAACCCTTCAGCGTGCAGATCCACCAGCTCGGTCGAATGCCCCGCAGCCTCGGCGCCTGCGTTGAATTGCCGGGCGACCGCCGCGCTGAACGCGTTCGGGTCGGGGTGATCGAGGAGGGTCAGGACATGCATCTTTCTGTTCCGCAGCATCGGCAGGCGACCTCAAAGACTGCGCGACACTCGCATCCGGTGACGTCACCACGGGTGGTCGTTTTGTCGCAGATCGTTTAGACGTGGCGCCTAAAGACGTGAAGCGGAGAGCGCGCCGGATGGAACTCAGACAGATCAGATATTTTCTCGCCCTCAGCGAGACACTGAATTTCACCCGGGCGGCGGAGCGGTGCAATGTCACCCAGCCGACCCTGACGCTCTCGATCAAGAAACTGGAGGAGGAACTCGGCGGCTCGCTGATCCATCGCGAGCGCAACCGGACGCATCTGACCCAGCTCGGCCAAATGGTGCTGCCGTTTCTGGAGCAAGTCTATGAGAGCAGCGATGCCGCCCGCGCGATTGCCAGCGACCTCAACCGAGGAGCAAGGATCCCGCTCAGCCTTGGCGTGTCGGATGCGGTCGAGAAATCCCATCTCCTCCAGCCGATCCGCGAGGTCCGCTCGGTCGCCGAAGGGTTGGAGTTGCATGTCGAGGGCGGCTCTGACCTCAATCTGGTCGAGCGGCTGCTGGACGGCGACCTGAACCTCGCCATTGTCGACGCCTCGGTCGCGACCGAGCCCAGGCTGCGCTGCCACACGCTCTACACCGAGGAGATGGTGGTGATCCTGCAGGAGACGGATCCGCTGGCCGGGCAGGAGATGTTGTCGTTGCAGGATGTGCTCGACCGCCACTGGGTCGGCCTGCTGCACTCACCGGTCCACCAGGATTTCGCGATGTCGGCTGCGGCGCGCAATGCCGACTGGAGCATCCGCCACCGCGCCACCCGCCCGGTCGAGGCGCAGGTCCTGGTTCTCTCCGATCTTGGCCTGACGCTGGGTGGCGATCACGAGCCGCTGATCCCGGGGCTGACCTTCTGCCCCCTGGCCGAGCCGCTCCTCACCCGGTCGATCGTCGTGGCGGAAGTGCGCGGGCGGCAATCGTCTTCGGCGGCGGTGACGCTGACGCGACTGTTGCGGGCGCAATCCTACCTGCCGAGAAGGCGTTACGCGCCGGATAATCTGGACACGGTCGCCTGAAGCACCGCGTCCGGATGCGGTCTGATGCGTTGGTCGGCCTCGCCGATCACATCCAGAACCGTCCGGTCCGCTCCGATGATGAAAGTGGTGGCCATCGGCATGAACCAGGTCTCGTTGCCATAGAGGGTGCCGAGGTCATACCCATGGCTCAGCAGAACCTCCCGCTCCTGTTCCGCCACGGCGACGAGCAGGCCATAGGCCAAAGCAGCGCCGAAATCGACATCGCAGAGGATCTTGTAGTCGAGCTCCAGCGTGGCGCGGGTCTCGGCCGCGCGCCCCCCGGTCTCGGGCGTGATGACCGCAATTTGCAGCCCCGCGGCGCGATAGGCCGCGCAGGCGCGCTGCAGCGCCGTCATCTGGGCGGTGCAATAGGGGCACCAGAGCCCGCGCACGAAAACCAGGCTCAGCGCCCGGTGATCGTGCAGCAGCTTCTCCAGCGTCAAGATCTGGCCCGAGGCGCAGGGCAGCGCGAAATCCGGGGCGGTGTCGCCCGGGGCCGGGCGGCGGTCGCGCTGTCCGATCCCTTCGATGAAGCCAATCAGGCGGTCGTGATGCGGGCCGACGGCTGCCTCGGTCTCGCGTCGGATACGCGCCAGTTCCGCCTCGAAGTCAGTCGTCATCCCGGTCACCCAATGGTCGCATCGGCGTGACGGCCACCCTAGCACCGCCTGGGCGGCACCAGAAGCTCGCGCCGCAAATCGGAACCATTGAGAATTTTAATTTCTCTGCGCCGCGCCGCTCCCTCAGTTTTGGGAGGCCTCGGAAGGATCCGGGCCGACTTGTTGCGAGGATATCCATGACCCGCGCAATCCATCGCATCTCCATCGCGCTCGCGCTGTCCTTGACGGCCGCGGCCGGAATGGCGGCCGCCGACGAGATCAACCGCGCCAGCTTCAATGCCGACGGCTCGGTGAACATCCCCGAGAACTGGCGGCAATGGGTGTTTGTCGGGGCGCCGCTGACGCCCAACGCCCTGAACGATGGCGCCGCCGCGTTCCAAGAGTATCACAACGTCTATATCGAACCCTCCGCCTTCGCCCATTGGCAGGAGACCGGGACCTGGGCCGATGGCACGCAATTCGCGAAAGAGCTGACCCTGCTTCGCAAGGGGGATGATTGCGAGGCCGCCACGGGGGCCTGTTTCGAAAGCTCGGGCAACGGCTATTTCCAGGGCGAATTCTCGGGCCTGGAACTGAAGGTGCGCGACGCGGAGCGCTTTGCCGGGGAGCCGGGCAACTGGGCCTATTTCAGCTTTGGCCACAAGGCGCCGCCCTATGAGCAGACCGCGACCGCCTTCCCGACCGAGAGCTGCAATGCCTGCCATGACGCGAATGCGGTGGATGACTTCGTCTTCACCCAGTACTACCCCGTGCTGCGCGCTGCGAAGCCTCAGTAAGATGCGCCTTGCACGTGCCCTCCCGCTCTGCCTCGCATTGGTCGCGGTGCAGGGACAGGCCGAGGAGATCGAGGACGGTTTTGCCCTCGCGGTCCACGGTGCCGGTCAGATCAAACTGCCCCAGGCCGATTTCCGCGCCGATTGGACCGTTCTCGGCACCTGGATCGTCGCTGGTGGAGAGACGGTTGGCGATCAGGCCGGTGCGGCGGGCCTGCATGTCACCTATACCCAGCCCGGCGTGGCCGCGCATTACCGAGCCACTGGCGAGTTCCCGGACGGCACGGTTCTGGTCAAGGAACTCTTTGCTGCCGAGACCCGCGAGATGACGACCGGAGTGATCAGCCATGCGGCCGAGCTCGAAGGCTGGTTCGTGATGGTCAAGGACCGCGAGGGCCGGTTCCCGGGCAATCCGCTCTGGGGCGATGGCTGGGGCTGGGGATATTTCAGCGCCGATGCGCCGGACAGGCCGGTCACCGAGGATTACGCCGGCGAGTGCCTCGCCTGCCATGTCCCGGCGCAAGAGACCGACTGGGTTTATGTCTGGGGCTATCCGGTTCTGCAAAGCACCCAGAAGTAACGGGTCGGCCCTGCTGGGCCGGCCCTTCCCTGCCGAGGCGTTGCTCTTCGGCAGGGTGCACTTCCACAGATCCAAGCTTCAGGAGACGTTGCGATGTTGTCAAAGATCGCGAAATGCTGCGCATTGCTGGGCCTGTTGCCGCTGGCAACGGCGCCGGCGCTTGCCGGGTCGATGGTCTACACCATGACGAACGACCCGGTGGAGAACGGGAATGCCATCCTCGCTTATGAGATTGCCGAGGACGGGCAGTTGACGCTCTCGGGCCGCTATCCGACCGGGGGTGCTGGGTGGCGCACGCCGCATGAGCTGCCTCATTTCGGCCCGTTCGATATCGACCAGCCGGTGATCATCGACCGCGACAGCAACCGGCTCTTCGCCGTCAATGGCGGCTCGGACAGCATCGCGGTTTTCGATATCGGCGAGGACGGCGCGCTGGCCCCGGTGCCGGGCTCGCCCTTCGCCTCGGGTGGAGTCAATCCTGCCTCGATCGGCCATGCCGGCGACCGGCTGGTGGTGGTCAACAAGAATGCCGATCCCGACCGGGATATGAGCGCCACCCGCCCGAACTACTCGGTCTTTGAGATTGCGGAGAACGGCGCCCTCGCCGGGGCTGCGGGGGGCTATGTCGTGCTGGATGACGCCGCCCGTTCCCCCACCCAAGCGCTGGTGGTCCGCGAAAAGTTCGTCTTTGACGGCGATTTCGGCAGCTTCTGGATCCCGGCGCGCGAGGCGATGTGGGGTGCGGGGATGAAGGATCTTCGCCCCAGCCTGCTCCGCGCGCTGCGGCTCGAGGGTGGCAAGATCAGCCTCGTCCAGGAATTGGAGGCGCCGGCCAGTGCCTTCGAGGGCGGTCTCGACACCGATCAGGATGGCGTGCCCGACCCGCTGATGTTCGGCCTGATGGCGCATCCCAGCGAGGACTTGCTCTATGTCTCGTTCGTCACGGCGGGCAAGCTGGGCGTCTATGCGTTCGACGAAACCGGCGCGCTGAGTTTCCTGACTGCGGTGCCCAATTCGGGTGGTTTGATCTGCTGGGTCCTCATCAACGCCGATGGCACCCGCGCCTATACGACGAATAACGGCGATGACTCGGTCTCGGTCTATGACCTCACCGATCCCCGCGCGCCGAAGGAGATCCAGCATCTCGCGCTCCGTGGCTATGGCGCGCCCTACCAGCTCGGGCTGACGCCGGACGAGACGCATCTGATCATCTCGAAGCACCGGACCTTCCCGACGACGCCGGTCGGGGACGGATCGGTTCTCAACGTGCTCTCGGTGGCGGCGGATGGGACCTTGGAGGAGGTGGCAACCTCGCCGGTTACCGTTCCCTCTCGTGGCGATCTGTTTGCGCGGCCGATGGGGGTCGCGACCTATTGAGAACAGCGGCGCCCGCCAGTAACGGGCGCCGCCTTCTGTCCTCGCGTGGAGGCGCTCAGCACTCCCCGCTGGTGCAGTTTTCGACTTCGGCCAGGTCGGCGGCCAGGATCACGACATGCGTGTCGCCGGTATTCCTCCACCAATGCGAGACATCGCCGAATTCAGGGATCGTATCGCCCGCCCTGCGCAGCACCGGCGCGGTCTCCGCCGTCGAGTACTCGGTGATCTCGCCCTGCAAGATATAGAGCAGCGCCGGCCGCGCGGCATGGCTGTGCCACGGCACGATCCCGCCGACTCCGACATCCACCCGGCGGAAGCGAAACATCCAGTTCTGGACGGGCAGATCGATGTTCTTGAGGTCGATTTCGCCGAGGGTCGTATCGGTCTCGTCGAGCGGTTCGGTCGGTGGGTTCTCAAGCTCCGCAAAAGCCATCTCATCTCTCCTAATGGGGGCCCTGTCAGGCACAAACGCCCTCTATCCGAGGTGGTCACGCGCCCGCCGATTTGAAATTGCAATCGTCAATCGGTTTCATAGGCAGGGTTGATTTTGATCGCGCCGCATCGGGCCTAAATGAGAATATCTGAAGACCATGGGCCATCCGCCGGCCCACATCACCGCATCGAGGACTGACATCAGGAGAACGCCGTGACTAAATATGCGAAAACAGATGACGCCCTCTCCAAACTCACGCCGGAGCAGTTTCGCGTCACCCAGGAAGACGGGACCGAGCGCGCCTTTCGGAACGCGTTCTGGGACAACAAGCGGCCCGGCCTCTATGTCGATGTGGTCTCGGGCGAGCCGCTGTTTCTCTCCTCGGACAAGTTCGACAGCCATAGCGGCTGGCCCAGCTTCGTGCGCCCGGTCGACGCCGAGAACATCGTCGAGCATCGCGATGCCTCGCACGGCATGATCCGGACAGAGGTGCGCTCGCGCCATGGCGACAGCCATCTCGGCCACGTGTTCCCCGATGGCCCTGCCGATCAGGGCGGGTTGCGTTACTGCATCAACTCAGCCTCGCTGCGGTTCATCCCGCTGGAAGATCTCGAAGCGGAGGGGTATGGCGCCTACGTGCAGATGATCGGTGCCACCACCTGACTTGCCTGGGCCTGCGCCGGATACGATGCCGCGCAGGCCTCTTTCGGAGAGCTGCCCCTAGCGACCCCGGCAGGACTTGAACCCGCAACCTATCCCTTCGGAGCGGTGTTGGACCTTCTCTGAAAGCAGTTTTATTTCAAAGGCTTCTGCGCTTTCGGCTTTTCTCCCCATACGCGAGTTGCACGAATTTCCACCTGGATCTCGGCCGCATCCATCACCGGATGCGCATATGTCTTGAGGAAAAGCGCGGGATCGGGCCATTGGCCGTCGCGCACAGCCGAAGCGGGATCGATCCTCGCCCGGGCGTCTGTCAATGCCCCAAACCCGTGCCGACCGGCCGCATGGGGCAGGATCTCCTCGTTTCCGGCTTTGCGACTGGCCGCGCGCCAACTGGGATGAATGCTGTCGGAGGCGGCATAGCCAGATGCCGCGGCGGGGCTGGCTCACCCTTCATTCCATCGCCTTAGGCAGTGTTACGTTTTGCCCTAAGAGACTCAAACGAGCAGCAATTTTGGACCATTGAGTCGCAAATCTGAGATTGGCTTGTAAAAATCCGTACAGAAGCGCCGCCTATATTTCGCTTCATTCCGGAACAGCCTTTTTTGGAGGAGGAAGGTTCAAATGATTGGAGCTGTCGACGGAACGATATTGGGGCCCAACGGGCTGGTCAGGTTTGGCGGGATCACGGCTTCGAGTCCGGATGTCACCGGGGCCGCGTCGACCGCGGCCTTCGGTTTGAGCAATGCGGGTCTCGGGGATGTCTCGCGCTTTTTCTCGGCAAACCAACTCAACCCAGCCCAAATCGCGCAGGTGGAAGCCCAAGTCCTTCAAGCCCTCGCGGACACGGCTGTCTTTGGCAATCTTGGCCGTGAGGCGGATCTGCTTGGGAGTTTGGGCGTAAACCCAGCAAGCCTCGGGTTCACCGGAGGCGGCGGTCAGCCGGTTGGTTTCTCGCTTAACGGTGGCAATACCTTTCAGACCGGGACCGGCCTGGCGGGGATCTCAGCCGGGCTTGGGACGGTCAGTTTTTCGGCATCGTCTTTGGGTGTGGCGACAGCGAACGGGCAAGTGATCGGGACGCTCGGCAATGACGTGCTTGACGCGACGGCTTTGAACGCACTGTCCGGGTTTGGCGGGGGCTTCGGCGTGTTCGGAGGACCTGGCGACGATCTGATCCTCAGCGCATTGGCGCAGAATTTCATTGATGGCGGGGACGGCCTCGACATCGTGGTCTATGATGGGGTCGTCCCGATCACGGTGGACCTCACCGCTGGCGGCGCGACCAATGGCACGTTTCTCGACCAATTCACCGGCATCGAAGGTGCTGCAACCGGCGTGGGAAACGATCTTCTGCTGGGGAGCGCGGGCAGCGATTTTCTCTTTGGAGGCGGCGGCGGTGACAGCCTGGCGGGCGGCGCGGGCAGCGATCTGCTGGTCGGCGGCGCAGGGGCAGATATCCTATCGGGCGGTGATGGCCCGGATTTCTTCGGCCATGGCGCCTCACCTTTTGAATTGAATGGGGATGTAATCACAGACTTCGCGTTCGGCGATGCGCTAGTGATCCCGGGTGTGCGGTTGGGGCAGGACCAATTGAGCCTGACGCGGGCCCAAAACGGCACCTTCATCAATGTCGATGTTAACTTCAATGGTGTGACGGATGTCTCGATTTTCCTGGCTGGGGTGTTCGATATCCTGCCATTTGCGCAGGCATCCGCGCCGACCGACGCGCCGGCAACGGCGATCGTGGCCGGTGCGACCCCAAGTGCTGGGGACGATTTCCTGGTGGGGCTTGGGGCCGGGGATATCATCGACGGTCTCGCTGGGAACGACTTGATCGTCGGCGTTGGCGGGAGTGACACCCTGGCAGGCGGCCTCGGCAACGATCAGCTCTATGGTGGCACCGGGGACGACGTGATCTCTGGCGGTGAGGGCGACGATCTGCTCGCGGGGTTTCTCGGTGTCGACATTTTGACCGGTGGCCCCGGCGCGGATGTTTTTCTGGCCTCTCCCCAAGGATTGAATGGTGACGGGATCACGGACTTCAGCGCGGATGACAGGCTGGTGATCGAGGGCGTTCATCTGACCCCAGACCAACTTCGCTTGACCGATTCAGGCTCCGGCTCGCAGCTGGAGCTCGATATCAATTTCGACGGTGTCGCGGACACGGTGGTGTTCTTCGAGACCCGGGTCGAAAGCATCGTGCCGCTTATCAGCCCAGCCGGGTCGGGCATTTTCACAACGCTCGTGCAGGGCAACGTGACAAGCGATGCTCCAGACGTGGTGCTCGGCTCCGGGATCGCGGACACGCTGGATGGCAGTGGCGGAGATGATTTCTTAGCCGGGTTCGACGGCGATGACAGTCTGATCGGCGGTTCGGGGGATGACCTGTTGGCGCCCGGCGCGGGGCGCGATCGGGTGGCTCCGGGACCTGGTGCTGATGCTGTGGTGGCCGATTTGGCGGCGCTCGACGGAGATACCATCATCGGGTTTGGCCCAGATGACGTGATCATTCTGACCGATGGCGCGCTGCGCAATCTGGTCCTTGACCAAACAACACAGGATCGGGATCTCCAAGTCACGCTGGACGCAGATGGTGACGGATCTCCCGACGCATCTTTCCTGCTCGAGGACCCTGAGGACGGGACCCTGATTGCGCTCACATTCGAGGAAACCGGCGCCGCCCAGACCGTCTTGTTCTTCGAACGAGGCGCCGAGGCTCCGCCTGCAACCGACGCCCCCCTGGAAGCCATCCAAGGCCTGATCGGAAATGCGGGAAACAACCTCCTGACCGGCAGCACCGAAGATGACGATGTGTTCGGCGCGGCGGGCAACGATCTGCTGATCGGCGGACCCGGGGCGGATGATCTCTTCGGTGGAGAGGGCTCCGACACTGCTGGTTTCGAGGCACCGGCTTTCGGGCGCAACCGGGCCGATCTGCAGGGTCTGGTGGCCGGCCTTGGCGAGGCGGCAGGCGACGTCTTCAACTCCATCGAGAACCTGCGTGGCGGCGCCGGGATCGATTTTCTCTATGGGGATGGCGCCACCAACATCATCCAGGGAGGTGCGGGCTCGGACCGCACCTATGGCCGCGCCGGCGACGATATTCTCGAGGGCGGCGCGGGGTTTGACAAACTCTATGGCAATGCCGGCAGTGATCTGATGTCAGGCGGTGCCGATCGCGACCGCTTCATCTATTTTTCCACATCTGACAGCGGCTCTGGTGCAAAGAACCGCGACATGATCACCGACTTTGATCCGTCCGAAGGCGAGACCATCGAAATCGGACGCTTTGATGCCGACGAAACCCGCGGCGGCAACCAGGCGTTTGCCTTTATCGGCGGCGCGGCATTTTCCGAACCTGGACAGCTGCGCTTTTTCAAGAACACCAAGTCGAACCTGACGATTGTTCAGGCGGACACCGATGGAGACGGCTCCGCGGATTTCGAGATCGCACTCTCGGGCCTCATCAATCTCACAGAGGACAGTTTCATCCTATGACCTCCACAGGAAAAGGGATCGATGAGAGCGGACATCCATGACCTTGCCCCTGTCCGGCGCCAGCGCTCATGGGCCAGTTTAGGGTGCCACTTCGAGAAGAGTATGCAGCCGAGGATTTCTTGGCCATCCCGGACGACGAGCAGATGTATTTTTGCGAACGCATAAAAAGATTCAAAAAGAATGAGGTCAGGACTTCACAAGAAAATTGCTTCAAAAGATAAAATCTCAATATTGCGCGCAAGAGCGAGGGTTAGGCCTGAAAAATCACTAGGGATATTCGATCGATATGTGTGTGGCTGACGAAGGATGAATAAAATTTGGTGTAGAAAAGCTGCATAAAATCGATTTATTTGCGGTGGCGCTCCCAAAATTTCATGGGAAAGATAATCATAATGTCGATATATTTGGTGATATCGCCAAAATCTCCCTTGCTTTGCTTGGGCTATGAGCTCCACCCAAGCGATAAAAGGCTGTCGGTCAATTCACAATGCGCGCGCTTGGTGCCAGACAAGCAGGCTATCCTGGCGCCCGCGGACATCGACGTCAGGTCCGCGTCGTAGTTTGGGCAGGATATTGTCAGGCTCTACGCCCTGCCTTCGGACTGCTTCGATCAGTGAATCGCTGACGATCAATTCAGCGGAAAGGTCGCGGGTCAGCGATTCCAAACGACTGGCCACGTTCACCGTGTCCCCCAGAACGGTGTACTCTAGCCGTTCGGCATCGCCAATATTGCCAACAATCGCGTCGCCATAATGCACGCCGATGCCGATCCGGATTGGGCCATTCCCATGCGATGCGACCTCGCTGTTCATCCGTTCGATCTGCTGCAGCATGTCGCTGGCGCAACGGAGCGCGCGGACGGCGTCGTCGGGATGTGTATCCGGCGTGCCGAAGTGCACCATGATCGCATCGCCTATGTATTTGTCGACGGTGCCATCATGCGCCATGGCCGCCCGGGCCAAGCGCCCGTGGAAGTCGCGCAACAAGCCAACCAGCGCTTCTGGATCCAACCGTTCTGAAATCGCCGTAAAACCAACCATGTCAGCGAACAGCACCGCAACCGGTTGAACTTTGGGCGTCTCCAACGAATTGGCGTTGCTCGTGATCTCTCGCATCACTTTTGGTGAGAAATATCTGGACAGGGTTGACCGCTGGTTCTCTGCGGCGACCTGACGTCTGACGAGCTTTCGGGAACGCCAGACGGTCAGTGTCAGAATGAGTGTTATCGACGCCAGGAACACCACCTGATTGATCCACCGCGTGATCCCAACTGCGTCGGGGTCCAGCATCAGATCGACCGCGTCGTTCAACCCGAGTCCTGCGTCGAGCACATCGCCGGACGAGAAGAACTTGGTTTCCGGCAACATGATGACCCAGAGATTGCCAACGCTCCACGAAACGACCGCGGCGACGCCAGCCCAAACGACAAGGACAGGCCGGTAGCTCAGCCCCATGTAAACCAGGAAGACACCGAGATAGAGGAACCCCGGCGTGCGCAGGTTCAGCTGGGGCGACCATCCCTCCAGTCCATAAGGGTTGGGTACGATCAGCAGATAACTGAGCAGTGCCGCATCAAGCAAAAGGAACAGGCCGATCACCCATGTGCCGCCATGGCCCCGGCGTGTGAGGACATAGGGGATGGCGCCAAGCAGGCAAAACACGACCGCCACAGCGACATAGGTGAGCGAGCGTTCCATCGGGAGGGTGATCAACACCCAAACGGCAATCAACGTTAGAACGATCAACCGTCCTCGGAGCATAAAGCCAAGGCTTTCTTGCTCGGCTTTGGCAAAATCCGCGCGCGGGTCTGTGGATGATTTGGCCACACCTTGTTCCTCTGCCTGATGGACGGCGCCATTCGATCCTGCCCAGCACGCCTGCGCCAACCCTCAAGATCTACCGCACAGCTCTACTTTTGGCGACGCTGGAGCACGGCGCATTCTTCGCGCGCTCCAAAGAGTGTTTTCGCTAGAACGAGGATTGCTGCTGCTCTGGCGAAGGTGCAGCGTCTCAGACAGCGGGTGTGATGTGGATGCCGGCTGGCAGCGCAGCACACTGCGGCACGCCCGAAAGTTCGGACAAATCTTAACAAGATGAGGCCAGACGAAATGCGGATCCACACCCAACGTACCGCGATGCCGCGGATTGGACTGGCTGTGCTGATGATTGCGCTGGCAGGCGCGATCACGAACCTAAACAGCGCTTTCGCCCAGTCCGAGACGGGGTCGCCACCTAACGTCATCATCATTATCGCGGATGATATGGGCTATTCCGACATCGGCGTCCTTGGCAGCGAAATCGAAACGCCCAACATCGACCGGCTGACCCGAGAAGGCACGGTGTTCACGCGTTTCTACACGGCGCCGACCTGCTCTCCGACACGGGCCATGCTGATGACCGGTGTGGACAACCATCTCGTCGGTCTCGGCAATATGGCTGAGACGTTGGATCCCGCGCAAATGGGGCAGCCGGGCTATGAGGGATATTTGAACACCTCTGCTGCAAACATGGCCGAAGTGTTCGGTGCCGCCGGCTATCAGACCTACATCACCGGTAAATGGCATCTTGGGACGGAGTACGAGCAAAGCGCCTTTGCCCGTGGCTTCGACAAAACCTTTGTATTGCTGGGTGGCGGCGCCAGCCATTTCTCCGACCGGATCGGTCAGGACGTGTACCGGCGGGAGGCCTTTTATCGGCGGAACGGCGAATTGGTCGATACCCTGCCTGAGACTTTCTTTTCGTCGGACTACTTCACGACATCCCTGATCGAATTCATAGCCGAGGGCGAGCCAGACAGGCCGTTTCTGGGGTATCTGAACTTCACAGCCCCGCATTGGCCGCTGCAAGCGCCAGAGGCTGATATCCTGGCGCAAGAGGGAAACTACGCAGTCGGATATGACGTTATTCGCGACCGGCGCTTCCGCGCGTTAAAGGACGCGGGCCTGATCGATCGCGATGCGGTGCAACCGCCCGGCACGGCCCGGGCCTGGGACACACTGCCCGACTATGAACGCGCGCGCAGCGAGCGCGTCATGGAAGTCTATGCCGCCATGATCCAAAACATGGACGCAAACATTGGCAAGCTGATCACTTCGCTGGAGGCGAACGGGCACCTTGAGAACACCGTCATCATTTTCATGTCGGACAACGGCGCCGACGGGTTGGAGTTCGACGCAATCGGCGCTGCGTTCGGCGAGTGGACCGCATCGTTCGACAACTCGCTCGAGAACATCGGCCGCGAGGGATCTTTCGTTGCCTATGGCCGAGGTTGGGCCCATACCGGCGAAGCGCCGCACTTGGGCTTCAAGGGGCTGATGTCCGAAGGCGGCATCAGATCGCCCATGATTATGTTTGCACCAATGGTCACTGGCCCTCGCGCCGCTGGGCAACTCGCGAACTACGCTCACACCACGACAGTGCGGGACATTCTGCCGACCCTGATGGACATCGCCGGCATTCCCGATCACGGCGCCAGCTTTGATGGCCGCGATGTGCTTCCGATCACGGGCACGTCGCTGCGCAGCGCGATGGTACAGCCGGACATGCCGGTCCATGCGGGCCGCGCGCTCGGGGCTGAATTGTGGAACCAGAAATCGATCATTGAGGATCAGTGGAAACTCGTCCAGTTCCCCGAGCCGCGTGGTGACGGGACGTGGAAGCTTTACAACCTTGCGAACGATCTGGGCGAGAGGACTGATCTCGCCGTGCAGCACCCCGACGTGTTTGAGCGGTTGCGCGCGGCCTACGAGATCTATGCCGAGGAGAACAATGTCATCGCACCGCGCGATCCGTTCCGTTTGATCGAGCCGGAAAGGCCCGCGCCGTTGCGGTGAGCCGCAGCAAGTGTCTTTGACCACCCTTGTTTGACATGAAAAAGACCGCTCTTGTGCTTTCGCTGTGCGCTGTCGGACTGGGCGCCGTCGCTCTGTCGGTGCATCACTCCGGACGGGCCGCAGGCTGGCAGGACGATGCCTGCGGTGGTGCCCCGGAGATGGTGCTGGTCCAGGGCGGCACGTTCACCATGGGGGCGGGTGCGGTTTATCCAGAAGAATCGCCCGCGGTGGTCACCGAGGTCGGAAGTTTCCTGATGAGTCGGTATGAGGTTACGAATGCTGAATTCGCAGCCTTCGCCCAAGCGACTGGATACGTCACGGTCGCCGAACGTCCGCTAGACCAAAAGCTATACCCAGAAGTGCCGACCGATATGCTGCAACCCGGCTCTGCTGTTTTCGTCGGCGACGGCGAACAAAGAAATGGCCCCGGTGGACTTTGGCAATACCGCGTCGGAGCGAACTGGCGGCAGCCGGCAGGGCCAGGAAGCTCGATTGCCGGACGCAGCGACTACCCGGTGGTCCACATAGCCCTCGAAGACGCCATAGCCTATGCCGAGTGGAAGGGGGAGCGTCTGCCGACTGAAGCGGAATTCGAATACGCCAGCCGCGGCGGTCTCGACGGCGAACGCTATGCCACTGGCAGGACACTGACCAAAGATGGAAGCTACGTCGCAAACACATGGCAGGGTTTCTTTCCAACTCAGAACTCTCAGGATGATGGATTTGCGGGGCTGGCGCCTGTCGGATGCTATGGCGCAAATCCGTATCTTCTCCACGACCTGATCGGAAACGTCTGGGAGCGGACGTCCACACCCTACTATCCGCGGCATTTCACCGACCGGACCCGGCCAGCCAACCTGCCGCTGCGAGGCTATGACCCCCGGCAACCAAACGTCCCGGTCGGGGTGATCAAGGGTGGGTCCTATCTCTGCGCTGAAAACCTATGCATGCGCTATCGGCCGGCGGCACGACACGCCCAGGAAACAGGCCTTGGAACAAACCATATTGGCTTTCGGACTGTGAAGAGCGTTGATTGAAAGCGTGGACCGCAACGCGACTGAGCAGGCCTGTCACCGCTGGCGAAAGACGTATGGCGGCATGGGTGCGGAACAGCTCGAGGAGTTGACCCGGCTGCAGAAGGGCGCGCCCGTATGGCTGCACAGTCCTACTTAGCGTGTTCAGAATGAGACTGCCCATATTCGCTTTCATGCTCCGCCCTTAAGGCAGCAACGCCCCCTTCTATGACCCGCGCAGCATCTTCGATGTGTTTTCGCTTGCTCATAGATCTTTTCCTCTCACCTCGTTTCATTGAGTTTCGTGGAGAGGATCTAGGTTCAAAACGTATAAGTATTTGATTCTGCTGGCGACCCCGGCAGGACTTGAACCTGCAACCTATCCCTTAGGAGGGGATCGCTCTATCCAGTTGAGCTACGGGGCCCGCACGGTTTTTTCTGATTTTGCGGCAGCGAGGTCAAGCGCTGCGGAGCGGGCTGGGCCGCCTCCTGTTGATTCTTGGCCTCCGCCGCGCCATATCACGGTGGCCCGAGCGAGAAGGAGCGAGTACCCGCATGCAGACCAGAGGCACTTTTTTCGATGATCTCAGCCAGTTAATGACGAATGCTGCCGGGATGGCTCAAGGCGTGAAATCTGAAGCTGAGACGGCAATGCGCGGCTGGTTCGAGAGATTTCTCGCTGACGCCAATCTGGTGACCCGCGAAGAGTTCGATGCCGTCCGCGAGATGGCCGTGCTGGCGCGCCAGGAAAACGAGGATCTCAAACGCCGCATCGAGGCGCTCGAGGCCGCACAAAAACCCTAACTCCGGCAGGTTTGCGGCGCCTGGATGAGGTGCCGCGTGAACCTGAGAAGATCTCTCCCTTCGATACCCCCTCCACCCGCGGCGTAAACCGCGGCAAGTGAATCTTTCGCGACAGGCCGAATTTGGCCTTTACGTCGGCGATCCTTTTCTACACCATATCTCGTGGGTCGGGTGTGTGACGCACACGACCAATGGCAACCCTGGGTGAATGCTGTGGGCGCCTTGCCCAAGCACCACCATAAAATGGGGGAAGAGGCATGACTGCCATCGAGCAAGACTTCCACAGTACCGACGTCCATCCGATCGATATCGTCGAGACCCTCGCGGAACAATGCGAGTGGGATTTTGACCGGGTGGGCGAAGACCAGATCGCCATGGCGATCGAGGCTGCCTGGCGCACGTATTCCCTGTCGCTGGCGTGGTCGAACTATGACGACATGCTGCGGCTGGTCTGCACATTCGAACTGAACCCGCCGGAAGACCGGCTGGAGGAATTTCACCGTCTGTTGAACCTCGCAAACGACCGGATCTGGGGAGGTGGTTTTACTTTCTGGTCAGAGCAAAAATTGGTGGCATTCCGTTATGGCCTGACCCTGGCCGGAGGCGCGCACGCGACGCCCGAACAGGTCGAAGCAATGGTCCTGAACGCGGTCGGTCTGGCCGAGCGGTTCTATCCTGCCTTCCAGCTGGTCTG
This sequence comes from Pseudomonadota bacterium, assembly GCA_038524325.1. Taxonomy (GTDB): domain Bacteria; phylum Pseudomonadota; class Alphaproteobacteria; order Rhodobacterales; family Rhodobacteraceae; genus Thermohalobaculum. The sequence continues at coordinate 17,320 of JBCBIS010000082.1, forward strand.
TTGGGGGGGAGAGACCGCCGAGGCAGGGGCTGCCGTGGCGATCGAGGAGGCCTACGGAACTGCATGAACCTATGACGGGCGGCATCTTTTCGGGATGCTGCCCACAATTTTCG
>JBCBIS010000083.1:0-17393 GCA_038524325.1 Pseudomonadota bacterium
AGGCAGAGCGTGCAGGCCCCGGTATCCACCACCACGGCGCCATAGGGGGCGCCGGCGGGCAGGGGCAGGGGGGCGTCGGGCAGATCTCCGGCCAGGGCACGGGCGGCCAGCCGGGTCGCCTCGCGCCGTCCGCCGAGCGGCAGGATCGGCTGGATCTCGGCCGGTCCCGGGTGCGCGGAGAGCTGGGCCGCCATCGCATCGGGGTCAGCCGTGTCGATCAGGCGGATCCGACCCCTCCCGCCCAGCGCCTCGGCCAGCGCGATCTGGGTCTCGAGCGGCCCGCGTTCGGTCTCCGGCGCCAGCAGCACCGCCACCTCGGCGAACCCGAGGGCCAGGGCGGTCACCTGCTCGGCGTGGCCGAACGCGTTCAGCGAAGTGATCTCGAGCGGGATCACATCGCCCGGCAGCCCGGTGCCATACCGCGCGGCGAGGCGGATCATCTCGGCCCCATGCGCATCATGCACCAGCAGACGCGGGGCGGCCCCACCCGCCTTGCGATAGGCTTCGGCCATCCCGCGCATCTGCCCGAACAGCGCTGCGACGGGCGGATCCTCGGCCGAGGCAGCGCCCGAGGGGCAGACCGCGGCACAGGCGCCGCAGCCCGCGCAGATGGCGGGATCGATCGACACGTGATCGCCCGCTGGTGCAATGGCCGAGGTCGGGCAGAGGTCGAGACAGCGGGTGCAGGCGGTCTGGCCCGCCCGGGAATAGGCGCAGAGGCTTTCCTCGAACCGGATGAACAGCGACTTCTCGAAGCTGCCGACCATTTGCGCGGCGTCGAACAGCACGCGCTCCACCGCCAGAGGATCGCCGGGATCGGCGCGGAGATACCCGTCGCGCTTCTGATGCGCCGGGAACAGCGGGGCGGCACCCGAGAGATCGACGATCAGGTCGCACTCGGTCCTCGCGCCGTCGCGCTGCGCTGCGAACCGCCGTGCCCCGCGCCCGGCAGCGGCCAGGGTCGCGAAACGGTCGATCTTCAGCGAGAAACTGCCCAGCGCGCCTTTGGCTTGGGCGATCCGGCCGGTCACCACATCCATCTCGGCGGCGGGGGGCATCACCTCCTCTGCCTCGGAGAGCATCACCGTGACGGCCAGATGCGCCGCCAGCCGCGCGCCCGCCGCCAGCGCCTGCTCGCCCCGCCCATAGACAAGGCAGACCCCGTCCGAGGTGACATCCATCGTGGGAACCGGCGGGGCCGGTTGGAGCGCATGGGCGATCAGCGCTGCCTGTTTGGGGCCCGAGGGATCGGCCGACCATCCGGCCCGGTCGCGGATATCGACGCAGAGCGGGGGTGCGACCCCCAGATCCTCGGCAAGCTCCGCAAAAGCCGTCTCCATCTGGCCGCAGGCGATCACGCACGGCCCTGCCTTCAGCGCCTCGGCCGCCTGCCCCGCCTCGGGCCCGCAGAGATGGCTGTGGATTTTCGCGCATCCGAGCCCCGTCCCGGCCTCGATGGCACCTGCATCGGGCGCGAAGGTGCCGGTGCAATCGCACAGCAGCAGTCTGGGTTGTTCGGTCATCTCGGCCTCCCCCGCGCCTCTCTCGGGCGGCTTTCCGAGACCTAGGCGGTGGCGACCCCCTTGGCAAGCGCGGGCCGCCGGTACAGTATCGCAACCAAACTGGGAGGCAGGCATGGCAGAGAAAACCACCGAGATGCAGGTGGGCGTCGTGATCCGGCGAACGCCGGGGGTCACGCGCTGGGCCGCGTGGTCGTGGCGTGCGGTGGCCGTTTTGCCCGGTGCCGGCCCGGCGGACTGGCACGAGATGCGCCGCGAGGCCTGCGCCGGGGGCGAGGCGGTCGAGTTCCACGCCGCGACCTGCCGGGTCGAGATGCACCGGGCCGAAACCGAGGCGTATCGCGTGGCAATCTCGGACACGCCGCCCTCGTGCTGGGTCATTCTGCGCCCGTCGGAAGACCCCGCCGACCCGCATGATGTGACAGTGTTCGGAGTGACCGTGTCTCCCTTCGAAGCGCAGGATTACGCCGATAGCGGCGAGGAAATCGTCGAACGCGTGCCGATGCCCGCTGCCATGCTGGCCTGGGTCGCCGATTTCGTGGGCAGCCACCATGTCGACGAGCCCTTCGTCAAACGTCAGCGCGACAAGAAGCGGATCGACCTGACCGAGGACGGCAAGGGGGACAGTCGCATCCGGCAGGTGGCCGATGTCTATCGCGCGCCGCGCAAGCCGGAGCGGCTGCATTGAGCCGCCCCTCAAAACCTGCCGAGAGCGATTTCCTCAGCCGCTGGTCCCGGCGCAAACGCGCCTCGGTCGAGGCACCGGACGAGCCTGTCGAGACGCCCCCCGCCGCGCCGGAAACCGAGACCGAAGACACGCGCAGCGAGGCCGAGATCCTGGAAGAGCTGGGCCTGCCCGATCCCGACGATCTGCAACCGGGCGACGATATCCGCGGGTTCATGGCCAAGGCCGTGCCCGAGCGCCTGCGCAACCGGGCGCTGCGCAAGCTGTGGATTTCGAACCCGCTGCTCGCCAATCTGGATGAGCTGGTCGATTACGGCGAAGACTTCACCGATGCCGCGACCGTGGTCGAGAACCTCCAAACCGTCTACCGCGTCGGCAAGGGAATGCTGCCCGACCCTGTCGAGGAGGAGGAAGACGCGGAGCAGCAGACCGCCGGGGCCCCGCCCCAAACTGCTGAAGAGGCCCCGCCTCAAACTGCTGATCCGGTCGCCGAAGACCCACAGCCGGATCCCGAAGCCGAGACCATCGCCACCCTGGAGGGCGCGGCGCCCGAGATCTCCACAGGAATCACTCAGGATTATGTGCCGGTGGCCGAAACTCTGCCCGAGCGCCCCAGACGGATGCAGTTTCAGTTCGAGACTGATGAATAGGCGCATTATTTCGCTCAAAACCCGGCCCGTTGGCCAAAGAATTTGACCATGGGTCATATCTGTGTAGCGTAGCTGAATGAAACCAGACCGGGGAAACCGGCACGGGAGGAGACGTGGCCATCGCCATCACCGCCAACAGCGCTGACCTGTCCGAGGAAGATGGCCTGCGGGCTGATCTCTACGACATGTTGGGCGCGCTGCTGTCCCGCCCGCCAAGCCGCGAATTGCTGGACCGGGTGACTGGCCTGAACGGCGATGAGAGCGATCTTGGTCGCGGCGTGGCCGCGCTGGCGCGGGTTGCCAAAGCGACGACGGAGAAGGCGGCGGAGACCGAGTTCAACGCGCTCTTTGTCGGGCTTGGGCGCGGGGAGTTGCTGCCTTATGCCTCGTTCTACCTCACGGGCTTCCTGCACGAGAAACCGCTGGCCCTGCTGCGCACCGAGATGACCCGGCTGGGCATCGCACGGGCCGAGAATGTCTATGAGCCCGAGGACAACATCGCCTCGCTCTGCGAGATGATGTCGGGTCTGATCCGGGGCCGGTTCGGCACGCCGGCGGATCTCGGCACCCAGCGCAGTTTCTTCAATACCCATCTCGGCCCCTGGGGCGGGCATTTCTTCAGCGATCTCGAGCAGGCCAAGGGCAGTGTGCTCTATGCGCCGGTCGGATCGGTGGGACGTGCCTTCCTGGAGATCGAGCGCGAAGCGTTTCGCATGACGGCCTGAGAGGACGCTCTCGGGCACACAACCCGGCCGGTGCACCGGCCCCACCAAGGAGGAAGACCCATGGGAGATAAGACGGCAAACCGCCGCGATTTCTTGAAGCTGGCAACCACGGCGGCCCCGGTGGCCGCTGTTGCGGCGGCGACCGGCACCACGGTGCAGGCTGCCGAGATCGAGGAGCATTCGGACAGCTACCGGGAAACCGAGCACGTCCGGAAATACCTGGACAGCGCCCGCTTCTGAGCGCTGACCCAAAACGTCTCGGGGGACGGTGACGGTTGCGTTCGGCCCTGATCCAAGTCTCGAGATGACCATACCAAGCCAGGGGAAGACCCCCACGCAAGGGAGATAGGAAATGCTGAGGAAAAAGACGACTGGGGTTGCGCGACGCCCCCAAACGGCTTCGGTCCTTACCCAAATCGCAGAGAAATCGGTGGATCGGCGCGGGTTCCTGCGCGGCTCGGGCCTCGCCATCGGCGGGCTGGCCGCGATTGGCGCGACCGGTGGCACGGTCACCAAGGCGAGTGCGGCGAGCGCTGCCAGCGGGTCGGTCGAGATCGTGAAATCGGTCTGCACCCACTGCTCGGTCGGTTGTACGGTTCTGGCGGAGGTTCAGAACGGTGTCTGGACGGGGCAGGAGCCCGGCTGGGACAGCCCCTTCAACCTGGGCGCCCATTGTGCCAAGGGCGCTGCGGTCCGCGAGCACGCCCATGGCGAGCGCCGGTTGAAATACCCGATGAAGATGGAAGGCGGCCAGTGGAAGCGGATGTCATGGGACGACGCGATCAACGAGATCGGCGACGGCATGATGAAGATCCGCGGCGAGAGCGGACCGGACTCGGTCTACTGGCTCGGCTCGGCGAAGCATAACAACGAGCAAGCCTATCTGTTCCGCAAATTCGCCGCCTACTGGGGCACGAACAACGTGGATCACCAGGCGCGGATCTGTCACTCGACCACAGTTGCAGGTGTTGCGAACACCTGGGGCTATGGCGCGATGACCAACTCGTATAACGACATCCACAACTCCCGCGCCATCTTCATCATCGGCGGCAACCCTGCCGAGGCGCACCCGGTCAGCCTGCTGCACGTGCTGAAGGCGAAGGAGGAGAACAACGCCCCCCTCATCGTCTGCGACCCGCGCTTTACCCGCACGGCGGCCCATGCGGATGAATATGTCCGCTTCCGCCCCGGCACTGATGTGGCGCTGATCTGGGGTATCCTGTGGCACATCTTCGAGAACGGGTGGGAGGACAAGGAGTTCATCCGCACCCGCGTCTGGGGCATGGATCAGATCAAGACCGAAGTCGCGAAATGGACCCCGGAAGAGGTCGAGCGCGTCACCGGCACCCCCGGCAGCCAGCTTAAGCGCGTCGCGCGTCAGATGGCGAACAACCGCCCCGGCACCGTGATCTGGTGCATGGGTGGCACGCAGCACACGAACGGGAACAACAACACCCGGGCGTATTGCGTGCTGCAACTTGCCTTGGGCAACATGGGCACCACGGGTGGCGGGACGAACATTTTCCGCGGCCACGACAACGTGCAGGGGGCGACTGACCTCGGCGTTCTGTCGCACACGCTGCCCGGCTATTACGGCTTGAAGACCGGCTCGTGGAAGCACTGGGCCCGCGTCTGGGCCGGCGAGAAGACCGCCTCGGACAAGGCCAATGATGAGTATGAGTTCATCAAGGGCCAGTTCGCCACCCAGGATCTGATGGAGGGCAAGGGCATCCCCGTCAGCCGCTGGATCGACGGTGTGCTGGAAGACAAGGCCAATATGGACCAGCCGGACAATGTCCGCGCCATGGTTCTGTGGGGCCACGCGCCGAACTCTCAGACCCGGATGGTCGAGATGAAGGGCGCGATGGAGAAGCTGGACATGCTGGTCGTCGTCGACCCGTATCCCACCGTCTCGGCGATCCTGCATGACCGGACGGATGGCGTCTATCTGCTGCCGGCCTGTACCCAGTTCGAGACTCGCGGATCCGTGACCGCCTCGAACCGCTCGGTCCAATGGCGCGACAAAGTCGTCGAGCCGCTGTTCGAGAGCCTGCCGGACGAGGTCATCATGACCAAGTTCGCCAAGAAATTCGGCTTTGCCGAGCGCTTCCTCCAGAACTTCGAGATGGAGGGCGACGACGCGCCGGTGGTCGAGGATATCACCCGCGAGTTCAACGCAGGTATGTGGACCATCGGCTACACGGGTTGGGCGCCTGAGCGGATCAAGTCCCACATGGCCAACCAGCACACCTTTGACCGGACCACGCTGCAAGCGGTCGGCGGCCCGAATGATGGTGAGTTCTATGGTCTGCCCTGGCCCTCCTGGGGCACGGCGGAAATGGGCCACCCCGGCACGCCCAACCTCTATGACATGTCGCGGCCCGTGGCCGAGGGCGGCCTGACCTTCCGCGCCCGGTTCGGCGTGGAGCGCGATGGCGAGAACCTGCTGGCCGAAGGCGTCTACAGCGTGGGGTCGGAGATCCAAGACGGATACCCCGAGTTTACCATGCAGATGCTGATGGATCTCGGCTGGGATGGCGACCTGACGGACGAGGAGCGGGCCGTTATCGACGGCATCGCGGGGCCCAAGACCAACTGGAAAACCGACCTCTCGGGCGGGATCCAGCGGGTCGCGATCAAGCATGGCTGTGCGCCCTTCGGGAACGCCAAGGCCCGCGCGGTCGTCTGGACCTTCCCGGATCCGATCCCGCTTCACCGCGAGCCGCTCTATACCCCGCGGCGCGATCTCGTGGCGGATTATCCGACCTATGACGACCGTCAGGCGTATCGCTTGCCGACGCTCTATGCCTCGATCCAGAAGAACGACTTCTCCAAGGATTACCCGATCATCCTCACCTCCGGCCGCCTGGTCGAATATGAGGGCGGCGGGGACGAGACCCGGTCCAACCCGTGGCTCGCCGAGCTCCAGCAGGAGATGTTCGTCGAGATCAACCCCCGCGATGCCAACAATCTGGGCATCAAGGATGGCGAGCAGGTCTGGGTCGAAGGGCCGGAGAAAGCCAAGGTGAAAGTCGCCGCCATGGTCACCGAACGGGTGGGCGAGGGCGTGGCCTTCATGCCCTTCCACTTTGGCGGCCACCTGCAGGGCGAAGATCGCCGGCACAAATATCCCGAGGGCGCGGATCCTTATGTCCTCGGCGAAAGCACCAACACCGCGCAGACCTATGGCTACGACTCCGTGACGCAAATGCAGGAGACCAAGGCCACACTCTGCAAAATCATGAAAGCCTGAGGGGAGGAGACCTATGGCACGCGCAAAATTCCTTTGTGATGCCGAGCGCTGCATCGAATGCAACGCCTGCGTCACTGCCTGCAAGAACGAGAACGAGGTGCCCTGGGGCATCAACCGCCGCCGGGTCGTCACGCTGAATGACGGCAAGGCGGGGGAGCGGTCGATCTCGGTCGCCTGCATGCATTGTTCCGACGCGCCCTGCATGGCGGTCTGCCCGGTGGACTGCTTCTACCAGACCGACTTTGGGGTGGTCCTGCACTCCAAGGACCTCTGCATCGGCTGCGGTTATTGCTTCTACGCCTGCCCCTTTGGCGCGCCGCAATACCCGCAGGCCGGGAACTTCGGCAGCCGCGGCAAGATGGACAAATGCACCTTCTGCAATGGCGGGCCTGAGGAGACGTTCTCCGAGGCTGAGTTCCAGAAATACGGCCGCAACCGGATCGCCGAGGGCAAACTGCCGCTCTGCGCCGAAATGTGCTCGACCAAAGCGCTGCTTGCTGGTGACGGAGACGAGGTCAGCGACATCTACCGCGAACGCGTCGTCGCCCGAGGCTTCGGCTCTGGCGCCTGGGGCTGGGGCACGGCCTACGACCAGAAATCGAACTGAGGTTTTCCGGTAAAGTCAGAGGGGCCGCGCGGGCGACTGCGCGGCCCTTTGCTTTGGTCAAGCTAGCGATAGCGGGTCCAGAGCTGGACCAGGGTACCGTCCGCCTTCATCGACGCGATGGCGTTGCGATAGGCTTGGATGACCTCGGGTGGCAGGGTCGGACTGCCTAGTAGAAAGATCGGCACTTCGTGGATCAGGCTGCCGAATACCACTGGCCCGGGCCTCTCTTCCTTGGCCCAAGTCTGCCGGATGATGGTTTCGTCCTGCAGCCACGCATCGGCGCGGCCGTGCTGCAACATCAGGGCGCTGGCCTTTGGGGTCGCGACATGGATCAGGTTCTTGAAGCCCAGCTCTGTCAGGAACACATCGGCCGTGGTGCCGCGCTCGACCACGATGTTGTCGAAGGCCCGCGCCTCGTCGAGATCCGTCACGGAGGCCCCGATCCTGGCAAAGCGCAGTCGAGCCGCTTGGATCTGGGCGATCCATTGAAACCCTTCGTTCCGGCGCTTGCCATAGAACAGAGCGGGCATCAACACGGCTGGACCAGCCCGGACGGCGTGCATCGCCCGTTCGTAGGGCATAAAGCTGATCTCCAACGCGCGATTGGCGCGCATCGCGGCGATCCGCAACACGTCCACGGCATAGCCAGGGCGCTCGACCGAGCCTTCGATCATCAGAGGCGGATAGTTCGCCGCAACCACGGTATCCACGGGCCGTGTGGCAACCGGTTCGGCCGCGGCAAACCTGACGCACAGACTGGCCGCGAGCAGGACGAAAACAGCAACCGTTCGGCTCGAAGACATTCCATTTCCTGTACATGCAGAAGAAGAGGTCGAAGTGGAGCTTAGTCATTATGGTTGTTTGGGTCAAAATGGGTCTATAGTGCATCTGTGGATGGGGGCTGGGCGTTTTAGCTAAATTTTAACCGTCCGCCCGTATCCCTCTCTCCGCGTTCCGGACCGCAGACGATCTCCCCTCGCTGGATAGCGACCGTGAGGGGACGGGGACAGACGGCAGGCCTGCCGCCTCGCATTCGGCACTTATGTGCAAAGATCCGCTGGTTTTGCTCCGACCAGACCGGCGTCAGCGTTTTCCCGAGAGAATTCAAGTGTTTAAGGTGATGCGGGTTGAGCCGTTCGCAGCCCTTGACGCTTGACTTTGCGCCATTCTCCCGCATCCTCTCTCCAAAACATAAACCTTTGGGAGGGTTCCATGATGCTGCGTCTTTTCAGCATGATCACCGCCGTCATTCTGCTGGCGGCAGCACAGGCGGGCGCGCAGGACAGCGCGCAAAACGGCGAGATCTCGGTCGATGCTGTGATGCAGGAGATCCAGCGCTCGGCCGGCGGCTCGGTCCGCCCGCCCGCCGATGCCGTGACAAATGCGCCGATGACCCCCGGGGTGACCCGCGAACGCGATGTTGTGGGCGAGATGAACGCCGCCAAGGCCGAAACGATCCTGCAGAACCAGGGCCCGAACTCCGCCTCGACCATCTGGGGCGAGATGCGGGCGGGCGAGGTCGGCACCGTCTCGATCCCCGATCCCAATGCCAGCTTCCTGGTGCAGGATGGCGGGATGGCCTGGCTCGACTGGCGCGCCAAGGGCGGGCCGTTGCAGGTCTATGGCGGCTGGGCGCTGCTGGGCATGCTGATCCTGTTGGCGGTGTTCTTCCTGATCCGCGGCCGGATCAAGATCCACGAGGGCCTGTCGCACCTCACCATCGAGCGGTTCAAACCGGTGGAGCGGTTCGGCCACTGGCTGTTGGCGGGCTCGTTCATCATCCTCGCCGTCAGCGGGCTGAACCTGCTCTATGGCAAGGATTACATCCTGCCCCTGATCGGCAAGGAGGCCTTCGCTCAGCTCACCATGGCGGGCAAATGGGCCCATAACAACATGGCCTGGGCGTTTATGCTGGGGCTGGTCATGGTCTTTGTGATGTGGGTCCTGCACAACATCCCCTCGCGCCTCGACCTGCAATGGTTTGCCAAGGGTGGCGGGATCGTCGGCTCGGGCCATCCGGACAGCCGCAAGTTCAATGGGGGCCAGAAGCTGATCTTCTGGGGCACCATCGTGATGGGCGGGTCGGTCTCGGCCTCGGGCCTGCAATTGCTGTTCCCGGGCGAAATCCTGCTGTTCGACAAGACCTTCGCCACGCTGAACAGCCTGGGCGTCGCCGCGATCTGGGGCGCGCCGCTGCCGACCGGGCTGAACGCGATGCAAGAGGTGCAATACGCGCAGATCTGGCACACGATCGTGGCCTTCGCGATGATCTTCATGATCGTGGCGCATATCTATATCGGCTCGGTCGGGATGCAGGGGGCGTTCGCCGCCATGGGGTCGGGTCAGGTCGACCGGAACTGGGCGAAGGAGCATCACAACCTCTGGGTCGAGGAGGAGGATGCCAAGCGCGGCTACGCCACTCCGGCGGAGTGACGCGCGGATCCGATGCCGATGATGGGCCTTCCAATGCTGCGCGCCGGTCTGGCGTGGCTGCTGCTGATCCCGACAATGGCGGCCGCGCAAGACTATGCGCGTCTGACCGGGCATGGCGGGCCGATCAAAGGGGTCGCCGTCTCGCCCGATGGCAGCCGCGCCCTGACCGCCAGCTTCGACTATTCCGTCGGCCTGTGGGACCTGCGCGAGGCGCGGCTGATCCGCTGGCTGGAAGGGCACGAGGCGGCGGCCAATGCGGCGCTGTTCCTGCCGGGCGGCCGGGCCGTCAGCGTCGGGGATGATTTCGACTTGATCCTCTGGGACCTGACCACGGGCCAGCCGCTCCGGCGGATGGAGGGGCATCAGGGCAAGGTGGTCGCGCTCGCCCTCAGCCCGGACGGGGAAACCATCATCTCCAGCGGCTGGGACGGGCGCGCGGCGCTGTGGCCGCTGGCCGGAGGCGCTCCGATCTGGCTCGAAGGGCACAAGGCCAATGTCAACGCGGCGGCGATCGCCAGTGACGGAGCGGTCTATACCGCCTCCTATGACGGCACGATCCGGCACTGGGCCGCCGATGGCACGCTGAAGGCGACGCTGGTCAGCCATGGCTTCGGCATCAACAAGCTGGTCCTGAACGAGGCGGCGGGCTGGCTCGCCTATGGGGCCGTCGACGGGGCGGTGCGGGCGCTCGACCTTGCCTCCGGGGCGCAGCTGGCTGATCTGACCGCCGACCGCAAACCGATCCTGGCCCTGGCCGCCAACCCCGCCATGACCCGGCTCGCGGTTGGCGACGGGCAGGGTTATATCATGGTGATCGACACCGGCGACTGGTCGATCCTGCATGATTTCCGCGCCGCCAAGACCGGCCCGATCTGGGCGCTGGCCTGGGAGGGCGACCGCCGCCTGCTGGCCGGAGGGATCTCGGACGATGCCGCCCTCTGGCCGCTGGGCGATGACGCGCAAGTGTTCGCCGACGGGCCCCGCATCTTCCACCGTGACCCCGCCGAGATGTCGAATGGCGAGCGGCAATTCACCCGCAAATGCGCCATATGCCACGACCTCACGCCGGGTCCCTCGCGCCGCGCGGGGCCGACGCTGCACGGTGTGTTCGGGCGCCGGGCGGGCACGCTGGCGGGCTATGCCTATTCCGACGCGCTCAGCGGCTCCGAGATCGTCTGGGAGGCCGAGACCATCGACAAGCTGTTCGATCTTGGTCCCGATCATTACACCCCCGGCAGCAAAATGCCGATGCAGCGCATCGCCGGCCTTGAAGACCGGCGCGATTTGATCGAATTTCTACGCAACAACACGGGAGGGACCCCATGAGAGCCATGCTCTTCGCCTTCATCGCCACGATCCTGATCGCCGTGGTCGCCGATGTGGCGCTGGATTATTCCGGCTTCTCCGCCGCGGAACGCTTCTCGTTGAAAGACGTGCGGCTCTGAGGAGACGCCCGCCGCGCCAGAGGCCTCGGCGGTTCAGTTCACCTTGCAGCTTCGGTCGCTGCACCAGCGGCGGGCATCGACATAGGCCGCGGCGACCTTGGGCACATAGTCCCGTGTCTCGCGATAGGGGGGCACGCCGCCATATTTGTCCACCGCTCCCTCGCCCGCGTTATAGCCGGCCAGGGCGAGCACCGCATCGCCGCGATACCGGTCGAGCAGCCAGCGCAGATAGCGCGCACCGCCCCGGACATTCTGCGCCGGGGCCAGGGCGTTCGAGACTCCGAACCGCCGAGCCGTTTGCGGCATCAACTGCATCAAGCCGCCGGCCCCCGCCGGGCTGATCGCGCGCGGATTGCCCCCCGATTCCACCGCGACCACAGCGACCAGCAGCGGCAGGGGCAGGTTCCGCGCCGCCGCCTCGCGTCCCAGGATCGGGCCCCATTTTCCGATGATCCGCCGCACCCGCGGCCCGGCGCGGAACACGGCCCGGCCCTTGGCCCGGGCCGATTGCACCACCTTGACCGCATCGCCCCAGCGCGCGCCCGAGGCCCCGGCGCGTTTCGGCGAGATCTGCTGCCAGAACCAATCCGACGAGACCCGCCGCCCGTCCAGCCGCCGCGTCGGCGCGGGCAGGACAACCGGCGGCGGCGCGGGGCGCGAGGCGTCCATGCCACGCTCGGGCACCAGTTCGTGCAGATCGGGCGCGCCCAGCCCGGGACCAACCGCCCCAAGGACCAGCACCAGCACCCATCCGGCAAACCCAAAACGCATCGGCAACCTCCGTCGTCATCCTAGCGCAGGGTCGCAGGCGGGTCTGTAGGGATTTTCACATGCGACGCTGCGCGCACCCGGCCGCTATCCGGTTGACCGGGGCGTGGAGATGTCCCATCCCCGGGCCATGCTGGCCCTCGCCCTCCTCCTTGATGCGCTGTTCGGAGAGCCCGACCTCCTCTGGAACCGGGTCTCCCATCCCGTGGTGCTGATGGGCCGGGGAATTTCTGCGGCCGAAGCCGGGCTCAACCGGGGCCGCTGGCGGCGCGAGAAGGGCGTCTGCCTGGTGGCGCTCCTGGTGCTTCTCGGCCTGGCCACGGCGCTGGCGCTGGCCTGGATCACCCGGCACGCGCCCTTCATCGCCTTGACTCTCGAGGTCCTCGGCGCGGCGATCCTGCTGGCCCAGCGCAGCCTGGTCGACCATGTCCGCGCCGTGGCCGAAGCGCTGGCCCGCGGCGGCGAGATCGGCCTCCAGGCCGGGCGCGACGCGGTCGCCCGGATCGTCGGCCGCGACACCGCCGAGATGGATGAGCCCGCCATCGCCCGCGCCGCCATCGAAAGCGCTGCCGAGAATTTCTCGGACGGGGTCGCCGCCCCCGCCTTCTGGTTCCTGATCGGCGGCCTGCCGGGGATGCTGATCTATAAAGCCGTCAACACAGCCGACAGTATGATCGGCTATCGCAGCGCGCGGTATCTGGAGTTCGGCTGGGCCGCCGCGCGGCTGGACGATGTGCTGAACTGGGTCCCCGCACGGCTCTCTGGCCTGATCTTCTGCCTGGTGGGTGGGGGCGGTCGGCAGGCGCTGGCCGTGATGCGCCGCGATGCGGGGCTCCACCGCTCGCCCAATGCCGGCTGGCCCGAGGCTGCTGCCGCCGCCAGTCTTGGCATCGCCCTCTCGGGCCCACGGATCTATGACGGAGCACCAACCGACGATCCCTTCGTCCACCCCGAGGGCCGGCAGGAGCTGACCGGCGAGGACATCACCCGCGCCTGCACCGTCCTGTGGCGCGCCTGGGCCCTGCTCCTCGCCCTCGCGCTGGTCTGGGCCTTGATCTGAGGCAGCAGGAGCCGCGCCGATCCCCCTTGCAACCATCCGCCGCCCGCGACCCCTGGCACCTGAGGCGTCGCTGCGGCTTCTCATGGGCAAAGATTGAAATTTGGGGATAAGTTCACTATTTATATGCAGTGGAGGCAAGGTGCAGAGGAGACAGGCATGAGCGTAAAGACTTACGATCGCTTTATGATCTTGGTTTCGACCATTTTCTCCGTCGGTACCCTTGCCTTGATCGTGGGACTGGTCGTCTAGGTCCTTCACCCCTGGTCTGGGCGACGAAGAACGCACTCCCCACAATCAATCCCAGATGCAGATTGCCATAGATCGCATGGGCCGCCGCCAACAGCCGTCCGCCTTCGCAGGGCCGGAAGTCCCCATATCCCAAGGTCGAAAACGTCACGGCCGAGAAATAAATCGCGTCCGCTGCTTCGGTCATGTCGCCCGATGCACATGTGTCCGCCAAGGTGATGCCGGTGAACCGGTAGACGACGGCGAAGCTCATGATGCAGAAGATGACCGAGACCAGCGTGTCACGCGCGAGCCGGATCGCGTTGGGTCGAAACCGCTCGGATGTCAGAAAGATGACCCCCACGACCACAACGCTGAAATAGGTCACCGAGAACGCGATAAGCACCCAGGCCATCCACGCCTTGTCGAGCGGGCTCCAGCCGCTCTGCTGCAGCAAGACCGCTTCGGCGGCCAACGCAAAGCACAGAAAGACAAGGTAGGCTGAGAAGAGACGACGCGCCTTGCTCCAACGGGTCGACCCCCGGATTTCGACAAATCCGAGGAGATGCATCGCTCAGTACTCCACCCCGATCTGCGCCTTGATCCCGCTGCGGAAGGGGTGTTTCACCAATTCCATCTCGGTTACGAGGTCGGCGATGTCGATCAGTTCGTCCTTCGCGTTGCGGCCGGTCATCACCACGTGGGTCATCTCGGGTTTCTCGGTGGTTAGGAACGCGACGACCTCCTCTATGGGGATGTAGTCATAGCGCAGGGCGATGTTGATTTCGTCCAGCAGGACCATCGAGAGGCCGCTGCGGATCAGCTCTTTCGATTTCTCCCAAGCCGCCGCCGCCATCTCCATGTCGCGGGCCTTGTCCTGGGTTTCCCAGGTAAAGCCCTCGCCCATGGTGTGGAAGGCGCAGAGGTCCGAGAACCGTTCGGTGATCAGGTCCCGCTCGCCGGTCGACATCCCGCCTTTGATATATTGCACCACCGCGCAGGGCATGCCGTGGGCGATGTGGCGGAAGATCATGCCGAAGGCGGCGGTGGATTTCCCCTTGCCCTTGCCGGAATGGACGATGATCAGGCCCTTCTGATCGGTTTTCCCGGCCATGATCTTCTCGCGCGCGGCCTTTTTCTTGGCCATCTTCTGGGCGTGTTTTTCCAGGTCTTCGGTCATGGCTGGGCCTCCTCGAGGATGGTGGATTTGGCGGCGAGATCCCCGCCGCGCCAAAGCGCGAGCAGGGCCGCCGGGGTGGCGCCGGTGGTGAACCCATGGGGCTGCCAGGGGGCGTGGTGGAGCAGCTCCCCCGGCCCCATCCGGCGGGTCGTGTCGCCCAGATGCCAGTCGATGGCGCCGGCGAGGGGGATATAGACCTCCTCCGGCCCATGGGCATGGGCGGGGTAATGGGTGCCGGGGCCGAACAGCACGATGGCGAGGCGATGGGTGTCTGAGGGCGCGGGGCCATAGGGGCCCAGAAACTCCACCCAGCCATAATTGTCGAGGAACGCCGCACCGAAATCCTCGGCGGTATAGGATTGGTTCCAGGTCAGATCGGGGGCGGCGCAGAAGGCCTCGACCAGGGGCCGCGTGCGGGCCGCCGCCAGCGCGGGTAGGTCGGGCAGAAAGCGGGCAACCGGGACCCTGCGCCCCGGCTGATCGGCGCCACAGAGCGCCTCCGGCAATCCCTCCGCCACCTGGGCGGCGTCGGCCCCGGTCAGCAGGCGGCGCGCCTCGGCATAGCAGGCGGCGGCGGTGGCCAGCCGGGTCATGCCCGCCCCTCTGCATCCCGTGCCCGCGGCGTCGAGGTCATCGGCGCGCCCGCAGATAGGGGCCGGCTTTCTCCTGCAACTCGGCGATCAGATCCGGCGCCATGAAGCTGAACCGGTCGCGGATGCCCAGGTTAACCACCCGCCGCCCGTCCAACAGCCGCCCGAACCGGTCGGCGAGGCGCTGGCGGTGGCGGGGCTCCATCACCAGGATCAGGTCCGCCCATTCGATCTGATCGGCGCTGAGCGCATCATCGGCATCGGTCGAGATCCCGCCGAAATCGGTGCTGACCCCCGGCAGATCGGCAAAGATCTGCGCCGCGGTCGGGCTGCGCGCGCGGGCCTTGCCGCAGATGAACAGCACGCGGGTCACACGGTGCCGCCGCGATGGGTCGGCGCGGGCCCCGTGATCAGCGGTTTGCGCATGGTGATCGAGGTTGCGCGGTGATAGCCTGGATGGCTGGTCTCGCCCACCTTCTCGAAGCCCATGGCGGCGAAGGCGGCGTGGTTCTCGGTCAGCTCGATCCTTGTTTGCACGATCAGCGCCTTGAGGCCCAGGCGCCGGGCCGCCTCGCCAGCGCCCTTGATCATCTTGCGCGCCAGCCCCTGGCGGCGCAGGCCGGGCGCGACGGCGAGTTTGCTGACCGCCATCCCCTCGGGATGCGGGCCGAGAAAGGCGCAGGCGACCACGTCACCGTCCTCGTCCGTGCCGATCAGCGCGAGCCCCTCGGCCGCCAGCGCTTCCAGATCTTCGGGCTGCATGCTGTCGAGCGAGGAGGGCGGGTCGATCCGTCCCGTCATGTAGGAAAACGCGCTTTGGAGCAGGAAATGCACCTTGCGCCAATCGGTTTCGGCAGTGGCGGGGCGGATGGTGACACTCATGTTCGGAGGCTCTCGATCAGGCTGCGGGCAGAGTTCGAGCGCGGCTGCCAGAGGTCCTTGTCGATTGCCTCCTCCAACCGCTCGGCAATCTCGCGCAGCGCCGCCGGATTGGCCTCGGAAATGAAGGCGCGCACCCGGTCATCCTCCAGCACCGCTTCGTGGACCAGATCGAAATGGCGGCTTTTGACAGCTCCGGTGGTGGCGGCGAAGGCGAACATGTAATCGATGGTGGCGGCGATCTCGAACGCGCCCTTGTAGCCGTGGCGCATGACGCCCGCCAGCCATTTCGGGTTCACCACGCGCGACCGGACCACCCGGCCGACCTCGTCCTCCAGCGTGCGGATCACCGGACGCTCGGGCCGGGAATGGTCGTTGTGATAGACCACGGGTGCCGTGCCGGAGAGGTGTTTGACCGCCGCCGCGGCGCCGCCCTCGAACTGGTAGTAATCGTCGCTGTCGAGCAGATCATGCTCGCGATTGTCCTGGTTCTGGACCACGGCCTGGGCCTGGCCGAGCCGCGTTTCGAACAGCGGGCGGTCGGCGACCCCCTCGGCCCCGGCGCCGTAGGCATAGCCGCCCCAGGCGAGATAGGCCTGGGCCAGATCGCCCTGATCCTCCCACAACCGCTCGTCGATCATCGCCTGCAGGCCCGCGCCATAGGCGCCGGGTTTCGAGCCGAAGATGCGATAGCCGGCGCGGGCATCGCCCCCCTCGGCCCGGAAACGGGCGGCGGCGGGGTTTTGATTTGCCGGCTCATCGAGGGCCATGACCGCGCGCGCGGCGCTGTCGACCAGGGCGATCTGGGCCGGGAAGGCATCGCGGAAAAAGCCCGAGACCCGCAGGGTGACATCGACCCGGGGGCGGGCGAGATGGTCGAGCGGCAGGATCTCGAACCCGGTCACCCGGCGGCTGGCCTGGTCCCATTGCGGGCGCACCCCCATCAGCGCCAGCGCCTGGGCGATATCGTCGCCGCCCGTGCGCATGTTCGAGGTGCCCCAGGCGGTGAGCACCATCGTCCGCGGCCAGTCGCCATGGTCCTGCAAAAAGCGTTCGATCAGCAGGGAGGCGGAGTTCCAGCCCAGGGTCCAGGCGGCAGGGGTGGGCACGGCACGGCTGTCGACCGAGTAGAAATTGCGTCCCGTGGGGAGGACATCGGGCCGGCCGCGAGTCGGCGCCCCCGAAGGCCCTGGCGGCAGGAAGCGCCCGCCTAGCCCGGCGAGCAACCCTGCTATCTCGGCCGGGCCCGAGGCGCGGAGGGCGGGGCGCATCTCCGCCTCGATCCAGTCGAGCACAGGGGCGCTGGCCGTCCAGGCGGGATCGAGGCACTGCGTTCCGGCGACAAGCCGCTGAGCGAGCGCTTCCAGCCGTTC
>JBCBIS010000084.1:0-17333 GCA_038524325.1 Pseudomonadota bacterium
ACCCCGACCTGCCCAGAGCCTCGATGCTCCCTGGCCTGCCGCCACCTCAGAGCGCGCAGTCGCCCCAGAGGCGCATTCGGTCCCCACCCCCTTGGCAGCGGTGGGATCAGGCAAGGCCCTCATGCCGCGACCCCCGCCATCATCAGACCAATCCGCGCCTCATCCGCATCGGACCGAGGAACCACGCCCACGATCTGGCCCGCATTCATCACGGCGATCCGGTCGGAGAGGACGAAGATCTCCTCAAGCTCCACCGAGACGAGCAGGATGGCACAGCCTGCGGCCTTGAGCTCCTCGATCCGGGCGTGGAGGAACTCGATCGCGCCGATATCCACGCCGCGGGTGGGTTGGCCGACCAGCAGCACGCACGGCGCGGCCTCGAATTCCCGCGCCAGCACCTGTTTCTGCTGGTTCCCGCCCGAGAACCCCGCAGCCCTGAGCGCGGGATCCGGGGGGCGGACATCGAAGCCCTCCATCAAGCCAGCGCAATGCCGCGCAAGGTGGGAGGGTCTCAGCCAGGGGCCATCGCCGCTGACCGCCCAGTCCTGATAGCCGAGCACCGCGTTTTCCTGAGCCGCGAAAGGCAGCACCAGGCCGCGGCGATGCCGGTCCTCGGGCACATGGGCCAGGCCGAGGCGGCGCATCTCGGCCGGGCCGGCGGGGTTTACGCGGGTGACATGCCGGTCGCCGAGCGCGATCTCGCCGCCCTGCACCGGGGCGATGCCGGAGAGAAGCTCGAGCAGTTCCGACTGCCCGTTTCCGGAGACCCCGGCGAGACCCAGGACCTCGCCGGCATAGAGCTCGAGCGACACATCGCTGAGACGGACGACCCCCTGGGCATCGCGCCAGGTCAGGCCCTGGGCCCGCAAGGCCAAGGGCCCCCGCGCCACGTGGCGGGGCGCCGTGCCGAGCGCCACCTTGCGGCCGACCATCAGCTCGGCCAGTTCCTCGCGCGAGGTTTCGCCCGTCGCGCGATGCGCCACCATCCGGCCCCGGCGCATCACCGAGACATGGGAGGTCACCGCCATGATCTCCTGCAATTTGTGGGTGATGAGGAGCACTGTCACCCCCTCCGCCGCCAGTTCGCGGAGGATGCGGAACAGGCCCTCGGTCTCCTCCGGCGTCAGCACGGCGGAGGGTTCGTCGAGGATCAGGACCCGGGCGCCGCGGCGCAGCGCCTTGATGATCTCGACCCGCTGCTGCACGCCGACAGGCAGATCACCGATCAGCGCGTCCGGGTCCACTTCCAACCCGTAATCGCGGGCCAGCCGGGCCAGTTCGCGCCGGTTCTCGGCCTTGCCGCCGGCCAGGAGAGCGCCGCCCTCGGCCCCCAGCATCACGTTCTCCAGCACCGAGAAATTCGGGACCAGCATGAAATGCTGATGCACCATGCCGATGCCATGCGCGATCGCATCGGCCGATGAGCCGATAGTGGCTGGCTGCCCGGCCACCGCGATCGATCCCTCGTCGGCGGTGTAGAACCCGTAGAGGATGGACATCAGGGTGGATTTGCCCGCGCCGTTCTCGCCGATCACACCGTGGATGGCGCCAGTCTCGACGCTGAGATCCACCGCGTCATTGGCCACCACAGCGCCGAAGCGTTTGGTGATGCCGGACATGTGGATCGCCAGGGTCATCGGGCGCCCTCCGGCCGGGCGGCGACCAGTTCCACCGTGTTGCCCTCCGGGTCTTCGGTGAACACGCCGCGCCAGCCGACCCAGTCGAAATGCTCGACCCGATAGGGCTGGCCGAGCCGGTCATACCAGGCCATCGCCGCCGCCTGCTCCTCCCACCCCAGCGACAGCGCGAGATGGTGGAGGGAGGAGCCCGCACCGGTCGCCTGCGCCGCCTCGGTGACCGTGTGAAGGTCAGGCCGCCCGGCGCCCGGTCCGAACAGCGCCAGAACCGCAGTATGGCCCGCATAGCCCTCGGCGATGCGGAAAAAGGTGATGCCCCCCGCCCGCTCCGCCAGTTTCTCCAGCCCGATCACCTCGGCATAGAAGCGCTCCATCGCGTCCATATCGGCGCAACGGATCGCAATCTCGCCCAGAGCGCGAACCTGGAAGCCGCGCTCAGAGGGGGCAGGAATTGTCGTCCTCGTAGTTATGCACCGTCACGGCGCCCGAGAGGATGTCTGCCTTGGCCTGTTCGACAGCCGCTGTGATCTCGTCGGTCAGCAGCGGTTGGTTGTTTTCGTCCACCGCCCAGTCGACGCCGTTCTCGGCCAGGCCCAGGATCTGCACGCCGGGGGTGAAGCTGCCATCCATCGCGTCTTTGAACGTGGCATAGGCGGCCACATCCACCCGCTTGATCATCGAGGTCAGGACCGAGCCGGGCGCGATACCGTTCTGGTTCGAGTCGACGCCGATGGCCAGCTTGCCGGCATCCGCCGCCGCCCGGATCACACCAAGACCGGTGCCGCCCGCGGCGTGATAGATCACATCCGCCCCGCGATCCATCTGCGCCTGGGCCAGTTCGGCCCCCTTGTTGGGGTCGTTCCAAGCGCTTGGCGTCGTCCCCGTCATGTTCTGGATCACATCGGAGGCGCCCGCAGCCTTCGCCCCCTGGACATAGCCGCAGGCGAATTTGCGGATCAGCGAGATATCCATCCCGCCGATGAACCCGACCTTGCCGCTCTCCGACTTCTTGGCCGCCGCAACGCCCACGAGATAGGAGCCCTCATGCTCCTTGAACGCGTATTGGCGCAGGTTTGGCTTGTCGAGCCAGCTCACATCGATGATCGAGAACTGCACATCCGGGTTGTCGCCCGCGACTTTGTCGATGGCATCCGCCTGGGCAAAACCCACACCCAGCACGACGGTGGCGCCACGCTGGACCATCCGGCGCATGGCCTGCTCGCGCTGTGCCTCGTTGGTGACTTCGAACTCCATCACCTCGACGCCGGTTTCTTCGGTAAAGCGTTTGACGCCGTTCCAGACGCCTTCGTTGAAGCTCTTGTCGAACTTGCCGCCCATGTCGAACACCACGGCGGGTTTGAACTCGGCGGCTTGGGCGAGGCTGGCCATCGCAACAGAGGCGGCGGCGAGGAGGGTGGTGAGTTTCATGGGTCTCTCCTGTCGATTAGGATTTCAGGCCGATCTCGCGCAGCCTTTCGTCGAGGAACGCGCCCGCCGTGGTGCCGGGTTTCAGCACCACATCCGGGCGGGGATGCAGGAACATGGGCATCGAGAACCGGGCGCCGTTCTCGGCCCGCTCCGGGTTCACCACGCGGTGGATGGTCGAGGGGTAATAGCCGCCCGAGGCCATCTCGAGCATATCCCCGCAATTGATCGCGATCATGCCGGGGTCGCAGGGCACCGCGTGCCAGTTCCCGGCCGTGTCCTGCGCCTCCAACCCGGGGGCCGAGCCCGCAAGCAACACGGTAATCAGGTTGATATCCCCATGGGCCGCGGCCCGCACGGCACCGGGCTCGGGCGCTTCCCTCAAGGGCGGATAGTGGAGGATGCGCAGCAGGTTCTGCTCGCTGCCCGCCATCATCTGCGGCAGGGTTTCCGAGAAGCGCGCCGCCACCTCCGCCGGCGACTGCTCCTGCACCCAGCCGAGCAGGGTCACTCCGATCCGGCGCAGGTCGTCATAGAGCCGGCGGGTCAGCGCCTCGACCGAGGCGGGGACCCGGCCGTTCGGATAGACGTGATAGAACTCTTTGAGATCCTTGACTGCGCTGTCCTTGGCATTCTCGGACTTGAACGGGAAATAGCCGTCCTGTGTCTCAGGGTTCACCGTATAGCCGTGCTTTTCGTCAGAACTGAAAAACCCGCCCCAGGCGGCATAGGCCTCCTCGATCCGCTCAGGCGTCACCGGGTGGTCGGTCAGCACGGCAAACCCGGTCTCGCGCAGCGAGCGCGCAAAGGCGGCGGGCGCCGCGGGGTCGGTATAGGAGACGGTCTCGATCGCAAACATCGCGTGCCCGTGGAAGGTTAACCTGCGATTCACCTTACCCCTTGCCCGCGTCAGGGCAAGGGACCCGTTGCGATGACGTCAAGGAAGCGGCGGCGCACGGCCTCGGCATCGACGGTCAGGGCGGCTTCAACAGCGGCCCGGCCATCGGTGGCGGGGCGGGTGGCACCGATCTCCTCGCCTTCGCAGACCGCCAACAGAGGATGGGGCTCGAAGCCGAAATGCTCCGGACAGACCGCCGAGATGACCGCCGTCGGATCATGCATATAGCAGCCGTGGAACCCCTCGTTCTGGGCATGAAAGCGCATATAGAAGGGCAGGGCCCGGGCCAGGAACCCTCCGGCACCGGGTCGCGCGGCGGCCAGGGTCTCGAAATCCTCCGGCACGCAGCGCACCTGCTCGGTGACATCGAGGCCGATCATCCGAACGGGCCAGGTGGCGGAGAGGACCTGTTCGGCGGCATGCGGGTCCTGCCATATATTTGCCTCGGCATGGGGGCTGATATTGCCTTTGCCCTGCACCGCGCCGCCCATGATGATCACCTCGCGCGCCAGATCGGCGATCTCCGGCGCCCTCTCAAGCGCCTCGGCCAGGTTGGTCAGCGGGCCGACAGGGACCAGCGTGACCTCGCCCGGATCGGCCTTGACCGTGTCGATCAGAAAGCTGGCCGCGTCGCGCGGGTCTGGGGCGGCAGGCGTGCCTTGCGGCACCGCACCGCCCAACCCGTCCGCGCCATGGACGAAATCGGGATGCGGTTGCGGCGGCTGGACCGAGGGGCGGGCCGCCCCCTCCGCCACCGCGACCTCTGCGCCGACATGGGCGAGAACGCCCAGCGCATTCCGGGTCGCCTGGGACACTGGCACATTGCCGAAGACGGTCGTGAGGCCGAGCAGATCGATCCCAGGGTCAGAAAGGGCATAGAGAATGGCCATCGCATCATCGATGCCAGGGTCAGTGTCGATCACCATTTTCAATGTCATGCGCGGCCCTTTCCCTGCCAGCCGGTGCCGAAGCGGGCCTCACGTGCGGGCCTCACGGCTGCGCCTCGAGGAAACTGGCAACCTCCGCGCGGGACGGGATCGCATTGCCCGCTCCGGGCCGGGTCACCTGCAACGCGGCGGCAGCCGCCGCCCATGTGAGCGCTTCCGCGTCCTCTCGGCCAAGATCCAACCCCGCCACGAAGGTGCCGAGGAACGTGTCGCCAGCGCCGGTGGTATCCACCGCCTCGACCCGATGTGCCGGTGCCTCGAGGCGGGTGCCGTCCTGGTAGAGGACCGCCCCCTCCGCCCCCCGGGTGACCAGCAGCGCCGGGACGTCCAAATCCCCTTCGGACTGGCCCGTGGCCACGGCAAGCTGGGTCGCTTCGGCCGCATTCACCGCCAGCAGATCGACCAGAGGCATCATGCGGGCCGCTGTCTCCGCCTCGAACGGAGCGGCGGCATAGGCGATCTTCAGCCCGGCGGCGCGGGCGCGGGCCGCTGCCTTGGCCACCAGATTGGTTTCGTTCTGACAGAGCCACCAGTCGCCGGGACGCGCCGCCTCCAGTGCCGCACCGATCTGCGCTTCGGTCAGCGCCAGGTTCGCGCCGCCATGGATCACGATCTGGTTCTCGGCTTCGGGGGTGACATAGATCACTGCATGGCCGGTGGCCGCGTCCGGGCGGAGAATGGCCGAGGTTTCGATGCCCGCCTCGGCCAGATGCGCCTCGGCCCAGGCCCCGTCCGTACCGACCGCGCCGATCATGCGCACCTCGGCCCCGGCCGCCCGCGCCGCGAGCGCCTGATTGGCGCCCTTGCCGCCCAGACCGCTGGCATAGCCGGTATCGGCCAGCGTCTCGCCCCGCCCGGGGAAGCGCGGCAGGCGGTAGACATGGTCGATATTGATCGAGCCGAAGACATGCACCGTCATGACTGCGCCGCCTCCAAGCTTGCGCCGGCTTCGGCCACGGCGGCCATGAACTCCGACAAGAGACCGGAGTCGAGCCGGTCCCCCGTCCGCACGCCGCTGCAGACATCGACCCCATGAGGGCGGACCCGGGCGATTGCGTCGCCGACATTCTCGGGCGTCAGCCCGCCAGCCAGGAAGACCGGTCGCTCTGTCGCCGCCACAATCGCACGGCTGATCTGCCAGTCATGGGCCCTGCCAGTGCCGCCAAGCTCGCCCATGGTGGGCCGCCCGGAGTCGAGCAGGAAGGCATCGACCAGATCGTGGTAGATTGCGATCTGCTCCAAGGCGGAGCTGCCCTCGACATGGATGACCTGCCAGCGTGTGAGGTCCGGTGCGGTCTGGGCCAGACAGCGATGCGCCTCGGGCGGGACATGGCGAACGATTTGAACTGTGCAGGCCCCTACCGCCTGCACCTCGGCGACCAACTCCTCCGCTGATCGGGCCGAACTCAGCAGCACTGGCTTGGGGCCCGACCCGACATTCGCCGCAATCTCGGCAGCGGCCTCCAGGGTCAGAACACCCGGGCCGGAGGGCATCGGACCGACCAAGCCGATATAGTCGGCACCGGCCTCGGCCGCCATCTCCGTCTCGCCGGTATTGGCCATGCAGCAGACCTTCACGGCGATGCGCGTCATCGTCCCCAACCCCGCTGGTCTGCACAGCCCAAGAAAACTCCCCCCTGTATTTCGTCGAATCCCTCTGCTAGCGTGAAGGTATAGGGAAGCGGACGAGTTCAAAACAAGATGCCGGCAGCAAGCGAACAATCTCCCCTCAGCGTCGTCCAGACGGACAGCGGCGGATGCCTCGTGCTCAGCGTGTCTGGCCGGGTCGACCATACCAACTCGGCCAGCTTTCTCTCCGAACTGCAGGCGGGGACCGAGGCGTCGAAACCCGGGCCAGGGATGGTGATCGACCTGTCGCAGTTGGAGTTCATCACCAGCGCGGGCCTGCGTGGAATTGTCATCGCGAACAAGGCGGTGGCCGATGCGGGCGGAAAGCTGGCGATCTCGGGTCTGAAGAAAACCGTGGCCGAAGTGTTCCGCATCTCACGCTTTGACACCTTGTTCCCGATTGGCCAATCGGTCGAGGAGGCTGCGGCTCTGGTCACCCAGTGAATTTCACGTCATAATTTATGCGTTGCAGGGGTTGAGGGCGCCAATGGCGATGAAAGTGAAGTTCTGGGGAACCCGCGGGTCCATCCCCACACCGGCATTGCCTCTAACTCAGCAATCCCGGATCCGCTCGATCCTGCAGGAAGCCAAACCCGAAGATATCGTTGACGACGATGCGATCGACCGGTTCATCGGCGAAGGATGCCGCGGCGCCCTGCCCACGATCTATGGCGGCAACACGGCCTGCGTGCAAATCACGGCCGAGGACGGTGCGGAACTGTTGATCGATTTCGGATCAGGCGCGCGCGAGTTTGCCGGGCATGTCATGGCCGACCGGGGGCCGGTCTCGACCAAACCCTTCAATGTGCTGATGTCCCATCTGCATTGGGACCACATCATGGGCTTCCCGTTTTTCGTGCCCGCCTACATCCCGGGCAATGTCTTGAACATCTATGGCTGCCATGACGGGATGCGCGCGGCTTTCGAGCGCCAGCACGGTGCGCCGTCTTTCCCGGTGCCCTTCGAGGTCTTGGGCTCGGAGGTGCATTTCCACAAGATCCCGCCCAATGAGCCTTTCGAGATCGACGGGTTCGAGGTGACGCCCTATCTCCTGCACCACGCCGGCGATGCATATGCTTATCGGATCCGGCGGGACGGGGCGGATGTCACCTATGCCTCGGATGGCGAGCACAAGCCGCATCTGATTGGCGACAACTACCCCTATATCGACTTTATCCGGGGGACCAATCTATTGATCTTCGATGCCCAATACTCGCTGGCCGAGACGGTTTCGGTGAAGGAGGATTGGGGCCATTCCTCGAATTTCGTCGGGGTCGAGTTGGCGCTTCTGGGCGAGGTCGACCACCTGACCTTCTTCCATCACGAGCCGCTGAACTCGGACGAGAAGCTGGACGAGATCGTCGCCGAGGCGCGGCAGATCGAACGGGTGATGCGCGAAAACCGTAAACAGGTGCAGATCACCGGCGCCTATGACGGGCTCGAAATCACTGTCTGACGGGGCCGCCACAGGGTCGGCAGGGGACGCGCCGCGCTCGGACCTGCGGCTGTCGCGATGGATCGGGCTGATCCTGTTGCTGCTGGTGCTGGTCTGGCACTCGATTTTGGGCGACGGGCTTGGCCCGCCCTGGCGCCGGCTCTGGTTCGACACGTTGCAAACGGCAGCACCGCGAGAGCGGCCGACCGACCCGCCCGCCTATATCATCGCAATCGACGAAAGCTCGATCCGCGCCTTCGGGCAGTGGCCCTGGCCACGCGACCATATCGCCTTTCTCGTGCAACGGCTGCAGGAGGCGGGCGTTCGGGCGATCGGCGTCGATATCCTGTTTGCCGAGCCTGACCGGCTCTCTCCCCAGGCGCTGTCGCGCTGGTTCGAAGCCGCCGATGCGGTGGTTGCCGAGCGGCTGCAGGCCTTTGGCGACACCGATATCGTTCTGGCCGAGGCGATGCGCCGGGCCGAGGTGGTCTTGCCCATCGCCGGGATCGGCGCTGATTTTCCAGCCTCGCGCAACAATATCGGTCTGAACCCAGCGGTTGTTCTGGAGGGGTTCGAGCAGCTGCCGCCCCTGGTGGAGTTCGCCGATGGGCTGCGTGCCACACCACGTCTGCAGCAGGCGGCCTCGAGCCAGGCAGCCATCGCTTTTGACGGGCTGCCGGACGGGGTGGTGCGCCGGGTCCCGGCCCTGCAAACGATTGCCGGTCAGCCGACCCTGATTCTGGGGGCCGAGACCTTGCGCGTCGCCGGGCAGGGTTTCCTCAGCACCGTCCGGCCAAGCGCCATCGGGATGGAGATCGATCTCGAATCCCTGCAATTTCCGGTCGAGCGGGATGGCGGATTTTGGCTGCATTTCGGGCGGGTCGAGCCGAACGATCCCCGCTATCTGCCCGCCGCGAAAGTGATGAATGGCGAGGTTGGGGCAGAGACGCTTGCGGGAAAGATCGCCCTGCTCGCGGTCACGGGCTTCGGCACGGTCGACAGCCAGACAACGCCGCTCGCCCAGGAGGTCTGGGGCATCGAAGCCCATTTGCAGATGATCGAGCAGGTCACCGAAGGTGATTACCTGCGCCGGCCCTACGAGCTGTTCGTGCTGGAGACCGCGCTGCTGGGTCTGATGGGGATCCTGCTGATCCAGGTCGTCCCGCGGGCCCCGCCGGTCACCGCGATCGGACTCGGCCTGGGCATGTCGGTTCTGTTGGTCGCAGTCTCCTATACCGCGTTTCGCTTTGGCTGGCTGTTCGACGCCTCGGCCCCGCTGTTGGGCACGGCTGTTACCGGGGCGGGGCTGCTCGGCTCCTCCCTGATCGAGCGGGACCGCGAGCGGTTGATCGAGCGTGCCGAGCGCGAGGCCGAAATGCGCGCGCGCGAGTTGCTGCTCGAGGCCGCCGCCGCAATGCAACGCTCGGTCCTGCCCGCGCCGGATTTCGAACTGCCCGGCAAGGTGCGTCTGGCCGCGCATCTCACGCCCTCCTTCGATGTCGGCGGCGATCTCTATGACCATTTCCTGCTCGACCAAGGCCGTTTGTTCTTCCTGGTCGGCGATGTTTCAGGCAAAGGCATCGCGGCCTGCCAGTTCATGGGGATCTCGAAGCGCCTGTGGAAGCTGGTCGCACAGCGGATGGAGCAGGGGATCGGCGAGATCCAGACCACCGCGAACACCGAGATCGCGCTCGACAATTCCGAGATGATGTTCGTCACCGGCATTGCTGGAATCCTGGATGTGGAGACGGGCCGCGTGAGCTATTCCAGTGCCGGACATGACCAGCCGATCTTGCTGCGCGTGGGCCAGGCGCCGCATCAATTGGACGAACATACCGGGCCGCCCGCCGGGCTGATGGCCGATATGCCTTATCCCTTTGGCGAGACCGAACTGGCGCAGGGAGACCGCCTCGTCCTGTTCTCGGATGGCGTGACCGAAGCACTGGACGCCAAGCGCGACGCCTATGGCCTCGAGCGGCTGATCGATCTCCTGACAAAACTGCCGCCCAGTGCTGGACCGGCAGAGATCATCGCCCTGATCCGCGCCGATGTGGCTGCCTTTGTCGGCGAGGCCGAACAATCGGACGATCTGACGCTCATGGTCGTCGAGCGCCCGGTGGCCGACCTGAACGCAACGCTGCCCCACCCCCCCAGGTGATCTCAGCCCGTTACCCGCCTACTCGCGATCGTCTGGCAGTGCCTCCAAAGCCTCGAGGCCAAGGCTGACTTCGGGCAGGGATTTATCGATGATCCGCGTCCGGCGGGGTGGTCGGTTGAACGGAGCCGCCGCGCCAGAGGTCCGCCTACGCTGCCGCAACTGTCTCTCCAACCGGTCGAGCACAAGCGCCGATCGGCCCCCCGCCTCGCCCAAAAACGGCGCCTCTTTTGCCCGCAACAGGCGCAGGCGGCGCTCCACCCGGTTCAGGCTGGCTGTATCCTTGCCGGACCGTGCCGCTTCCTGCTCCAACCGGTCGAGCGCAAGCCCACGATCCCCAGCCGATGACGCAGAGGCTCCGAAGGCAATCAAGACCGCAACGGCGAGGAGTGGCGAGCGCATATCCTAGAAATAAGTCCTCCCGCTAAAAAGAAAAAGACGGGACTGCCAGAGCAGCCCCGTCCAGGTACCGGGCACCGGCTGTGGGGGAAAAGCCGGCCTCCCGGCCCGCCGCATCGGGAGGGAAGTGGGGGACCTGTGATCCAGATGCGGGTCTGGTTATCTCGCTCGGCAGCCTCCAGAGGGTACACGTTGTGCTGTCAGATCCCGGGGGATCGCCGATTCCACGCGCCTCGTGCCGTCTTCCGTCGCCGGTTCAGGCCGAGAGGCCCTCTATCTCGCGCAGCAGGGCCGCGTCGATCGGAATGCCCTCGGCTGACAGCCGGGCGCGCATCTGCTGACGCCGGCGGCCGGGCAGCCGCGCATCGGCCTGCCCCTCGATCGCCGCCGCCAGAACGCCAATCCGCGCCAGCCCCTGCGCCCCCAGCCCGCCCGGATCGATTGCCATCAAGACCTGCCCCGTGCCCGGCGCCGCCCCGTCCGCTTCGAAAAAGCTGGTCGCCTCGAACCCGAAATTCGAGCCGGTGAGAGCGGCGGCGATAAGCTCCACCATCAGGGCCAGCACCGCGCCTTTGGCATCGCCCAATGGCAGCATCGTGCCTTTCAACCCCTCCGTTGGATCAGTGGTCGGCGCGCCCTGGGCGTCCAGCGCCCAGCCTTCGGGGATCGGCTCGCCCTTCTGCTGCGCCGCCAGCAGATTGCCGCGCGCCACTTTCGAAAGCGACAGATCGATCACCAGCGGTTCGGCCCAGGGCACCGGTGCCGCAAATGCCACCGGGTTGGTCCCATAAAGCGCACGCCCGCCATTCCAAGGCGCAATCGCCGCCGGGGTGTTGGCGAACATCAGCGCGACGAAGCCTTCGCGGGCCAGCCGCTCCACCGGCAAGCCAGTCACCCCAGCATGATGCGAGGCCCTGATGCCGGCCACGCCAACTCCATTGGCCAGCGCGATCTCGGGCAACCGCTCGACCGCCGCATCGATGGCCGGATAGGCAAAGCCGTAATGGGCATGGATCGACAGGGTCGCGCCCCGGACACGCTTGACCTCCGGCACCGCATGCCCATCCACTTTTCCCGATGCCGCCTGCGCGGCATACGAGGGCACCCGGCGCAGCCCATGGCCGGCCTGTCCGACCAAGTCGGCCTCGACCAGCGCGCGCGCCACGGCCTCGGCCTGGATCCGCCCGGTATTGCAGCGCATCAAGCATTCCGAGACCAGGCCCCGCGCCGCCTCCACACTTAACCGCTCGTTCATGCCAATCCCACTTCACCCATGCTGCACGGGTGCGATGGTCTCCAAATTCGCATCGCACCGCAAGAGAGCGAACCCGATCTTCCCATGCAATGGCGGCCAGACCAAAGAGCGATCCCCGCGCCCAAACCGCGGCAGCACATCCAGGGCCGCCCCCGACCCGGGGGTGGGTGGGCGGAGGGTCGGGGGCGGCCCTGCGGGAGCCTGCCCGCAGGCTCCCCAAGCAAAGACATGTGCCCGTCAGGGCACGCCGTTTGGCTCAGGCCGACCGGTAGAGCTTGGTCATAACGAATTCGCGGTGCCCCAAAGCCTCCGCGGCCGTCGCCCGTCCATTCGCCGTGCGCCGGATCATCTCGATCAGGGCATCGCCCGCTTCCGAGATCGTCATTTCCCGGGTCAGCACCCCGGTCACATCCACATCGATATGCTCCGACATGGTGCGCAAGGTCCGCGGATTGCCCGAGATCTTGATCACCGGCACGATCGGGTTGCCGATCACGTTGCCCTGCCCGGTCGGGAAAGTATGGACCACATAGCCCGCCGCGGCCATCAGCGTCACGCATTCCGCCGCCGCCGAACTCGTATCCATGAAGTAGAGTCCCGGCCCTTTCTCCGGCTCCTCCGCCGGACCCAGCGCGTCGATATAGGTGCTGGTTCGCCCGATCTTCTCCAGATTGCCCAGCGCCTTCTCCTCGATGGTCGAGAGCCCGCCCAGGATATTCCCCTTGGTCGGCTGGCTGTCTGAGAGGTCCGAGGTCTTATGCGCTTCGATCACATCGTCCTGATAGGCTTGGAAGATCTGCATGAACTTTTCGCCCGCCTCCGGGGTCGCGGCGCGGGCCTTGCAGATATGCTCCGCCCCAGTGATCTCGGAGGTCTCGCCGAAACAACCGTAAAGCCCCTGCGGGACGAGCTTGTCATACATGTTCCCAACGGTCGGGCAGCTCGACAGCCCGGTCGTCGTGTCCGACTCGCCGCATTTGGTCGAGACCCAGAGATCGCTTAGCGGGCAATCCTCCCGCTGAAGCTCGCTGGCCCAGTGGACGAACTCCTTCGCCTTCCAACTCGCCGAGGCAATCGTCGCGATGTCGCCATTCTGCTCGATCGAGAATTCCGCCACCGGCTTGCCGGTCTCGCGGATGCCATCGGCGATGATCTTGGTCCAGCCGGGCTCGATCCCGATCACCACCACTGCGGCAACATTCGGGTTCGCGCCGGTGCCGATCATCGTGCGGAAATGCAGGTCCAGGTCCGCGCCGAATTGCAGCCTTCCGTACGAGTGCGGGAGCGCGATCGTGCCCTTGATGTTGTTCGCCACCGCCTCGCAGGCCGCGTTCGAGATGTCGTCTACCGGCAGAATGGCGACATGGTTGCGCACACCCACCCGGCCGTTCTCGCGACGATAGGCATTGACCCGCAGGTTCGAGAAATCGAGAGGCATCGCATCACCACCGTTTGGTTTTGAGGTTGTGGACATGGACGTGGTCGCCGGTGCCGGCAGCCCCGATCATCTTGCCGATATCCTCGCCGTATTTGATGACGGTGTCGCCCTCGGCCAGATCTTTCAGCGCCACCTTGTGCCCGATCGGGATGTCGGCATTGGCAGTCAGGCGGAAATCGGAATTGTCGTGGGTGACGACGCAGAGCATCTCGGTGCCCGCGCTCAGCCCCTCCACGACCACCACGCCTACATTGTCGGCGCTGTCATGGACCAGAAGATGCGGTTTCTCCATCGGCGTGCGGCTCCTCTCCTTGGATTTTCACCGTCTATAGGAGGGGGCCGGGCGGCTGTCGAGCCGCCTTGATCCGTTCGGAGTTTTCGAAATCGGGTATCGAAGCACCTGAAACGGAAAGGGCCGGGCGATGCCAACGCCCGGCCCAGGTTGCGTCAGCGCACGGCTCAGCGCCGCGAGATCGCGCCGATCAGGTTTTGCAGGACATTGCCCGAACCGGTGCTGCGCGAGGTTTCCTCGACCACCAGCGCCACCGTGTCACGATCGAAGAAACCGGTCGCATTCAGCCCGCGATCCTCCTGGTACTTGCGCACCGCCTTGCGGGTATTGCCATCGAAGGCCCCGTCTTGCGGGCCGGGATGGAAGCCGAGAAAGGCCAGCCGTTGCTCCAACGATTGGCGCGAGGCCTTGTCCAGACCCAATCGTTTTTCCTTCTCGGCGTTGCGGGCAAACGCGTCCTTGTTGGCAATCACCTTCATCGCGCGTTTGGCGGCGGCGGCATAATTGCCATCGGGATAGGTACGGAGGAAACCGCGATAGGCGGCGGCGGTGCCCAGCTTTTCCGCGTCTTTGAACGCCTGCCGCTCGGCCTTTTCCTCGGCCCGTTCGCTTTTCGCCGCCAGCCGTTCCAACTGTGCAATCGCCCGGTCGGCATTTACCCCATCGGGATAGCGAGCGAGATAGGCGCGATAGCCGGCGGCCGTGCGCAGCCCGCCGGTCTCTTGCCAGTATTGCCGGTCCTCACGTTCCAGCCGAACCGCCAAATCCCGCTTGGCCCGTGTGCCTTGCTTCAAGATCCGGCTGTACTGCCCGTCGGTCAGATAGCCGGTCACCTTATGGCCGTTCGCGCCCTGCCACTCGCTGAGAGCTGCCCGGGTGACTGGCCCGAAAATGCCGTCGATCCCCTTCGGATCATGGCCCAGAAGAGCGAGGGACTCCTGCACCTGCCGCCGCTCGGACCGGGTCAGGCGCAGCGCCTTTTCTGCCTTGGCCGCAGGGTCCGGCGCGCCGGCCGCGGCCATGCCCAGCTTCTTGCGCGCCGCGGCGGCATGGGTGCCCTCGGGATAGCGGGTCAGATAGGCCTCGTAATCCTCTTTCCGCCCGGTGGCGGTGGCGGCATCCCAGAAGGCCTGCTCGATCTGCGCCGAGATGCTCACGGTCTCGGGCGCCGGCGGGGTGACGAGGACGATCCGCTCCTCGACAGTGCCGGAGACCCAGACCCGGTCACCCGCGGCCTCGACCGCCTCGGCCAGCTTTGCGCCGGGCGCCAGGAGGGCATCGGCGATCAGCTTGTTGAAGGCCGAATAGGTCTTGCCCTTCCGCTCCTTCGCGCGGCCCGGGGCCGCCGCCGAGACCACGAGGATGCCGGCGCTGTCCTCGACCTCCGCCATCCCCGGTTCGGCGAAATCTGTCGGTGTAAAGCCCCGATACTGCGCGACATCCAGGAACACCACGGCCCGGCCCGGGGCCGCTCCGGCCAAGCCGGTCACCAGGTCCAGCGGCACCGCGTTCAGCGTGACATCAACCAGGTTCTTCGGATCCAGATCGGTCGGCGCCAGATAGGTCTGGCCACCGGCGCGCATGGCGTGGCCGGAGTAATAGATCACCAGAGGCGCCCGTTTCCCAGTGCGCTGCGCGAAGTCCTGGAGCAGCGCCGAGAAGGCCTCGCGATCCAGATCCGACCCGCGCAGAACCTTGTAGCCCGCTTCCTCGAGAACACGCGCAACCCGCCGTGTGTCGTTAAAGGCCGTCACCGCGTCGGGCGCTGCCGCGTAATCCGAGTTGCCGATCACCAGGGCGAGACCCTCGGCCTGCACGGCCAGGGGCGTTGTGGCCAGAAGCGCCGCGGTCATGGCGGCTGCGATGCGTTTCATGTGATCCTCCCAAGTTGCTTTCCGCAATCCTTTCGGTTTTGGCACTGGAACGCGACAGAACTTTGTCACCGTTGCGGCGATTGTGACCTTGGAGCCGATCTGCTAGCGGAAGGGGGCATATCCCGAAAGGCGCCGATGTCCCGCATCCTCACATTGCTTTACAGCCAGACTTGGCTGCTCCTGACGCTTTGCGCCCTGTTCTGGGCCGGAAACGCGGTGGCAGGAAAGCTGGCCGTCGGGCATGTCCAGCCGTTTCAACTGGTGCTGTTGCGCTGGGTCTGTGTGGCTGCGGCCCTGTGGCTGCTGTTCGGGCACGAGGTGCGGGAGCATTGGCCGGTCCTGCGCCCCCGGCTCGGCTGGCTCGTACTGATCTCGACCGCGGGGTTCACGGTGTTCAACGCGCTGTTCTATATCGCGGCCTTCAGCACGACGGCGGTGAATATCGGGATCTTGCAGGGCGCGATGCCGGTGATGGTGCTGATCGGTGCTTTTCTCGCCTATCGCACGCCAGTGGGCGCGGTGCAGGCCTTGGGTGTGGCGATCACCCTGGTGGGCGTGGCTGTGGTGGCGACGGGCGGCGACCCGGCGGCGGTGATCGCGGCGGGGCTGAACCCGGGCGATCTCTATATGCTGATCGCCGGAGCGGCCTATTCCTTCTATGCCGTGATGCTGCGGCAGCGGCCCGAGATTCCGGGCACCGCGTTTTTCACAGTCATGTCGGTCGTCGCGATGGTCACCGCGCTGCCGCTGGCGATTGGCGAGGCGGTGGTGACCGGGGTCTCGTGGCCCAGCCTGCAAGGGTGGCTGGTGGTCCTCTATGTCGCGATCTTCCCCTCTTGCCTCAGCCAGTTGTTCTTTCTGCGGGGGGTCGATCAGATCGGACCGGGGCGAGCCGGGGTCTATATCAATCTCGTCCCGGTCTTTGCGGCCATTCTGGCGGTGATCGTCTTGGGCGAGGCCTTCCGCTGGTATCACGCGGCGGCGCTCGCCCTGGTTCTGGGGGGGATCTGGTTGGCGCAGCGCAGTGCTCGCGCCGCCTGATCACAGCCGCTGGTCGAGGCCGAGCGAATGCCGCGACATGTTTCGCGCAGCCTCGGCAATGTTGAAGCGATAGGGCAGGCCCATGGCTTGCTCCACCTCGAACCGTGCGAGGCCCATATCGTCCAGCACGCGATCCTCCTTGGCGAGCAGCTCACGCAGCGCGGCACGGTCGCGGCGGGCTTTGATCCAGGCGGCGAAGTGGAGGGTTATGAGGGTCAGCATATCCGGTCTCCTTTCAGGTTTGGGCGCCCCGCCATCGGGGCCTGGGAAGAACCTAGGCACTGCGATTGATTAAGTGAAACTAATTGGATTGACATTGGCGTTCAGAATTGTTGAATTGATCTCATGAACGAGATCTTCTCACCTCCCGCCCCCGCCGCCACGCTGGACGTCGATGTCCTGCGCACCATGGTCGAGATTGCCGAGACTGGGTCGATGACCCTGGCCGCCGAGCGGGTGGGGCGCACGCCTGCCGCCCTCTCGATGCAGCTCAAGAAACTGGAGGAAACGCTGGGCCGCGCCCTGTTCACCCGCAACCGCCAGGGGATGAGCCCGACCTCGGAGGGGCACAAGCTGCTGGTCTATGCCCGCAAGATGGTCGAACTGAACCGCGCAGCACTCGACGCCTTCCGCGGCCCGGCGCTGAGCGGAGAGATCACGGTCGGGACGACGGATGATCTTGGCCATCAGCAGCTCGCCAACGTGCTGGCGGGTTTCGCGCAGTCGCATTGCGGCGTCACGGTGAATGTGGTGATGGGTCAGACGACTGCGCTGGCGGCGAGTTTCGACAAAGGCACGCTGGATATGACGCTGCTCTCGCCCGGTTGCGCGGTCGGGCGGCGCGACAGCGACATCACGCTCCACCGCGAGAAGCTGATCTGGTTGGGGGCCGAGGGAGGCTGCGCGAA
>JBCBIS010000085.1:0-17023 GCA_038524325.1 Pseudomonadota bacterium
CAGAAGTCCAGCGGCGATGACGGCCAGGAGAAGCCGGGTGGTGGTGGTCTGAGACATGTCGCTGCCCTTGCCTGTTTTCTCTGGGCCGGGTCGGGCTCATCGCCCGCTTTCTTCTGCCATCCCCTCGATTAAAGGGACAAATAGCACATCGCCCAGCTCGCTATAGAGATATCCGTTTTCGGTTTTCTCGATTTTTATGAGTTGTTGTACCTCATCGGTCTGTCCGACGGGAAGCACCATTTTTCCGCCCATGCGGAGCTGATCGAGCAGGGGGCCGGGCGCATCCTCGGCGGCGGCCGTGGTCAGGATCCGATCAAACGGCGCCTGTTCGGGCCAGCCGCGCGTGCCGTCTCCGGCCCGGATGGTGACATTTCCAAGGCCCAGACTGTCGATCCGCGCGCGCGCCTCCAATGCCAGCGCCCGGTGACGTTCCACGCCATAGACCCGGCGAGCGAGCTTCGAGAGGATCGCGGCGTGGTAGCCCGAGCCCGCGCCAACCTCCAGCACCTTGCAGCGCGGCGTGATCTCCAGCGCCTCGGTCATTTTCGCGACGATCGAGGGTTGCGAGATGGTCTGCCCGCAGGCGATTGGCAGGGGCATGTCGGCCAGCGCACGGTCCTGAAACGCGCGTTCGACAAAGACTTGGCGGGGGATGGCCTCCATCGCGCTCAGGACACGGCGGTCGGTCACGCCGGCACTGCGCAGCGCAAAAATCAGTTCCATCAAAGCCGGATCGCGCTGCATCGCCGCTTCCAAGACGCTGCCCCCAAATCACCCCATCGCAAGACGACCCTAACCGCCCCTGCAGGTCCTGTCAGCCGGGAAGTGGGGTTGAAACGTCGGGGCGTGGTGGCGAGATAGGGGGGCTTGTCGCAAACGGAGACAGTCATGGCCAAGACAACCCGCGAGGATCTGATGAACGCCGCCGAGCGCCGGGTGCGCGACGCCGGTTACAACGGATTCAGCTTTCGCGATCTGGCGGAGGATGTGGGCATCACAAGCGCCTCGGTCCACCACCATTTCCCGACCAAGCAGGCTTTGGTGGGTGCCCTGGCCGAGCGCTACACCGAGCGTTTCCTTCAGGGCCTGTCGGGCACCACCCCCGGCGCCGAGCGCATCGCGGCCTATCGCGCGGCCTTCCGCGCCTCGGTGGCGGAGGACGGGCTGATGTGCCTCTGCGGCATGTTGGGGGCCGAGAGCGGTGGTCTGCCCGACGAGGTGCTGGCGCAGACGCGGATGTTCTTCGACAGGACCTCGCGCCATTTGGCCGAGGGGTTGGCGGGGCCCGATCCCGCCGCCCGGGCCCGTCAGATCCTCGCCCGCCTGGAAGGGGCAATCATTCTCGCCAGGACCATGGGGGAGATCGCCTATTTCGACGAAGCGGCGGCCGATCTGGCGTGACTTTTCGTCTGCCTAAAAAATCTATCTACTGATAGGTTGATTTCTGAATGTTGGCATTCCATATGCCGGTCATGATCAAAACCAACCAACTGATAGGTTGATGCGGTAAGCCGCCAGCCTCGCACCGAAGGAGCACCAAGATGCATAACCATGTGACCTACATCATCGGCGGATCCACCGGCATGGGTCTGGCCACCGCGCGTCTGCTGGCCGAGGAGGGGCGCAACCTGGTCCTCGTTGCCCGCAACCCTGAAAAACTCGCCGCCGCAAAGGCCGAGATCGAGGCGGTGGCCCAAGGCCAGGTCGAAACCCGCTCGGTCGATCTCTATGACCGCGCCGCCGTGGATGCCTTCGCCGCAGAGATCGCCGCCGAGACCCGCCATATCGACCAACTCGTCAACGCCGCCGGGACCTTTGCGCCGAAACCCTTCCTCGAGCACAGCGAGGCGGATTACGACACCTATATGGACCTGAATCGTGCGACCTTCGTCCTGACACAGGCAGTGGCGCGGAACATGAGCCGGTTCGAAGGCGGGTCGATTGTGAATATCGGCTCGATGTGGGCGAAACAGGCGATCAAGGCGACGCCGTCCAGCGCCTATTCGATGGCCAAGGCGGGGCTGCATTCGCTGACCCAGCATCTGGCGATGGAGCTGGGCGAACATGGTATCCGGGTAAACGCCGTGTCGCCCGCCGTGGTGGTGACCCCGATCTATGGTGCCTTTATCGCGCCCGACAAGATCGAGGAGACGCTGAAGGGGTTTGACGGCTTCCACCCCTTGGGCCGGGTCGGCCGGGTCGAGGATGTCGCAGCCCATGTCGCCTTCCTGCTGTCGGATCGCGCAGGCTGGACCACCGGCGCCATCCACGATGTCGACGGCGGCGTGATGGCCGGTCGGAACTGAGACAACGATCGGTTGGCCGATACTCGGCACGGTGTCGGCCAACCGGCCAAGGACGAGCCCGGCCCGCGCCGGATCATGGGGTGGCAATCCTAAGCGTGCCGTTCCTCACCCTGGGCCGGCCACGCTCCTGCCTTGGCCCACCCACCTCGTTGGCCGGCAGAGTGCCAATCCGCGTGGATGGGTCGGCGCGCGCCCAGCGCCGGCGGCTTGACTCCGGGCGGGGTCTGCGGGCGGGTTGAAGGCAGACAGACACTGTAGGCGCAGCCTCGCACAGACACAGGAGACGGACCATGGAACTGAACGCCGATTTTACCCAGCGCGTCGTCGTCAAATCCGATGCCAACCCTTGGGTCGCCTCGCCCATGCCGGGGGTCGAACGTAAGATGCTCGACCGGATTGGCGAGGAAGTCGCCCGCGCCACAACTATCGTCCGATTTGCCCCGGGCAGCGCTTTCTCGCCCCATACCCATGATGGCGGCGAGGAGTTCCTGGTCCTCGACGGCGTCTTCCAGGACGAGCATGGCGACTTCCCGGCGGGCAGCTATATCCGCAATCCGCCGACCTCCAGCCACACCCCTGCCTCGGCGCCCGGCACGACCATTCTGGTCAAACTGCATCAGTTCGACCCCAAGGACCGCACCCATGTCCGGGTCGCCACCCAGAAGTCGGCTGCAGTCTCGGCCGAGGGCCGCCCGGGTGTGAGGGTTCTGCCGCTGTTCCAAGATGACCGCGAGGATGTGCGCCTGGAAGAATGGGCGCCCGGTGCAGATGTCGTCTTGGAGGCTTTGCAGGGCCTGGAGGTCTTCGTCCTAGAAGGCGGTTTCACTGAAGCGGGCGACGGGCTGACCGCCTGGGACTGGCTCCGCCTGCCCCCCGGTGCCACGCTGCGGGCCACCGCCGGCCCAGAAGGGGCCCGGGTCTGGGTGAAACAAGACCATCTGGGCGAGATGGTCTGATCGCACAGGGTCCGGGCGGAGGCGTTCCACCCGGACCCGAAGATCGCGTCAGCCAGGGACGATCTGTTCGTCCAGTTTGTGGTCGATCACACTGACCGTCCTTTCGATCTCGACGTTTCGCATTTCGAGTTGCTCGGCGATCAGCTTGACCAGCAGGTCGACCCGCTCGATGAACGGCGCCCCGGCGGCCACGGCGCGGGCGGCGGAGGAGGGTTTCAGCAAGCTCTCTGCCGCTTTGGCATATTTCTCGAACGGAACCTGATCGGCCGGGTCGGCGCCCAGTTTTTGCGCGATTGCATCCACATGTGTGTAGATCGCGCGCGAGAGATCGATATCGCCGTGCACTGCATCGCGGATCGCCTGCGGATCGCCCGGTGTGATGCAGCGGTAATTTCCGGTCAGCAGCATCGACCATTTGGCCAACGGGACGAACAGCGAGTCATAGACCCGCAGCTTCACCGGCACGTCTTTGCCGTCCAGCGTGACCGCCGCGATATCCGCCTCGAGCCCGCGGAGCATCTCGTTATGCCCAGCATCGTCGAATGTGGCGGCTTTGAAGTTTGTGGGCAGGCCGACATGCAGGACATTTGCGCCTTCCTCGGGCGGGCGAAACGCCTGGGGGTCGGGCGAGCACAGCGTCACCAGCCCCGGCTCGAACCGCTCCCAGACC
Organism: Pseudomonadota bacterium; assembly: GCA_038524325.1. Classification (GTDB taxonomy): domain Bacteria; phylum Pseudomonadota; class Alphaproteobacteria; order Rhodobacterales; family Rhodobacteraceae; genus Thermohalobaculum. Next base: position 3,933 of record JBCBIS010000085.1, read on the forward strand.
TGGGCCTTGGTGAACGCCTCCTTCAGATCCATCTCGGCCAGCGCCGGGATGCGGCGCAGATAGGGCAGCGGCGGCATGTTCATGATCGAGAGACAGGGCAGCCGAGCCTCGGCAATCCGGATCATCAGCGTATGGATCGTGTGATTGGCGTATTGCGGCTCTTGCATCGCCAGGCCGACGAGGTCATAGCGCGCCAGATCAACCGCCTCCGGCGGGCAGGCATCGACAGTGCCAGGCAGATCGGCCGAGCGGATCGCCCGATGCTCGGCCTCGTCGCGAAGCTTGATGCGGACCTCCGTGCCTTCGGCATTGATCAGATCGGCGGTCTTCTGTCGGCAGACCAGAGTCACGTTATGCCCCGCCATCAGCAGTTTGGTCGCGAGCAGGGAGCCATAGGAGGCCCCCAGGATCAGGATGTTTCTTGCCAAAGCCCGTTCCTTTTCGATTCTTTTGCGGGAAATCTCCTGCCCTGAACCGGACCGAATTGCAAATGGTCTGAGGCGGGCGAGGCGTTCGCCAGGGGCTGCGTGGCATCGGGTGACCGTCCACTTGACGCGACCCGCTGCGGGGCGCAGCCTTGCCGCGACAGATCGGAGGCCAGCATGACAGAGACGCTGTTCGCACCCGGCTATAAGGCAGAGCCGTTCTGGTGGGAGGCGTCACCGCGCCCCGCGAAGACCGAGGTGGATCTGCCCGCCTCGGCCGATGTCGTGGTCATCGGGTCGGGCTTCACCGGGCTTCATGCGGCGATTCAGACCGCGCGCGGCGGCCGGCAGACCGTGGTGCTGGACGCCGAAGCGGCGGGCTGGGGCTGCAGCAGCCGCAATGGCGGGCAGGTCAGCACCTCGATCAAGCCTGGATACGATGCGCTGGCCCGCCGCTTTGGCGCGGAGACGGCGTTCGGCCTCCTCCGCGAAGGGCATGAGGCGCTGGAATGGATCGGTGACTTCATTGCCGAAGAGGGCCTCGATTGTGCCTTCCGCCGGGTTGGGCGCTTCTATGCCGCGCATACGCCGCAAAGCTATGACGTCCTGGCCCGGGCGCAGGCTGCGCCGATCAAGGGGCTCGAGACCGGCTCTTTCATGGTGCAGAAGGCCGAGCAGGGGGCGGAAATCGACAGCGATCTCTACCATGGCGGCGTCGTGCATCCCCAGCACGCTTCGGTCGATCCCGGCCGCTATCATCTGGGACTGCTGGCGAAGGCGCAGGCCGCTGGGGCGGAGATTGTCTCGCATTGCAAGGCCGGCGCGATCACCGGGGCGCCCGGGGCACTGGTGGTTGAGACGGCGCGAGGGCAGATCAGCGCTCGCAACGTGATCGTCGCGACCTCGGGCTATACCGGACCGGCGACGCCCTGGCACCGGCGGCGGATCATTCCCATCGGCAGCTACATGCTGGCGACCGAACCGCTGCCCGCCGGGATGGTCGAGCGCTTGATTCCGAAGGACCGGGTGCTGACGGATACGCGCCGGCTGGTGGTCTATTACCGCTCCTGCCCAGAGCGGCGGCGGATCCTGTTCGGCGGCCGGGTCTCGATCTCCGAGACCGATGCGACCGCCGTTGCACCCGCGCTGCATGCCGAGATGGTGCGGATCTTTCCAGCTTTGGCCGAGACCCGCATGTCCCATGCCTGGATGGGTTTCGTCGGGTACACCTTCGACGAGATGCCGCATCTGGGCGCACGCGAGGGGGTGCATTACGCCATGGGCTATTGCGGCTCGGGCGTCTCGCTCTCCAGCTATCTGGGCATGAAGATCGGCTTGCAGGTTCTGGGCCGCAGCGAGGGCGACAGCCCGCTCAGCCGTATCCCGTTCGAGACGCGGCCCTATTATTGGGGTAAGCCGTGGTTTCTGGCGCCCTCGGTGGCCTATTACCGCTGGCGTGATCGCCGGGCGGCATGACCTGGGCCGTCATGCCATCGGTTGGGACGGTTGATCCGATGAAGGCGCCGCACGCTTAGGGCAGAAAAGCCGATGCGCCGCCGTCCGAATTCAGTCAGGCCGGTCGAAGCCCTTGAGAAAACGCAGGACTCAGCCGGGGGCGAGATTGATCTCTGCGTTCAGGACCAGATAGCGCCCCGGCTCGGCGCACTCGATGCTGCTGAGCGTATCGGTTATTACAGGCTCCAAAGTGGCGAGGCCTTCTCGCCGTCGATCAACGCGGTGATGTGGCAACCAGGCAACGGGGCGTCGCCAGACAGGTTGGCGCCGGGACAGCGACGGAGCCTCGGAAACGGGCGGTGATGCGATCCGCCTCTGCGGCGACATCGCGCTTCACCCAGTCGCGGTCATCTGGGATCGGCTCTCACTGGAGGTGGCGCCCTCAGGCCGCGCCGAACCCCAGGGGAGGGGACGACCGCCTCAGGGGCCGGACCACTCGATCTCGCAGATCTCGCCCGAGCCACCGTCGAAATTCCAGACCCGGCCAAAATCGCGGATCTTGGACTTGCCGGCCTGGGCGACGATCACGGTGGGGCCCATCCAATAGGATGTGTTTTCGACCGTGACGAAATGGTCCTCCGAGGCGCCGGCGATGGGCGTCACCTCGCCGAACACCGCCTTGCCCGCGGTGATCCGGCGCAGCTCGCCCTCGGTCTCGTACTCCACCGGCTCGCGCCGTGCGCCGAGATAGTTGCCGACCAGGAGGCGGAACAGGCCCGTGGTGCCCTTGGCCGAGCCGGTGAAGATCTTCTCCATCGCGGCGAATTGCTGGTCGGTGGCCGTCTCGTCGATATAGAGCGCGACGGTCCAGTTGCCGGCGCCCATCTTGCCGGGAATGTCCACCAGCATGCAGATGTTCAGACCGTTCAGCTTGACCGGGCCATAGCGTCCCTTGTCGATCCTGGCGGCGATCCAGGCATGGCAGAAGCCATGGGTCGGCGGGTGCTGGCCCAGCGAGATCACGCAAGGACAGAACAGGTCGCAGGAGCAGGAAAGAGCAAGCTCGCCCTTGATCTTCCACTGCGCCCCGGAGGGGATCGGCTGGTCATCGTCCTCCAGCACCTTCAGGGCGCGGGAGCGGGCGGTTTTGGTCAGCTCATTGGCCATGGTTTCTCCCCTCAGAGCGTTGTTATGGCGAGGGCTGCGCCCCCGGCGATCAGGGCGTAGCCGGCCCAGCGGCCCCAGCGTTCGGCCTGGGGCGCGATCTTCTCGGCCAGGAAGTAGAGGGCGATCAGCGCCATCCACCAGACATTCATCGCCCCGAAGACAAACATCAGCCCCATGAAGACGATGCAGCAGCCGACGCAATAGACCCCGTGATTGGCGCCGACCAGAAACGCGCCGCCCATCCCTTCGCGCCAATGGGTCAAGAGATAGGTCAGCGGGTGGCGGCAATGGCGCAGGCAGGCGTCCTTGATGGGCGAGAGCTGATAGAGCCCCGCGGCCACCATCAGCCCGGCAGCGGCAATCGGCACCGCCTGGGTGCCGCCCATGGTGAACAGGCTGGAGCCGCGTAGGCCAAGCTGCACCATGGCCAATGCGATGGAGACGGCCGCCCACAACAGGAAGTAACCAGATGTGAACAGCCCGATCCGGGCGGCCAGCCGCAGGCCCCGGTCTTCCTTGGCCGCGACGCCGGAATAGATTGCCATCACAGGCGCCATGGCGGGCAGCATCATGGCCGCCATCATCAAGAGCCACATCGAGGAGGTCTCGGCCAGGGTCGAGAAGCGCCAATCGGTCGGGTCCATCGACATGCCGGGCATGTCCATACCCGCCATCGCTCCCATGCCCGCCCCAGTCATTCCGGCCATGCCCCCCCCGGACATCGTGCCCATGCCATCGCCGGGCATTTTGCCCATGGCGCCGCCCGACATTGTTCCAAGGCCCTCGCTTGGCATTTCGCCCACGCCCTCGGTCTGCATCGCGCCCATGGCGTCGCCGGACATCGCGCCCATGGCGTCGCCGGACATCGCGCCCATGCCGTCGCCGGACTTCGCGCCCATTGCGTCGCCGGGCGCCGGGGTCATGCTGCCCTCCGCGCCCGGGGCGGGCATTGCGCGCATTTCGCCCGTCATGCCCGGCATCTCGTCGCCGCCCATCCCGGGCATGGCGCTCATGTCCATCCGGTGCATATCCATCTGACCCATGGTCGACCATGTGGCCAGCCAGAGCGCGGCCGAGATCAGAACCGTCACTGCCAGGGTCACGGCGCGCGGGTCGTCGACATAGTCCAGGAGGCGCACGCGCATCGCTCAGCCCCCGCGCTTGGCCGCGCGGGCCATCTGGGCGGCGCGGACCAGCCGGGCGGTGTCCTCCGACAGCGCCGAGAGCTCCGCGATCATCCCCTCGGCATCCCGCGCCTCCAGCCGCGCGAGCAGCCTCTCATGGCGGCGCGCGATCTCGTGACGATCGCGGGCGCGGTAGATGATCATGTTCAGCAGGGGTTGGATCGCCTCGATCACCCCGGCCATCTGCAGCGAGAGCATGGGGTTCTTCGCAGCATCCACCAGGGCCCGATAGAACCGCACATCCGAGGCGCAGAACGACTCGTCGCTCAGATCCCCCCGTTGCGCCTGCACCTCGGCCCGCATGGCGTTCAGGGTGGCCGCATCGCGGCGCTCGGCCGCGAGAGGGGCGCAGGCGGTCAGCAGGGTCAACCTTGCCTCAGCCAGCACATCCGGGTCGATGCCGCCCAGCACGATCAGCATGGTGGCGTTCGCCTCCAACTGCTCCTGCGCCTGAGCCATGCCCATCCGGTTGACGAAATTGCCGCCTGCCGCGCCGCGCCGTGTGCGGATCAGATTCTGCGCAGCCAGCCGCTTCAGCGCCTCGCGGATCGAGGGGCGCGAGACGCCAAACCGGTTCGCCAGTTCCTGTTCGCCCGGCAATCGGTCATCGGCCCCCAGATCGCCATCGAGGATCATCTGCCGGATTTCCTCGGCAATCACGTGGCCTACGCTGGGGAGGGGGCGCCGCTCGGCATCCTGCATGGGAGACAACCTCATTTTTCCGGGACATTGCCCCAGCGGGATTTGTTTGACAATTCAATTCTGGACGCGCCATTGCTGGAGCCGAACGGGGATGGAGATCATCGGATGCAAGCTCTCGACCTAGATTTCGTGCGGGGACAATTCCCGGCCTTCGACGCGCCGGAGGCCGATGGCTGGGCGTTTTTCGAGAATGCCGGCGGGTCCTATCCCTGCCGTCCGGTGGTCGAGCGGCTGACCGAGATCTACTCCGGCCCGAAAAGCCAGCCCTATTGGTCCTATCCGGCCTCGGCCCGCTTGGGCGAGATGATGGATGAGAGCCGCACCCGGCTGGCCGCCGCCATGGGCGTGGCCGAAGAAGAAGTGCATTTCGGCCCCTCGACCACCCAGAACGCCTATGTGCTCGCCCAGGCGTTTCGCCAGACCCTGTCACCCGGCGACGAGATCATCGTCACCGATCAGGATCACGAGGCGAATACCGGCGCATGGCGGCGGCTGGCGGCGGAGGGGTTCGAGATCCGCGTTTGGCCGATCGACCGCGACACGGGGCGGCTGGACCCGGCGACGCTGGAGGACCTGCTGACCGAGCGGACCCGGCTGGTCACCCTGCCGCATGCCTCGAACATCGTGGCGGCGATCAACCCGGTGGCGGAGATCGCCCACAGGGTCCACGCCGCCGGCGCGGTGTGCTGTGTCGACGGCGTCTCCTATGCGCCGCACGGCCTGCCCGATGTGGCGGCGATGGGCGCGGATATCTACCTCTTCTCCAGCTACAAGACCTATGGCCCGCATCAGGGAGTGATGGTGATCCGCCGGGCCCTGGCCGAGCAATTGGCGAACCAGGGCCATTACTTCAACGCCAGCAATCTGACCGCGAAATTCACCCCTGCCGGGCCCGATCACGCGCAGATCGCGGCGCTTGCGGGGATGTGCGACTATTGGGACGATCTCAGCGCGCGCCATGGCGGCGTGCCCGCGGCCAAGCTGATGCGCGATGCCGAGATCGCGGTGATGCAGCCCCTGCTTAGCTATCTCAACGGGCGCAACGATATCCGGCTGATCGGCCCTGCTCGGGCCGAGGAGCGGGCCCCAACCTTTGCCATCGACCATGCCCGGCCGGGCGAGGACCTCGCCGCCGCGCTGGCAGAGCATGGGATCATGGCGGGGGGCGGCGATTTCTACTCGCGGCGCACGGTCGAGGCGCTGGGGATCGACCCGGCGAAAGGCGTGCTCCGGGTGTCGGCCCTGCACTATACCTCACCCGAGGAGATCAGCCGCCTGATCACCGCGCTCGACCAGGTGCTGTGAGGATCATTGGCGGCCAGTTCCGCGGCATCCGGCTGGCCGCGCCCGGGGCGGATGGCGGTGGGGCGGCGCATCTCAGACCGACCTCTGATCGGGTGCGCGAGGCGCTGTTCAACCTTTTGGCCCATGGCGATTATCCCGATATCGAAGGCGCGCGGGTGCTGGATCTTTTCGCAGGGACCGGCGCTTTGGGGCTCGAGGCGTTGTCGCGCGGTGCGCTGCGCGCTGTCTTCGTGGACGAGTTCGCCAAATCCCGCGCCCTGATCCGGCAGAATATCGAGACCTTGGGCGTCATCGGCCAGACCAAGCTGTGGCGACGCGACGCGACCAGGCTGGGGCCCTGCCGCGGCGATCCCTTCACCTTGATCTTCGCGGATCCGCCCTATCGCAGCGGTCTGGGCGCGGCGGCGCTGGCTTCGGCGGGGGAGGGTGGCTGGATCGCCCCCGGCGCCGTGATCGTGCTGGAACTCGCCGCGGAGGAGCCCGCACCGGAGCTGCCGGGGCTGGAGACAGCGGATCGGCGGACCTATGGGGAGACGCAGCTATTGCTGCTCCGCGCGACCTGAACCGCTGGTCCCGCTGCCTCATACCTAGGTTCATTGACGGGATCCTGCCTGCCCGCACCCCGTGAGAATATCGGATTACCGGGGGGTTGGGAGGCGGGCGGAGAGGTCTCGATCTGTAATGGCCGGCATCAGTCTTGCAGTTTCAGGATCCGGCTGTGTCGCTTCGCCTCGCTGCGGATCTGGCCGAGCGTGACCAGTCCGCGCGCCTCCAGGATGGGCAGCATCGCAGTGAACGCCGCGGCGGTCGCGAGCGCGTCGCCCATGGCCGTGTGCCGCTGCTCCGCCGGGATCTCGATGCAAAGCCGCGCGCAGATCGCGTCGAGCGTGTGGCAGGCAGACCCGCCGAAAACGATGGCCGAGAGATGCACGGTGTCCAGAACCGGGTTGTCGAAAACCGCCCCGCCTGCCTCGGCGCGATGCAGAAAGGCCATGTCGAATGGCGCGTTATGGGCGATGATAACGGCGTCTTTGGCAAAGGCATGGAACCTCTGGCGTGCCTCGGCAAAGGCGGGGGCGTCTGCGACCGTGGCATCGTCGACGCCGTGCACCCGGGTCGCGACCGCGGGGATCGGCCGGCCGGGATTGACCAGCGTCTCGAAGGCCTCGCCCTCCACCAGCCTCCCATTGACGATCCGCACCGCGCCGAGTTGCACCACATTGTCGCGCACGGGGTCAAGCCCGGTCGTCTCGCTGTCGAAGACCACGAAGGAGAGGTCGCGCAGCGCCGTCTCGAGCGGGTCCGAGGGACGCTCCGTCCCCAACAGATCGAAATCATAGACCATTGGCCGGGCCGCGTCAGGCGACAGCGGCTCCAGCATCAGGGTATACCCGCCCGCTCCGAAGCGCCGCAGATGGCCCGAGTAAAGCGCGCCGGACCTGCCCTTTACGGTGATCTCGCGGCGCGGCGCCTCCTCTGCCTTCATCCGGGTCAGGGCGGCACGGAGCGTGTTCTCGTCCAGGTAGTCGAAGACCGAGGTCGCCAATCGCGCGGGTGCCTCACGCTCCATCAGATCGGCGGCCTGCCCGTCATAGAGGACGATGCGGTGATCCTCGGCGGCCACGATCACCGCAATGGGAATGTCCGAGAGGATCTGCAGCAATTGGCTGCGCTGTTGCCTCAGCCGGGCGGTCCGCTCGATCACGGTTTCCTCGGTCGCGGCAGAGGCGTCGCCCAGTTTCTCCTGCAGAATCGACGCTGCCGGGGCGAGATCGCCGAGATATCGCGCCGCCTCGTAATCCAGGTCCGCGGCAATCCCGCCATGCGCCCGCACCCGGAATTGCGCCGCAAGCGCTTCGATCGGTTTGCTGACATTGCGGTCAAAGAGCAGCCAGATAAAGGTCGCCAGCCCCAGCAGCCCGAAGCTCGAGACAATGGCGACGGTGATGAAGGCCGAGAGGGTCTCGGGCGCCCCGGCCTGACGATAGCCGAGCCAGAGCGCCCCCAGTACCACCGCGATCCCCCCGAACCCCGCAAGGCAGAAGAACAGAAAGATGCGCAGGCGCAGGCTGAGGCGCTCCATCCTAGCCCCCCTCGCAGGCCGTCTGCAAAATCGGGTCGTCGGGGCGGAGGTCGCGCCAGAGGGCGTTCTGCACGCTGCCATCCGTGGCAAAGGCGACATCGGCGGCCATCTCGGCCCGGCGCGCGCCTGGGCAATCGAAGATCACCGGAACCTTGGCGGTGCGAGACCACCGGCCATAGAAGATCAGATCGACCATCCGCTGCCCGGGCTGGTCCGGGTGCTGACGCATGCTGGCCATATCGACGGCGACGAACCGGGTGACGAAGGGCACCAGATAGGTCCAGGGGCGATAGAAGGCCCGTTCCTTCACCGCTTCGGCCACCTCCAGACCTTCGGGCATGGCGGAGCGGGTGCGCTCGTACCAGCCATACTCGCTCGTGATGGTCGCAAGCAGCATCGCGGCGCCCGCACCGGCTGGCATCAACCATCCGGGCAATCGGCCCTTCAAGCTGCGGTTCAGCGCCCAGATGATCAGGGCGGCGGCGGCCCCGGCGATCAGCGTTCCGATCAACTCAAAGAACATCAAGCCCCCCTTTCATCCCAGCACGCCCCGGCCCTGCATCAGAGCGGATTGCATGGTCTTTATCACGACGAACGCGTCGCGCAGATGGCTGCGTTCAAAGGCCGAGAGCGTGGCCGGCTGGAGAAAATTGTCTGGCTTTGCCCCCGCCTTGACCCGCGCGGCCTGATGATCCAGCCGGGTCTGGGCGACAAGGTCATAGGCATCGAGCAGGTCGCGTCCGCCGCTGTCGCTGACGATGCCCACGCTTATTGCGGCCTCGAGCCTCGCGCGGGTGTTGATCTCCTCGAGCTGCCCTTGCAGAGCGTAGATGCGGCCGAGATCGACCACCGGCACCACGCCGTTCAGCTTCATGTCGATGGCGTTGCGATGCTCGCCCGAGCGGATCGTGGCAAAGCCGCGCAACAGGCCCAGCGGCGTTGCATGGGTCAGCGCGTTGGTCGCCATATGCGCCGTGAAGATCGAGTTGTCGGACGCCGCGCGCAGCGTCTCTGCCTGAAGCCCCTCGAACAGGTCGGCATCGCCTCCGATGACCCGCAGATCGAACATCACCGAGGCGAGCATCTGTGCCTCCTTGCTCGGCGATTTGATCCAACCGGCGAAGTAGTCTCTCCAGACGGCCAGAGGCTGGCACCAGCGCGGGTTGGTGGCCATCATCTCGCCCGGGCAATAGACATAGCCGCAGGCGTGCAGGCCATCGCTGACGAACCGGGCGAGATCTTGGAAGTAGTCGAGCGCCGCGCTGTCCGCGCCATCCTCCAGGATCAGGCAATTGTCTTGATCCGACACACCGGTCTGTTCTTGTCGCCCCTGCGAGCCGCAGGCCAGCCAGGCGTAACGGCAGGGCGGGGGGCCCAACCGGTCCTCGGCCAGCCGGAGGAGGCGCCTGGTGACCACATCGGCAATATCCGTGATCAGGCGCGTGACCACATCATGCCGGTTCCCCGCCGCGACCAATTGATTGAGGAGCGCGGGGATCCCCGCGGTGACGAGCGCCAACTCGTCGGCATCCCCGGCCCGGGCCGCGGCGTCGACCACCCCGGCTGAACTGATCGCCTGGAAGCGGGTCAGGTCGGTCTGGGTCACGATGCCGACCAGCTTCCCGGCCGAGACGATGGGAAGATGGCCCAAATGGTGCTCGACCATCAGGTGCAACACATCCGAGCCGATGGCCGTCGGCGGCAGGGTTCTCAGCCGCCCGGACATGATCTCGTGGACCGGCCGGTCATAGGGCAGCCCCTCGGCCAGCGCCTTGCCCGAGAGGTCGCGGAGCGTGACGATCCCGATCAGCCGGTCGCCTTCGGTCACGCAGAGGCAGGAGATCCGCCGGTCGCGCATCGTCTCAGCAGCCTCGCGGATGGTCATGGAGGGGGGGCAGGTGACGGGGGGCGAGACCATCAGCGTCTCGACCCGCACCTGGGTCAGGTCGTGGCGCCGGCTGGCTGCCTTTGCCTCGTTCCTGCGTGCGCGATCGAAGAAGCGCCGAAACGGCTCGTGGGTCGCGCGCAGGGTGTCGAATGTCTCCTTCGGCAGGAGGAGCAGGCGGCAGGCATCCTCGGCCCGGGCCGAGGTCACGGCCACACCATCGCGCAGCAGGCCGCGTTCGCCGAAGGAATTCTCGCGCCGCAAAAGCGAGATCTGCTGTCCGTTCCGGTCCGTGACCGAGACCTGGCCGTCGACGATCACATAGAGCCCCGGCAACCGCTCGCCCAGCCGGTAGATCTGCTCGCCCGGTGCCGCCTCGACCCAGCGGCTTTGGGTTGCGGCCTCGGCAATCGCCTCGGCGGGCAGGGCGTCATAGGGGTGGAGATAGGAGAGGAAGGTCAGGGCGTCGTCGGTCATCAGGAAGTCCCCCGATCAGAAGCTGCGATCTGCCCTATGGGTGCGTGGGTAGAGTGGGGCCAGCGGCGTGCCGCTGACCCCCGTTTGTCAGTGATCCACTGCCGCGGCTGCGCCGGCGGGTTTGCGGACATTGGTCACCAGGTCCTTGATCGCCTGCGGTGTGTCGGCGGTCGATGTCGAGACGGCATAGGCCACCGCGAAGTTAATGATCGCACCGATCGCACCGATCGCCGTCGACTGGATCCCGAACAGCGAGCCTTCGATCGTGTCGGGGAACGCATTGGTCCCGGCGACGAAGAACCAGCCCTTGTGCAGGAAGATGTAGAGCAGCGTGAAGATCAGGCCCGAGAGCATCCCCGCAACCGCGCCGACATTGTTCACGCGCTTCGAGAAGATCCCCATCATCAGGGCCGGGAAAATCGACGCCGCCGCCAGACCGAAGGCCAAGGCCACCGTCTGCGCCGCAAAGCCGGGGGGATTCAGCCCCAACCATGTCGCCACCGCAATCGCCACTGCCATCGCAATTCGGGCCGAGAGCAGTTCTCCCTTCTCCGAGATGCCCGGATTGATCGCCCCTTTGACCAGATCGTGACTGACCGCCGAGGAGATCGCCAATAACAGCCCCGCCGCCGTAGACAGCGCCGCTGCCAGACCGCCTGCGGCCACCAGACCGATCACCCAGCCGGGCAGATTGGCAATCTCGGGATTGGCCAGCACCAGGATATCGCGGTTGAAATTGGTCAGCTCGTTGCCTTGCCAGCCATTCGCTGCCGCTTTCTCGGCCATCGCCTCGCTTGCGTCGTTGTAGTACTGGATCCGGCCGTCGCCGTTCTTGTCTTCCCAGTCGAGAAGGCCGGTTTTCTGCCAGGTGAGCATCCAGTCATATTCCGGCGAGGTCTCGATGGTTTCGACCGAAACAGCCGCACCCTCGGTCCCGTTCGGCCACATCAGATCCGTGATGTTGAGCCGGGCCATCGCCCCCACGGCCGGAGCCGTCAGATAGAGCAGCGCGATGAAGACCAGGGTCCAGCCGGCCGACCAACGGGCGTCCGAGACCTTGGGCACGGTGAAAAAGCGCATGATGACATGGGGCAGACCCGCGGTGCCGATCATCAGCGACAGGGTGAACAGCACCATGTTCAGGCTGTCCTTATGCGCCTCGGTATAGCTGGCAAAGCCCAGGTCGGTGACGATCTGGTCAAGCTTCGTCAGCAGATAGACGCTGCTGTCGCCATCGCTCACCTCGCTGAATAGACCCAGTGCCGGGATCGGGGTGCCGGTCAGCTGCAGCGAGATGAAGACCGCCGGGATCGTATAGGCGGTGATCAGCACGCAGTATTGCGCAACCTGGGTATAGGTGACGCCTTTCATCCCGCCGAACACGGCATAGGCAAAGACGACACAGGCGCCGATCAGAAGACCGGTGGTGTTGTCGACCTCGAGGAACCGGCCAAACGCCACGCCGACCCCGGTCATCTGCCCGATCACATAGGTGACCGAGGCGACGATCAAACAGATCACCGCGACCAGCCGCGCCGATTGCGAGTAGAACCGGTCGCCGATGAACTCGGACACCGTAAACTTGCCGAATTTGCGCAGGTAAGGCGCGAGCAGCAGGGCCAGAAGCACATAGCCGCCGGTCCAGCCCATCAGGAAGGACGAGTTGTCATAGCCGGTGAAGGCAATCAGACCGGCCATCGAGATGAACGAGGCCGCCGACATCCAGTCGGCCGCGGTCGCCATGCCGTTGGTGACCGGGTGAACCCCCCGGCCGGCCGCATAGAATTCCGATGTCGACCCGGCACGGGCCCACACTGCGATGCCGATATAGAGCGCAAAGGACGCGCCCACGAACAGCAGGTTGATTGTGAATTGATCCATCGATCAGTCCTCCTCGACGCCGTATTCACGGTCGAGCCTGTTCATCCGCCAGGCATAGAAAAAGATCAGCGCCAGGAAGACCAGGATCGAGCCTTGCTGTGCGAACCAGAACCCCAGATCCGTGCCGCCGACGGCAACCCCCGAAAGCAGCGGGCGGAACAGGATGCCAAAGCCGAACGAGACGACCGCCCAGATCACCAGACAGATCGTGATGATCCGGATATTGGCCGACCAATAGCCGGTCTCGTCCTTGGCCGAGGATGTGTTTTCTGAATTTGGTGCCATGTGGCGCTCCTCCGTCTTGTTGACTTGATGGGTGCGGCGGCCCCCCTTGGCCCGCCGCCTGCTCGAGTTCAGACCGTGGCCGGGGCGACCATCGCGGCCAGGGCGGTGGCGATGGTTGCGATGTCCTGCATCGCGTCCACCCGGCCAAGCGCGCCGCGGCTCTGATAGTAGGTGATCAGCGGCGCGGTCTGTGCGTGATAGGCGGTCAGCCGCGAGGCCACCGTCTCGGCGGTGTCGTCGGC
>JBCBIS010000086.1:0-16472 GCA_038524325.1 Pseudomonadota bacterium
CACCCACCCGCCCCCGCCACCTCCCCGCCGCCAGCGGCACGGGCAGGCTGTTGCGGCGGGGTTGGGGCGGGTTGCGGCGTCGGTTCGGGGCTGTCTTCGCCCTCTTCCAGCAGCACGGCGATGGGGGTGTTCACCTTCACCGCCTCGGTCCCCTCCGCGACCAGCAATTGGTGGAGGCGGCCCTCGTCGACGGCTTCCACCTCCATGGTTGCCTTGTCGGTCTCGATCTCGGCGATGATGTCGCCGGCGGCCACGGCATCGCCCTCCGCCACCAGCCATTTTGCCAGCTTGCCCTCTTCCATGGTCGGCGAGAGGGCGGGCATTAGGATCTGGATGCTCATGGCTGCGGCTCCACCGGCATCAGGATGTCGGTCATCAGATCGGTTGCAGGCGGTTCCGGGCTGTCTTGCGCGAAGGCGGCGGCCGCGTTGACCTCGGCCCGGATCTCCTTGTCCACGGCCTTCAGCGCGTCCTCATCGGCGATCCCCTGGGCGAGCAGCATCTTGCGCAGCCCGTCGATCGGGTCGCGGGTGTCGCGCATTTTCGAGACTTCCTCGCGCGTGCGGTACTTCGCCGGGTCGGACATCGAGTGCCCGCGATAGCGATAGGTCATCACCTCGAGGATGTAGGGCCCCTCGCCCGCCCGGCAGTGGCCCAGCGCCCGTGCCCCGGCGGCGCGGACGGCCAGCACATCCATGCCGTCGACCTCCTCTCCCGGAATGCCGAAGGCCGCCCCGCGGGTGTAAAGCGCCGGGGTCGAGGTCGAGCGGGCCTGTGCTGTGCCCATCGCGTATTGGTTGTTCTCGATCACAAAGACCACCGGCAGCCGCCACAGCGCGGCCATGTTGAAGGTCTCATAGACCTGGCCCTGGTTCGCCGCGCCATCGCCGAAATAGACCAGGCTGACCGCGCCATCCCCGCGGTATTGGTTGGCGAATGCCAGCCCCGCGCCGATCGGCACCTGGGCGCCGACAATCCCGTGCCCGCCATAGAAATTCTTCTCGCGGCTGAACATATGCATCGAGCCGCCCTTGCCCTTCGAGTAGCCGCCGATCCGCCCGGTCAGCTCGGCCATCACGCCCTTTGGGTCCATGCCGCAGGCCAGCATATGGCCATGGTCGCGATAGGAGGTGGTCACCTGATCGCCCGGGCCGCATTGGCTTTGCAGCCCGACCACCACGGCCTCCTGCCCGATATAGAGGTGGCAGAACCCTCCGATCACCCCCATGCCATAGAGCTGGCCCGCCTTCTCCTCGAACCGCCGGATCAGGAGCATGTCGCGGTAGAAGCCCAGCAGTTCCTCGGGCGAGGCGTCGCCGGTGGCGTGGTCTTGGGTTACGGTCTCGGGTGCAGCCATCATCTCCCTCCGCCATGCCCGTCTTCTGCGGGTCCGTGCCGGGATCACTCTAGCGGAGAAATCTGGAAACGCACCTCAATTTGCCGGGGCGGCGGTCAGCGCTGCGCCCCGGGTGCGGTGCAGGGACCGAAGGCTTGGTCCAGCAGCCATTGCATATTGGGGTCGGTGTCGCATTCTTCGTGAAACGCCTGCATCGCATAGGCGAAGGCTAGGAGCAGCCAGCCGATCACCAGAACCGTCCGCGCCCGGTCGAGCAGATAGGCCACCCGGCTCTGCCAGCCCAGAGAGGGGTCCTCACGCCCCGCCGCCACATCCCTGCCGATGGAGTCCAGCCAGAAGAACAGGGCCACCGTGATCGCGGCACTCGGCAGGGTGAGCCATTGCCAGGGCTTCAGGTGGATCTGACCCCAATCCAGCACCAGAATCAGTGAGAAAACGCTGATCGGCACCTCCCCCAACCCAGCGCTGAGGAGGAGGGCGGGCAACCGCTCCGCCGCCAGCATCGGCACGGCAATCCCGGCGGCAAAGACGGCCAAGGTGACGCAGGCGAGCAGCATCCGAACCCACTCGATCCGCTTGCCCGGCTGACTGGCCGCCCATTTGAACCGCTCCGCCGCGGAGCGCATCGGCGCCGGGGCCACGGCCATGTAGATAAAGGGGAAATACAGCCAGCAGGTGGATTTCAGGGAATAGCGGTAGAGGAGGGACGGCAGGAAGAGGATGGGGATGACTATGAACGCCGAGATGCGGGTGAAGAAATCGTCAGCTGTGAGGGCCCTCTTTATCCAAGATCTCACCGTCATGCGTTCGATCTTTTTCCCGATATCGGGCACCAGTTCTGGCGCATTGGCAAAGTCAGAGACAAACAGCGCCTGGCGCCAGCTCAAGGGAAGTCGGCGAAGCCCCGTCCAAAAAAATGTCAGTGAGGCAAAAACCCTGGTCGTCAACGCGCGGAGCAGGACGCCAACGGGAAAACCCGCTACCGCTACCGCTACCGCTGCCGCTCCCGCTCCCGCTCCCGCTCCCGCTACCGCTGCCGCTACCGCTGCCGCTGCCGCTACCGCTACCGCTCCCGCTCCCGCTGCCGCCGCCGCTCCCGCTGCCGCTACCGCTCCCGCTACCGCTCCCGCTCCCGCTATCGCTCCCGCTATCGCTCCCGCTATCGCTCCCGCTCCCGCTCCCGCTATCGCTACCGCTATCGCTAGTCCTACGTTCAGCCCTAAAAGGCCAACCAAGGCGGCGCGCCAGATCAGTGGCCAGCCTTCTCGATCGGCAAGCCAGCTCTCTGCGACGATCCAGCAGACTGCGAAACTGGCCAAGGCGGCGAGGGCGATAATCGCCAGGCCCTGTGCGGATGTCGGGGGGATCTCCTCCTCATTCTTGTAATACTTCGAGAACATCTCGACCCCCAGGGCCACCGATTGGGGGCTGCGGATCAGGACCAGGGGGGCGAGGGCGATGGAGATGATCAGGTGGAGATAGGTGTCGAAGGTTAGCGCGATCCACCAATAGGCGGCGACGGAGAAAATCACCTCGGCGATGGCCAGGATCGAAATCTTGTCCGCCGCCCGGCTCTCCTCGCTTGACACCCAGACCCAGCCATCCCGCCAAAATGCCATAAAATCGCTCCGCCCCGTGCAATCGGAGGGAGCTTACTCCGGCGGAAAACCGGGTGGCAAGCTCAGCGGATGATCAGCTCGTCGCCGCGGGTATAGCCCAGCACCCGGCGGGCGCGCTCGTCCAGAAGGTCGAGGTCCAGATTGTTCGGCCCCAGCCGGTCGACCAGATTGGCCAGCCGCTCCCGCTCGGCCCGCAGGGCGGCCAGGTCGGCCTGCATCTCGGCCTCCCGCTCGCGCGCGTCCTGCAGTGCTGCCAGGCCATGCCCGCCATAGAGGCCGGAATGCCCGAACACCGCCAGGGCCGCCACGATGACAATGCTGATGCACGGGGTCGCGAGTTGCGCCCAGTCGATCTGCGTCCAACCGAAGATCGTGCTGCCCAGCCTGCTCATGCCACCTCATCTGCCCGCGTGGAGCGCGGATCTCGGATGCTGCCGAAGAATGCCCCAAGCCGGACTTGAACACGAGGGGAATTCACGCCCGGCCGGAGGACCCGCATCGAGTGAGTCCTGCCCGCAACACCCGGCCCCTCCGGCAGAGCCGCTGCTCACCGGGGGGTGGGTGGGGGTGGGCGGTGGCTCTGCTGGAGGGGCCGAGTGTCAGCCCCGGATGATCGAACGGCCCGCATAATGCGCGGCGGCGCCTAGCTCCTCCTCGATGCGGATCAACTGGTTGTATTTGGCCAGCCGATCCGAGCGGGCCAGGCTGCCGGTCTTGATCTGCCCGCAATTGGTGGCGACGGCCAGATCGGCGATGGTCGCATCCTCGGTCTCGCCCGAGCGGTGGGACATGACAGCGGTATAGCTCGCCTTATGCGCCATCTCGACGGCCGCCAGGGTCTCGCTAAGCGAGCCGATCTGGTTCACCTTGACGAGGATCGAGTTCGCCGTCCCGGTCTTGATGCCATGGGCCAGTCGCTCGGTATTGGTCACGAACAAGTCGTCGCCGACCAGCTGGCAGGAGGTGCCGATCTCGTCAGTCAGGGCCTTCCAGCCGTCCCAATCATCCTCGGCCATGCCGTCTTCGATCGAGATGATCGGATAGTTCGCGACCAGTTCTGCGAGATATCCGGCCATGCCTTCGGGATCGAGGGTCAGCCCCTCGCCCTTCAGGTGATACTGACCGTCCGAGAAGAACTCGGTCGAGGCGGCGTCCAGCGCCAGGAACACATCCTCGCCCGGCTTGAACCCGGCCTTGACCACCGAGGCCATGACGAAATCCAGCGCCTCACGGGTCGAGCCGATATTGGGTGCGAAGCCGCCCTCGTCACCGACATTGGTGTTGTGGCCAGCGGCTTTCAGTTCCTTTTTCAGGGTCTGGAAGATCTCCGACCCCCAGCGAACGGCCTCCAAAAGGCTCTCCGCCCCCACCGGCATGACCATGAATTCCTGGATGTCGATTGGGTTGTCCGCATGCTCGCCGCCATTGACGATGTTCATCATCGGAACCGGCAGGGTGCGGGCGGCGACCCCGCCGATATAGCGATAGAGCGGCAGGCCCGAGGCTTCTGCGGCCGCCTTGGCCACGGCCAGTGACGTGCCGAGGATCGCATTCGCGCCCAGCCGTGCCTTGTTGGGCGTGCCGTCAAGGCCGATCATCGCGGCGTCGATCGCTTCTTGTTCGGTGGCGTCGATCCCTGCGAGGGCCTCGAAGATCTCGCCATTGACCGCTTCGCAGGCCTTGGTGACCCCTTTGCCGCCAAAGCGCGTCTCGTCGCCATCGCGCAACTCGACCGCTTCATGCGCGCCGGTCGAGGCGCCCGATGGCACGGCGGCGCGGCCGAGCGAGCCATCCTCGAGGGTCACATCGACCTCAACCGTCGGGTTGCCGCGGCTGTCGAGGATCTCGCGGGCGGTGATGTCGATTATGGCGGACATGAGGTTCTCCCAGAACGGATGTGTTTTCGCCGAGGCCATAGCGGGGATGGCGGTTGAGAGCAAGGCCGGGCGCGGAACAGGGACGATGCGCCGAGGCCTGACTGCCCGGGCACCCAGCGTGCACGCCCCCTGTTCCAGGGGACGAGGCACGACTGCCCGCCCGCCCAGCCATGCCTCGGCGCCATATCTCGATGTCGAATGGCGGGACCTGGTGCCCGCGCGTCTCCCGGATGGGAGACGCAGATATCCTGTGTGAGCGCATTCTGCGCGAACGCCGTTTAGGACGTCTCCGCCCCGCTTGCGGATCTTACCGGGGTTTCCGGTTGGGCAAACAGGCGTGTCTCCAGAGCCAGGCGGATTTGCGGATCCAATGAGTCGGGCTCAGCGTCCATGCGGTTGAGGCGCCAAGCCGCCCGCAAGGCACTTTTGGCATCATCAGCTCGTACAGCACGGGTCAGGTCGCGACGCGTGCGTTGCCTTGTCAGCCAGGTCCGGAACCCTGTTCGTGCGTGTTCGAACCAGACGCGGGCGCCCGCCGCCAGCGCGCCGGCCGCTTGGCCTCGGCCGGTCAGGGAAGGGCGGAGAAGTAGGACAAGCGCGCCGGCAATAAGGCCGAGCAACAGGGCGATCCCCGGGGGTATGCGCCAACTTAGACGGGTCGCGCCTGCATCGCCCGCCGGAGCTGAGCCTGTTGGGGTGGTTCCGGCCTTCGTCTGTTGGGTCGGGCCAGACATTGCCGCTGGCGCGGCGCGCCCTGTGCCCTCATAGGCGACCCTCTGGGCCGCCAGGGTCACCTGCCGATGGGCACGTTCACGGGTGTCGAAATAGGCGATCTCGATCGGGTCGAGAAACGCCGCGCCTGCGCCTTCCGGCCGCACGGTCCAGCGCCAGAACGCCCGGGTGATCGGCCCGTCCGGCCCCAGCGTGACGATCCGGCGCTCCGGATGGGGGAAGATATGGGCGCCGGCGCCGGTCAGAGCGGGCATCGGCGGCAGCAATTCCGGCTCGGCGCCCTGCGCCGTGACCGTCACGATCCGCAGCGCCCCCTGGCCTGGAGAGAGCTTCTCGGGCGGGTTCGACCAGGCATCGCTGATCTCGATGGCGCGGACCGGGAACCACCATTCGGCATCAGGTTGGGGCGAGACCGTCAGCACCAGCCCCTCGGAGCGCGCGGCATGCTCAAAGCGCCGGCCCTGGGGCGACAGCAGGGTCAGGTGGTGGGTGAAGGCCCCGATCTCGACCGGTCCCGCTTCTTGCGGAAACAGCGCCATGCGCCGTTCCAGATTCACCACCGTCTGCCCGTCGATCTGCGTGTCGAACCAGCGGTCCTCGCCCAGTTGCATCCAGTCAAACCCGGGCAAATCCGGTTGCTCCAGACGCTCCAGCGTGATGGGCAGGCGATAGGCACCGCGGATCGTCAGCATGACCATCTCGCCAGCATGGAGCGTTTCTGGCAGCTGTTCGAGATCGAGGGTGAGGCGCACCTCGTCGGGGCTGACCTCGGTCTGGGCAGCGGCGATGCCAGCCAGTCCGAGAACCACCGCGCAGAGGAGCGACCGGATCATTCCGGATCCTCCGGCAGGGGCGGCGCCAGCCCGGCGGCCCGGCGTGCCTTTGCCTCGGCGGCGATGCGGGCGGCGAGATAGAGGCCGGGCTCATCCGACAGGGTCGTCAGCCAGCGTTCCGAGGCCGAGAGATATTGGGCATCGAACACTTTCGGGACGCGCCGCAGGCCCGAGGCCGAGAGCTCCGCCATCCCCAGCGACGGGGCCTTGTTGGTCGTCTCGTCGCCGGCACCGGCCGCGCGCGCGCCGCCCTGACCCATCTCGGCCGCCAGTTCCGGCCCGTCTTTCGTCTTACGCGGGATCGGGCCCGTTGCGTCCAATTCGGTGCCGGCGAAGACCGAGGCGATGAGGTCGTAATTCGCGCGGGCGTCGCGGTCCGCGGGGGCGGCTGTCAGCCGCGCGTCCCAAGCGGCCAGGGCGGCCGCGAAATCTCCGCCCCATGCCGCCGCGAGGCCCTGGTGATAGAGATCACCTTCGGCTCGATAGATCGCCTCTGCCTCGCCATAGCGTCCCGCACGGAAGAACGCGTGGCCCCGCTCGATCGGCGCGTCCAGCAGCAACAGGGCGGGTCCGGGCAGGCCGACAGACAGCAGGACCCGCCCGAAAGGCGCGGGACCGGTCAGCAGGATGACCAGCGCCGCAAGGGTCGCGGCCATGGCGAGAAGAGGAGTGCCGGTTTTCATCCCGTGTCCCCGGGCGCAAGCAGCTTGTTGGGGGGCGTGGCCTGCCGTGCCCGGCCATCTCGCAGGACAGGCCGGCGCGAGGATGCGCTGTCTGACTGCCGCTTTGCTTCCCGCCTCATTTTGCGTCCTCTCGCCCCGGCAGCAGCAGGAGCGCGGGGAGGAGGGCGAGGAGCAGGACCCAGCGGCCGAGATCCTGGGTGACGAGCTGCTCATAGCCGCTCTCCGCCAACCGGGTCGCCCGCCGGTCCGAGAGCTGCGCCAGGACAGCGCCGGGATCGGCGAGGTCTCCAAACGCGCCGCCCCCCGCCTCTGCCAGCGCTTCGAGCGCCGGGTTCTGACCTATGCCGATATGCAGGGTGGAGAGCGCTCTGCCGCTCTCGGCAAGGCTGCGGGCGCGGGCCGTGGTCTCGGGGTCGAGCCCGCCCCCATCGCTCAACAGCACCACATCGCCCGACAGGATCTGCGCCTCCTGCAGCAGCTCCGCCGCGAGGTCGAGGCCACGTGCGGGTCGGCTGCCGGGATCGGGCAGGGTCTCGGCCGTCAGCAGGGCAATCATGCCGCCGAGCGCGCGTGTGTCGGTGGTGAGCGCACTGGCCAGATAGGCATCGCCGGCATAGACGACCGCCCCGGCCTGCCGTGCGCCCCGTCCCGCTTCCGCAACGATCAGCCGGGCGGCGGTCAGCATGTCGGTGAACCGGCCGCTCTCGACGATCGAGGGCGACAGGTCGATCACCAGCAAGACGGCATCCAGGTTGCGGAACGCGGGCTGGTTGCGCCGCTCGACCGCAGGGCCAGCCAGCGCCAGGGCAAGCAGAGCGAGGAGGGCGGGCGGCAGCAAGCTCCGCCCGCCGCGGTCGGAGGCGACCCGCCCCTGGCGACGCATCGCGCGCATGAGATGGGGGTCGACCGCCTGCTCCCAGGCGCCGAGCCGCCCGGCCCGATGACGGAGCGCCCATGCCAACCCCGCCGCCACGGGCAGCAATGCGAGCCACCAGGGGCGCAGCCAGAGGATCCCGAAGAGCTCGATCATACCGGCTCGCCGCGTGGGGTTGGGATTGCCGGACATGCCGAGGCGCCGCGGAGACGACCGCGCGTGTAGCCAAAGCTGTTGCCAGCACGGTCAACGCTTGTTGAAAGCCCGGCACACCGGCAGCGGGGGGTCGCCTGCAAACGGCTGATTTCCGCTGCAATCCGGCCTGTGTCGCGCGGTCTTGAACAGCCGCTCATCCTCTCGCCTCGCGCCAGATCAGGGCGAGGGTCAGGAGACCGGCCAGCCCGGCGGGCCAGGGCCAAAGCGGGCGCCAGACCAGCGCACTCGGTCCGTCGGCTTCATTGGCTTCCAGCCGATCGATGGCCTGCGCCACCGCCACCAGATCCTCGGTCGTGCGCACCCGGAAGGTCTCGCCGCCCGACCGCTCGGCAATGCGGGCCAGCGTGCGGGCATCCACCGCGTCGCGCTCGCCATCGGCCGTTTCCAGATCGCGCGGCCCCATCGCGATGGTGTGAACCCGAATCCCCAGCTCCGCCGCCAGTTCTGCGGCGTCCAGCGGGTCGACCGGGCCGGAATTGTTGACCCCGTCCGAGAGCAGCACGACGACCTTCGCCGCCGCTTCGGAATCGCGCAGCCGCTTCATCGCCAGGCCCAGCCCCTCCGAGATGCCCGTCGCCCGGCCCGAAAGCCCGATGGTCGCGTCCGCCACGGCCTTGGCCACCGCCTCGACATCGAAGGTCTGCGGCGTGGCGAAATAGGCCCGGCTGCCGAAAAGGACCAGCGCCACCCGGTCGCCGGCGCGTATCCTCACAAAATCGGTCGCGACATGTTTGAGGGCGTCGAGCCGAGAAACCTGTTCGTCGTTCAAAACGAAGTCTTCCCGGACCATCGAGCCGGAGAGATCGAGCACCAGGATCAGATCGCGCCCGCTGACCGGCAAGGCAGGATTGGTCTCGGCCAGACGCGGCCCGGCGAGCGCGGTCACGAGGGTCAGCCAGATCGCCACGGGCAGCAGCACCATGCCGCGCATCATCCGTCCGGTCTCGACGCCCAGGCTGAGGCGATGCGCGATCCCGTCCGGAACGCTCAGCGCCGCGCCGCCCGCCACGATCCGTTGCCGCAACCGAAGCGCGAGCAGGGGGACGGGCAGCAGAAGCAGGACCCAGGGGTCAGCAAAGCCCGGCACGCGTCAGATCCGGATGCTTGCGAAGGCACGTCTCAACGCATGTTCGAGCGGAGCCGGGTCCGGCACCTCGCCGCGTTGGTAAAGCGCGGCGCCCAGGCCCGACATCGCTTCAGGCGGCAGGTCAAAGCGGCGCTGCGCCCGGTCGAGCCAGTTGCGGCCGCCCCCTTCCGGGGCCACGGCGTCGGTGACTTCGCGCAACAGATGGGCGAGGGCCAGCATCCGCTCGGCAGGGGGCAGATCGGCCAGGTCCGACAAGCGCGCCAAGGCGCGGTCGCGCAAGCGCGGGCTGTGCCGCCCGACCAGGCCAAGCGCCATCCCGGCCAGCGCCGCAAGCGCCAGGCCCACGGCAAAACCTGCCGCCACATCGGGTAGGGTCGCGGTTTCCTCAAACCGCAGACCGCGCAGA
This sequence comes from Pseudomonadota bacterium, assembly GCA_038524325.1. Lineage (GTDB taxonomy): Bacteria > Pseudomonadota > Alphaproteobacteria > Rhodobacterales > Rhodobacteraceae > Thermohalobaculum. Next base: position 9,685 of record JBCBIS010000086.1, read on the forward strand.
TCTTCGAGAATACGGGGATCAGCCATGATGCGCCCTCTCTGCTCTGATGCGATGCGTGGGCCCCCCGGGGGCCACAAGGCCGTGCTCCGGGGCGCCTTCCTCAAACCTTTGGGGGCAAGACCCTTTGAGGTTGAGCCGGTTACCTAGGTCGGGCCCTCCGCTGGCCCAGGTGGCGGCGAGACGCAGCCCTGTGGCCGCTTGCCGCCTCTTGGCGGAGTCCTCAAAGCTATGGCCCGGGTTGCGTTTGAGGGTCATCCGGTCAGCCATGGCGGGCCTCCCTGTCCTCCGACACAGCGGAACGCTGTATCAGCGGCGCCAGCGGGTCGATGCCGCTGTCGACCCGACGCAGGGGCAGGCCATGCGCCTCGGCAAGACGCTGGACCGGGTCCTGCGGCGCTGCGCCGGGATCGGTTTTCTTTGGCAGTCTCGCCCGAGCTCCGCCGAGTTGGGCTGAGCGCAGCGCGCCCGAGGACTCGCGGAACCGATAGAGCCCGGGGCGTGGCGCGTCTTCGAATGGATCGGCAATGCGGATCAGGCCAAGCTCGGCCCGGCGCATCAGACCGGTCACGGTGTCGTCGAACTCAACGCCCCGTGAGTCGAACCCGCTGGCCAGCCATATCTCGGCCCCGCGAGGGGACAGGGTCTCGGCCAGATCCAGCAACTCGGTCAGCGGCGGATCGGCGCCCAGAGGCGCAGCCATCGCCACCCGATGCGCCTGCGCCAGCGTGCCGATCACCCGTAGCATCCCGCGCGTCCGGGCGGCGGCACCTGTGTGGAACGGGCCCGCTGCCGTGGCGGCGATCAGAGCGACCCGGCCGCCCGCCTCGACCGCCCGCCATCCGAGCACGCAAAGCTGTTCGGCCGCTGCGACCGAGCGGAACACCCGCCGCGTGCCCCACAGCATCGACGGGCGGAAATCGGCCAGCAACAGCGTGGTCCGATCCCGCTCGGCCAGAAAGCTGCGGACCTGCAACTGTCCGGTCCGCGCCGTGGCGTTCCGGTCGACATGGCGCGGGTCGTCGCCATGGGCGAAGGGTCGGATTTCGGCGATCTCGAGGCCCCGTCCGCGGCGCCGGGTGACATGTCCGCCGGGCAGGGCGGTCGCCCCGGCCCGGATCTCTGCCGAACCGATGAGGTGGCGCAGGCGCATCAGAGCATCTGGATCGAGCATCTCTGGCGCCTCCCCAATCATCGGCTTACAGCGGCTCGATCCGGGTTAGCAGCCGGTCGGTCAGCCGCCGCGCGGTCCAGCCATCGGCCTCGGCGCGCCAGGTCAGGATCATCCGATGCGCCAGCACATCCGGTGCCAGCGCCGCGACATCTTCGGGCAGCGCATGGTCCCGGCCATGCAGCCAGGCGCGGGCACGGGCCCCGGCGGCCAGGGCCAGCGATCCGCGGGGAGAGACCGGATGCGCCACTTCGGGCATCCCCTCGGCATCCCGGGTCGCGGTGACGAGGCGAACAATGTAATCCTTGAGAGCGGGGGCCAGATGGGTCTCAGCCGCCGCCACCCGCGCCTCTGCCAGTGCCTCGAGAGAAAGGCGCGGCAGCGGAGCCTCGTCGCGTTGCTCGGCCTCGACCAGGTCGAGGATCGCCCGCTCCTCGACCGCGCCCGGCAGATCGATCAGCACATGCAGCATGAAGCGGTCGAGCTGCGCCTCGGGCAGGGGGAACGTGCCTTCATGCTCGATCGGGTTCTGGGTTGCCACGGCCATGAAGGGGCGCGGCAGCGGATGGGTCTCGCCGCCCGCGGTCACCTGGCCCTCAGCCATTGCCTCCAGCAGCGCGGATTGCACCTTGGGCGGTGCGCGGTTGATCTCGTCGACCAGCAGAAGATTGGCAAAGACGGGTCCCTCGACGAATTCGAAAATCCCCCGGTCGGGGCGGAAAACCGGCGTCCCGGTGAGGTCCGCGGGCATCAGGTCCGGGGTGCATTGGATCCGGGCAAAGCGGGCCTCGAGCGCCTCGGCCAACAGCCGCACCGAGCGGGTCTTGGCGAGGCCCGGCGCGCCTTCGATCAGCAGGTGGCCACCGGTCAGAAGGCCGATCATCAGACGCTCGACCAGGGGGCCGAGGCCGATCAACCGCCGCCCGATCTCGGCGCTGAGATCCGCCAGTCCTGTCGCCGCCGGCGGTCCGGTGGCAAGGTCCTTGGTCACGTCGTCTCCCTCGGCCGCGATCTGTCACACCGGTATGGTCACCGGAATTGCCTCGGTCCGCCCGTGAGAGTGCATTCCGGGAGGCGGCATTTCAAATCCTAATTGCACCGAACCGGGACAATGTCGGTGAATTGCCGGGGATTAGGCCCGTTTGAGACCCGAGTTGGCTCCGATCCGTCGGAAGGTGGGACCGCGCGGGGAGCAAGTGTCAGCCGCCCAGGAAGAGCCTCCCCACATCCGGGTTCTCGAGCAGATCGTCGCCCTTGCCAGCGATCGCGATCTCTCCGGATACCAGCACATAGCCGATATCGGCGAATTCCAGCCCTTTCTTGGCGTTCTGTTCGACCATCAGAATGGTCTTGCCCTCGTTGTGCTGGAGGTCGTGGAGGATATCGAACACCATGTCGATAAACCGTGGCTCCAAGCCGATAGAGGGCTCGTCCACAAGCAGAATCTCTGGGTTCATCACCAATGCGCGGGAGATTTCGAGCAAACGACGCTCGCCCCCCGACAGCACTTTTGCCTGATGGCGGCGGCGGTCGGCGAGGCGGGGATATTTTTCGAACACCTCCTCGGCGGCCTGTTTCGCCTCCTTGGGATCTTCCTTCAGGAAACCGCCCATCCAGAGATTTTCCTCGACTGTCATGCCGGGGAAGACCGATTTGTCCTGGAGGATATAGGCGATGCCCGCTTCCTTCAGCTTCTGGTTCGGCGAAAGCTTTGAGATATCGCGCTTTTCCGGCCCATCTCCGATCCGGATGGCGCCCGAGAAGATGTCGTTAAAGCCAAAAATCGCGTGCAGGATGGTGGATTTCCCCGCCCCGTTCGGCCCGATCAGGCAGAGCGATTGCTTGCGTGCCACCCGCAGATTGATCTCGTGCAGGATTTCCATCTTGCCATAGCCGGCGCGGAGATTTTCGATTTCGAGGAATGGATCGGGGCCCGACAACGCCTCTAGATCCGCGACGGTGACCGTCTCGGCAATGGCCTTGGTCTGCGCGGTGACCGCCTCGACCGAGATGACCGTCTCGACCCCGCCATCGTGATAGCCGCCGGCCTTTTTCGGAGTGTCAGCCATCAGTGAGCCCCCAGATACGCATCTATAACCCGTTGGTCACCTTGGATTTCCTCGGGCGATCCTTCGGCCAGCAACTGTCCATGGGCGAGGCAATAGATCCGGTCCGCCATGTTCATGATGACCCGCATATTGTGCTCGATGATGAACAGCGTGATGCCGAATTCCGAGTTGGCTCGCTTCAGCCGGTCGATCAGCCCGTTGATCAGGGTCGGGTTGATCCCCGCCGTCGGCTCGTCCAGCATCAGCACCGTCGGGTCATTCATCAGCGCCATGGCAAATTCCAAGAGTTTTTGCTGGCCAAAGCTCAGATCGCCTGCGCGAAGGAACCTTTTCTCGTACAGCCCGACGAACTCCAGCAGATGCTCGGCCTTCTCCATCTCGGCGGCGGAGTGGGGCACGAACATGTCGCGCCAGGTGCTCTCGCGATGCGGGATCGAGATCAGCATGTTCCGGACGCAATCCATCTGTTTGTAGATTCGCGTCTGCTGGAAGGTGCGCAGCAGCCCGAGCCGGGCGATGTCCTGCACCACCATCTTCGAGATCTCTTGCCCCTGGAACCTGATCGAGCCTTTGTCGATCGGATGGTACCCGACGATCGAGTTGAACAGCGTCGTCTTGCCCGATCCGTTCGGCCCGATCAGCCCGGTGATGCCGCCTTCCTCGACCGTGATCGAGATATCGGTGTTCGCTTTGACCCCTCCGTAACTCTTTGAGACATCACGGACTTCGATGATCGAGCTCATGCCTGGGCCTCCTTGCGGTCGACGACGATGCCGAACCAGTGGGGCCGTTTCTCCATCAGCCAGCCGACGATGCCCTGCTGGAAGAAGACCACGATGATCACGATCAGAACCCCCAACGCGACCCATTGGGTGCCGAGGAGATAGGTCCAGGTCACCTCCTTGATCGCGTGGAACAGGACGGCGCCGATGACCGGGCCCCACAGCGTGCCCTTGCCGCCAAGCAGCACCATCAGCACCATGAAGATCCCGAAATTGATGGTCTGGAACGCCACCTCCAGGGGTTCGATGAACCCGATCATATTGCCGAAGATCGCCCCGCTGATGCCGAGGAAGAAGGCCGAGACCGCCCAGCACGCCCGCTTGTAGCGCTTGGTGTGCAGGCCCATGCCCTCGGCCTTCTCCTCATCGTCGCGGATGGCGTTGATGGCGAGGCCGAAGCGGGTCGAGTAAAGCCAGGCCAGCATGGCGAAGACCCCGCAGGCCAGGGCGAAGTTCATCATATAGAACATCAGCTTGCCCGCATCCGGGTCGCCCGGATAGACCGGCATCGAGATGCCCGAGCCGCCGCCGACCCAATCCCAGGCGCCGAACAGCTCACCCGCCGCGATGGCCACGCCAAGCGTCCCGATGGCGAAGTAGGGTCCGCGCAGTCCGATCAGCACCCAGCCGAGAATATAGGCGGAGATGGCCGACAGGATCCCCGCCGCCAGGAGGCCGAGCCCGATGCCCATATAGTATTGCGTCGGTGTGAAATCGGTGATGCCGCCGCCAAAGGCCGAGGTGTATTCACCCACATCATAGACGATGCCGATCTGCACGACCGCCGAGACATACATCCCGAACCCGAAAAAGAAGATGTTTCCCAGGGAGTTATAGCCCATCTGTCCGCCCTGGAGGTCCCAGGTCAGCGCCAGCAGGACCATGACCCAGAGCACCGAGATCTGGCTGATAAAGGTGGGGAAGATGAAGGGCGCCGCGATCCCTCCGGCCAGCAGCGCAATATAGGCGATGTATTTGAGCGCTCCCATCACGCCACCACCTGACGCAACCGCGCCTGCATCCATTGCCGGTACATCAGAACCGCGAGCAACAGGCCGACGACGATGGCCTGCTGGAATTCAGCGCCCAGGATGAAACCGCCGAACTGCTCGACCGTGCTCACCCCCAGGCTCGCCAGGATCACGCCGGGCAGGTTGCCCAGACCGGCCGCCACGACCACGACGAAAGCGCGGATCGAATAGGTGATGCCATAGAACGGTTGGATCACCCAAACCATGGCGACAATGGCACCTGCTGCTCCGCAAATCGCTGAGTTCAGGGCGAAAGTGAAGGCATAGACCTTCTCGGTATCGATCCCCATCACCCGCGCCGCCCGCGCGTCCTGTGCCGTCGCTCGGATCGCCTGGCCCATGCGCGAGCGCTTCATGAACAGCACCACGCCAATGCCCAGAATGGCGGCGAGGATAAAGCCGATCAGCTTCACTTGCGGCAGCGTCACCACGCCGTCGAACAGGAGCAGCGACTCGAACCCCGCATCGGCCGTCTGCGTGTCCGAGGTGAACAGGATGTTCAGCATCTGCTGGATCACAATGGCGATTCCGAAGGTCGCCAGCAGCGAGGTGAAGAGATCCCGCCCGATCACCCGGTTGATGATCAGCTTGTAAAGCCCCCAGCCGAAGCCCCAGAGCAGCACGAAGCTCACCGGCACGCCGAGCAGTGGGTGGATGCCCCATCCTGCCAGCAACCAGGTGATATAGCCGCCCATGATGACGAAATCGCCTTGCGCCAGGTTCTTGACGTTCATCACGCCCCAGACCAGCGCCAGCCCATAGGCGGCGAGGGCGAAGACTCCGCCGATCAGCAGCCCGTCCAGCAAGAGCTGGACATTAAAGATCGGCGCGATCAGCAGGATCTCGATATTTGAAAGAATGGTTTGCATGCAGAGGGGCTCCCCGTTGGGCGCATGGCCCAGCCTCTGGTGGAAGAAGCGCCGGGCAGAGGGTCTGCCCGGCGCCGGTTCTTCTGGATTGTCAGAGGCTTACTGCCGCGGCCACTCAAGCTCGTGGCTGGCGAAGGCGCTGGGGGCGACAACGTTGTATTTGCCGTCCTGGATCTGACGCAGCACCATCGGCTTGGCGATGTTGTTGCCTTCCGGCGCGAATTTGATCCCGCCATAGAAGGATTTCATGTCGGTAGCGGCAATCGCGTCGCGCACGGCGTCTTTGTCCAGCGTACCGGCCCGCTCGAACGCATCGGCGAAGACCTGCACGGCGGCCGAGGCCTGGGCCGTTTGATAGGGGACCAGCTTGTCCTTGTACTCGGGGAAGGCGGCCTTGAACTCCTGCTCGTAATTCGCCGCCGAGCCGAACAGCTCGTCCTCATAGGTCAGCGTCTCGGCCCATTGGGTCGAACACAGGATGCCATTCGCCGCGTCACCGAATTTCCCGGTCACATCAGCCGCTTCGCAATGGGTCACCGCGACCATCGGCACCGAAACGTTCTGCTCGTCGATCTGACGCACAGCGGTCGCGGCGCCTTTCGAGTGGCCCGAGACGATCAGCACATCCGGCTTCAGCGCTTTCACCTTGGTCAATGTCGCGGTCATGTCGCTCAGATCGCGGGGCAGCTTGTCGTCGATGATGATCTTCATGCCGAATTTCGCGGCGTCATCCATCACACCCTGGCGGATATCCAGCGAGAACGGGTCGTTCTCGACCGCGATGGCAATCTTCACATCGGCGGGGTCTTTGCCCTCTTTCTTGGCAACCTCAGCCGCCAGACCGATGGCCGAGGCGAGATACTGCTCGG
>JBCBIS010000087.1:0-11550 GCA_038524325.1 Pseudomonadota bacterium
GACGCGTCCGCGTCACGCCGGGTGGTGATCGGGGGTGGGGGTGGGGCAATGAAAACATGCGTGCGCCAGCACGCCCATCTGAACTTGCTCCAATCGGATCTTGCGGGTCGGCTGCTCAGAATGGCGCGGGATCGCTGAAACCTGTCCATGCGCCATCCGACGGATGGCGAAACCGCAATGATTCGGCATGGAGTTGCAGGCGATCTGCCCTCTGCCAGATGGAGTCATCTGCATAGAACGGATCGCCAAGGATCGGGTGACCTATCGCGCTGAGATGGACCCGCAATTGGTGGCTTCTCCCCGTCCTGGGATGAAGCCGCAGGCGGGTTGCCTCCGTCTCCTCGGCCAGAGTCTCCCAAGCCGTGTGGGCCGGCTTGCCCGTCTCTCGGCAGACTTTCTGGAGCGGGCGGTTCGGCCAATCCGCGATCAAGGGTAGGTCGATCTCGCCCCGCGCCGCCTCCATCCGTCCTGCCACCCGGGCGATATAGGCCTTCTCGACGATCCGACGCTCGAACTGCCCGTTCAGCAGGCGCTGCGCCCGGCGGTTGCAGGCAAACACCATCACGCCCGAGGTCTCGAGGTCCAGCCGGTGGATCAGCAGCGCCTCCGGCGCCAGCGCGACCACCCGGTCGAGCAGGCAGTCGCGATGCGCCTCCGGCTTGCCCGGGACCGAGAGCAGGCCGGAGGGTTTTACCACCACCATCACCTCCTCATCCCGGTGCAGCACGCGCAAAGGCGCGTCCGGCGGTGCATAGCGGGTCATCAGCCGGGGCGGCATGGCGGGACTATTTCGCCGTATAGCCGCCATCGACCGACAGCACCTGCCCGGTCACATAGTCCGAGGCCGGCGCGGCCAGGAACAGCATCGGCCCGATCAGATCTTCCAGCACCCCATTGCGTCCCACACAGGTCATCGCCGCATGGTGATCGCGCAGCGCGTCATTCTCGAAGACCGGCCCCGACAGCGCGGTGTGAAAGAACCCCGGCGCGATCGCGTTGCACATGATGCCGTCGCCCGACCACGCCTCGGCCATCGCCCGGGTCAGCTGCGCGATCCCGCCCTTGGTCGCGCCATAGACATTGCCGTTCTGGAACGCCCGAAAGGTTTGCAGCGAGGCGATATTGATCACCCGCCCCCAGCCTTTCGCGGCCATTGCGGGCACCATCTCGCGGGCCAGGAAGAAGGGGTGGGAGAGGTTGATATCCACCGTCGCCTGCCACTCCGCGATCGAGACCGCGGCGGCCGGTTGGCGCGGATTGATCCCGGCGGCGGGGATGAGGATGTCCGGCGGGCCAAAGATCTCCGCCACCCGTGACGCCAGATCCGGCAGCGCGCCCAGATCCGAGACATCGCCGGCCAGCGCCGCCCGGCCCGCGCCGCCCGCGGCCCACTCCTCCAGCGCCTCGGCCCGGCGCGCGACGCCGACAACCCTCGCTCCACGATCCGCCAGGGCTGAGGCCATCGCCTGCCCGATCCCGCTAGAGGCCCCGGTGACGCAGGCCACCCGCCCTTCGACTGAGAACATCGTTTCCATGGTCTCCCCCTTCCGTGCAGAAACCGCGCATTTCCACCCCGCGGCAGGCGCGCCAGCCCCGCCTCTGCTACGCTGGGCCCCTCCAGGACGCAAGGAGCAGACCCATGATCTCAGCCAGCTTCATCTTCAGCCAGACCGAGGTGACCGAGGAATTCCTCGAACTCGACGCCATGATTGCCCGCGCAGCCGAAGCGACCGACGGCTTTCTTGGCAAAGAGAACTGGGTGAGCGAGGACGGCACCAAGCGCAACTCGATCTATTACTGGCGCGACGGCACCGCCCTCGCCCCCTTCACCGGTCACCCGCTGCATCTCGAGGCGAAACGGCGCTATCAGGAATGGTATGGCGGCTTTCATGTGGTGATCTCCGAGGTCACGAAAAGCTATGGCGACGGCGCCTTCCAGCACATCACGCCGAACACCCGCGCGCGGTAGGGAACCGCCGGTTCATCGCTGGCTCGGGAGGGGCGCAGCCTGAGATGCCGCGCTGAATGCCTACAGAAAAGGCGAGGTGATGGCCGGCCGGCCATGCAGTCAACCCGGCCCTTGCCATCGGGCCGGAGGGTTTGGCGTGTCAAACCAAAACCCGGGGTGTTCCGGAACGCCCGCAGTTCTGCGCCAAGATGCTTAAAATTCGCTTAAACCGCGACTTTTTCTCCGAACCGCGCCTCAGGCGCCGCCCTCCCCCTTGATGGGGGAGGGATGGGGAGGGGGTGGCGCGGCTCCGGAGGAGACGCCATCATAGAAATCTGCGCCGCCAGGCGCAGGCCGTTTCGCTCGGTGGCGCCTCAGTCAGTCCCTCGTCCCCAACGCCAGAAGTCGCGGCCCTCGGCGGTCAGGAAGCGGTTGATGACCATTTTGTGGACCTCCGAGGCCCCGTCGACCAGCCGCGCCTGACGGGCATAGCGATAGATCCACTCCAGAACCGTGTCCTTCGAATACCCCCGCGCGCCGTTCAGCTGGATCGCCGTGTCAGCGCATTTGTGGAGCGTGTCGGCGACCTGGATCTTGGCCATCGAGACCTCTTGGCGCGCCTTTGACCCCTGGTCCAGCGCCCAGCCCGCGCGCATCGTCAGAAGCCGCCCGGTTTCAACCGCCATGGCCGCCTCGCCCAGCATCAGTTGCACGCTCTCACGCTCGGCCAGTTTGATGCCGAACCCCTCGCGCTCCGAGACATAGGCGCGGGCGATATCCAGACAGCGCTGAGACAGCCCCAGCCAGCGCATGCAATGGGTCAGGCGGGCCACGCCCAGCCGGATCTGGGTGACCTTCAGCCCGTCGCCCACCTCCATCAGGCGGTTGTTGTCAGGGACCTCGAGATCCTCGAACACCAGCTCGCAATGACCGCCATGCTCCTCGGGCCCCATGATCGGGATGCGCCGCGCGATATGCCAGCCGGGGTCGTCCTTGTGGAACAGAAACGCCGTCAGGCCCTTCCTCGGATCCTCGGACGTTTTCGCCATCAGGATGAAATGCGAGGCAACGCCCGCCCCGGTGATGTACCATTTGCGCCCGGTGATCCGCCACATATTGCCCGAGCGTTCCGCCTTGGTCTGGATCATCGCGGGGTCGGAGCCGCCACCGGGCGCCGGCTCGGTCATCGCAAAGGCCGACCGCACCGCGCCATCGATGATCGGTTGCAGCCATTTCTCCTTCTGATCCTCGCGCCCCAGCTTGTTCAGCACCATCATATTGCCGTCATCCGGGGCGGCGCAGTTCATACAGACGGGGCCGAATATCGAGTAGTTGGCCTCCTCATAGAGTGCCGCCATCCCCTGTACCCCCAGGCCCATGCCCCCACGCTCGACCGGCATCTGAGGCGCCCAGAGACCGGCCGCCTTGGCCTTCGCGCGAGCGGCCTCGAGGGGCCCCTCGGCAATATTCTCATAGGCGTCCCAATTCCCCCGATCCGCCTCCAACGCCAGGATCTCGTCCGCGATGAAGGCGCGGGTCTTGCGCCGCAGGGCGTCGATGTCGGGGGGGAGCGAGAAATCCATGTCAGGCCTCATCCGTCAGGGGTGACCCGCAACTTGGAACCCCATTCGGCGGGACGCAAGATCTTTGCGCGACCGGTGAACCCTTTGCTCCGCACCCGTCACTTATGGGCAGAAAACCGCTCAAACGGATGGAGTAGCCAGATGGAAAGCATCGATGGGATCAAGTATCCGGACGCCGATGAAGACCTGCTGAAAGACCGCAAACTGGGTGATATGTACCGCAAATTTCTCAAAGGGCAGATGGCCGACGAGAACAGCGATTTCATCGATGCGGTCCGCAAGAAATACGACCCGAAAAAACAGTATCCGCTATATCTGAAAAAGGGCGCCCGCAAGCAGATCAATGTCGGCTATAAGTTGTTGGACAAGGCCGAGAAACTGGGGGAGGCGGAAGACTGGAAATCCTCCGAATGGAAGGGCCTGTTGGACGACTGCCGCAGCGAGGTCAACAACCTGCTCGACAGCAATTTCGGGTATATGTTCTACAGTTCCGACGCGTTCAAAACCTATCACGCCCGGGTGCTGCGCAAGGCGATCAAGATCCCGGCCAAGCTGAGACAAGAGCTGGCGATGGACGATGACGAGCTGTTGGCCGAGACGGTAGCCCTCTTCATGTCCGACAAGGTCAAGGGCACCAAAGCGGCCCGCACCCTGGTGCAAAAGAAGAAAACCAGCCGCAGCCCAAAGGAAATCGCCAAGGCCATCGGCAGGTTTTTCAAGATCAAGTGACGGAAGTCTCAGCCCAACCGGATCAACAGGTTGCCCGTTTTCTCGCGGCAATAGAGCAGCGCGTCTGAGGCGATCAAGGGCCTCGAGCATCCTTCCGCGTGTCACCCTTTGCAGGACGGATGTCGAGGCCAACTCACGGGTTGTTTCGACAAGGCACGGTCCCGGGTCTGTGTTAGTCTGATCGCAGTCGGTCTTTGCACGATCCGCGGGAGGGTCTCGATCAGATGTCGGCCTCTGATGACTTCGACTATGTTTCGGCCTGGGTGGGCCTCAACTCGACGCTGGTGCAGTTATGGTCGATGTTCGCGGCCGGAAATTTCGCGGCTTGTGCCGTCGTCGCCACTCAAAGCGATATGTCTTCCGTGACGCAAATTGCGCTGAGTGGAGGCTATTTCTTTTTCGCCTTTGGAAATTTTCTATTGGTGCGGCAGAAACTTCGGATTCTCGAGAGATTACGGGACGCCGTTGAAGCGCAAGACACCCCTCAGATCTGGCGGATTTTTGCGGCTTCGACAAACAAGGTGATCTATTCGCTGATTTTTCACTGGCTCGTTCAAGCTGCGGTTCAAGCCATCATCTGGCATGAGCTGATCGCCGGGTTGAGCTGGGGGCGGCCCTGACCTGATTGGCGACGGGCGCGACCTGCGTCTACGGCTTTGTCCCTACCGCGACAACGCAGGGGCGTCCCTGGTGGGGTGAGGGAGGGACCACACCCCTCACCACCGCCTTGACACCTCCCCAACCGCAAGCCACGGTTGCTTTGCCCCCGCAGCATGGGGCCAAGATTTGGGAGGATGGAGATGCAACAGAAGTTGCGCGCAGCCGCGGCGATTGCCGCGCTGATCGTGTCCGCGCCGATGGCTTTTGCCGATATGGCGGCGGCGGAGAAATGGATCTCGGAAGAGTTCCAGCCCTCGGTGCTGAGCGTCGATGAACAAAAGGCCGAGATGCAGTGGTTCATCGACGCCGCCGCCCCGTTCGCGGGCATGGAGATCAACGTGCTCTCCGAGACGATCCCGACCCACAGCTACGAGTCCGAGACCCTGACCAAGGCGTTCGAGGAGATCACGGGGATCAAAGTCAACCACCAGCTGCTCGGCGAGGGTGAGGTGGTCCAGGCGGTGCAGACGCAACTGCAGACCGGGCGCAACCTCTATGACGGCTATATCAACGATAGCGACCTGATCGGCACCCATGCGCGTCTGCAACAGGCGGTGAACCTGACCGATTTCATGGCGGGCGAGGGGGCGGATGTCACCAATCCGGGCCTCGATCTCGACGATTTCATGGGGATCAGCTTTACCACCGGGCCGGATGGCAAGCTCTATCAGCTCCCCGACCAGCAATTCGCCAACCTCTACTGGTTCCGCAAGGACTGGTTCGACCGCCCGGATCTGCAAGAGGCGTTCAAGGCGAAATACGGCTATGACCTGGGCGTGCCGGTCAACTGGTCGGCCTATGAGGACATCGCGCAATTCTTCTCGGAGGACGTGAAGGAAATCGACGGCGTCACCGTCTATGGCCATATGGATTACGGCAAACGCGCGCCGGACCTGGGCTGGCGCATGACCGATGCCTGGCTGTCGATGGCCGGTGCGGGGTCCAAGGGCATTCCGAACGGCATCCCGGTCGACGAATGGGGCATCCGGATGGAGCCCGGCACCTGCAACCCGGTCGGCGCCAGCGTCAGCCGCGGCGGGGCGGCGAACGGCCCGGCGGCGGTCTATGCGATCCGCAAATGGGACGAGTGGCTGCGCCAATACGCGCCTCCCGGGGCGGCGAGCTATGATTTCTACCAATCGCTCCCGGCGCTGAGCCAGGGGAATGTGGCGCAGCAGATTTTCTGGTACACCGCCTTCACCGCCTCGATGGTGGCCCCGCAAACCGAGGGCAACAACACGGTGGATGCCGAGGGCAAACCGCTCTGGCGCATGGCCCCCAGCCCGAAAGGTCCCTATTGGGAGGAAGGCCAGAAGCTCGGCTATCAAGATGCGGGCTCCTGGACGATCCTGAAATCGACCCCGATGGATCGCGCCAAGGCCGCCTGGCTCTATGCCCAGTTCGTGGTCTCGAAGACGGTCGATACCCGGAAATCCCATGTCGGCCTGACCTTCGTGCGGGACAGCACTGTGCGCCATGAGAGCTTCACCGAACGTGCGCCCAATCTCGGCGGTCTGGTCGAATTCTACCGCTCGCCCGACCGCGTCCTGTGGTCGCCGACCGGCGTAAACGTGCCGGATTACCCGAAACTGGCCCAGATCTGGTGGCAGCAGATCGGAGACGTGAACTCCGGCGCCTTCACCCCGCAAGAGGCGATGGACCGCCTTGCCGAGGAGATGGACATCACCATGGCCCGCATGGAAGCCGCCGATAAGGCCGGCAATGTCTATGGCGGCTGCGGCCCGCGCCTGAACGAGGAAAAGGGCGCGGATTTCTGGCTCAACCAGTCCGGTTCGCCCAAGGCGAAACTGGCGAACGAGAAACCCCAGGGCCAGACCATCGCCTATGAGGACCTGATCAAGCGCTGGCAGCAATAAGCCGCTCCACACCGAAACGCCCTCTCCCGCCCGGGAGGGGGCCCACCCCCCGCCCACAGGCCCCATGACCCTCGCGCTTCAAACCCTCAGCAAATCCGCCGGCGCCGAGACCCATCTCTATGGCCTCTCCGCCGAGTTGGGGACCGAGGGCTTCAATATCCTGCTGGGGTCCACGGGCGCGGGCAAGACCACGCTGATCAAACTGATCGCGGGGCTGGAGAAGCCGAGCGGCGGTCTGATCCTGCTGAAGGGGCGCGACATCACCCGCGTCTCGCCGCAAAAGCGCAATGTCGCGCTGGTCCATCAGTTCTTCGTCAATTACCCGCATATGAGCGTGGCCGAGAACATCGCCTCGCCGCTGCGGGTCGCAGGCGTCGCGGGTGCCGAGATCGACCGCCGCGTCGCCGAGGCGGCCGAGATCCTGCGCCTGACCCCCTATCTGGCGCGCCGCCCGGCCGAGCTGTCGGGCGGGCAACAGCAGCGCACGGCGCTGGCGCGCGCCATCGTCAAGGATGCCGATATCGTGCTGCTAGACGAGCCGCTGGCCAATCTCGACTACAAGCTGCGCGAGGAGCTGCGCGACCAGCTGCCCCGCCTGTTCGCCGATCGCGGGGCGGTGGTGGTCTATGCGACCTCGGAACCCTCCGAGGCGCTGATCCTGGGCGGGCAGACCCTGACCCTGCATGAGGGGCGCCTGACCCAGGCCGGGCCGACCGCGCGGGTCTATCGCAATCCCGGCGATCTGGTGACGGCCGAGGTGTTCTCGGACCCGCCGATCAACCGCGCCGAGATCGTGAAACAGGGCGGCGAGGTCCGGCTGGCACAGGGCTCGGCCTGGCCAGCCCCGGCGGCCCTGTCGGGCGAGCCGGACGGGGCCTATCAGCTCGCGGTGCGTCCGCATTACGTGACGCCCGAGGATCCCGGCGGCATCGGGGCCGTGCCGATCACCGGGATCGTGCAGATCACCGAGCTTTCGGGTTCGGAAAGCACCGCGCATTTCGATCTGGCGGGCCGGTCCTGGGTCAGTCAGAGCGCGGGCACCCATCCCTATCGGGTGGGTGAGGAGCACCGGTTCTTCCTCGACCCGCGGGGCTGTCTCTATTTCGATCCCGATGGCCAGCGGATCGCACCGCTGAGCGAGGCCGCCTGATGGCCGAGATCCGCCTCGACGGGCTGCGCCACCGCTATCCCGGCACAGGAGAAGACGCGCTGAAATCGCTCGACCTGACCTGGGAGGATGGCGGCGCTTATGCGCTGCTCGGCCCCTCTGGCTGCGGGAAATCGACCCTGCTCAACATCATCTCGGGCCTGCTGGCGCCCAGCGCGGGGCGGATCCTGTTCGATGGCCAGGACGTCACCGCCCTGCCGCCGGACCGGCGGGCCATCGCCCAGGTGTTCCAGTTCCCGGTGATCTACGACACGATGACCGTGCAGGACAATCTGGCCTTCCCTTTGCGCAATCGCGGGGTGGCGCCGGATCAGATTACCGCACGGGTCGGCGAGATTGCCGAGATGCTGGAGCTGACCGAGCTGCTGCCGCGTCGCGCCGCGGGGCTGGGCGCCGATGTGAAGCAGAAGATCTCGATGGGCCGGGGGCTGGTGCGCCAGGACGTCAATGTGATCATGTTCGACGAGCCGCTCACCGTGATCGACCCGCATCTGAAGTGGAAGCTCCGCTCGAAGCTGAAGGAGTTGCACCAGCGGGTGGGGGTGACCATGATCTATGTCACCCATGACCAGACCGAGGCGCTGACCTTCGCCGATCAGGTGGTGGTGATGCAGGCGGGCGAGGTGGTGCAGACCGGCACGCCGGTCGAGCTGTTCGAGCGCCCGGCGCATACTTTTGTGGGGCATTTCATCGGCTCTCCCGGCATGAATGTGCTGCCTTGCGAGTGGCGCGACGGCGGTGCGTTTGTCGCCGGGGCCCATGTGCCCCTGGCGAGCAATGCAGCCCCTGCCGCGGGGGCGCGGTTGCAGCTGGGGATCCGCCCTGAATTCGTGCGCCTGACGGAGGCGGGAATCCCCGCGAGGGTTGTCAGGGTCGCCGATGCGGGACGGGCGCGGATTGTCGAGGCGGATCTGGCAGGCACGCGGGTGCACGCGATCCTGGGGGAGGGCGATCCGGTGCCCGAGGGGGCGGTCCATGTCAGCTTTGACCCGGCCCATGCCGCACTTTATGCCGATGACTGGCGGGTGTCGGGATGAGGGGGGGCCTTGATGAGGGGCGGCTTGCCGCGCGCCGGGGCGCCGTCGCTCCCGCCCACCACCCCCGCTCCGCCGCCCCGGCGCGCGGCAAGCCGAGGGTGCGATGAGCAGCAAAACGCAAAACCAGCGCGCCTGGCTGTTCGTGATCCCGGTCGTGGTGCTGGTCGCCTTCAACGCGCTGGTGCCGTTGATGACGGTGGTGAATTATTCGGTGCAGGAGACCTTTGGGAACAATCAGTTCTTCTGGCACGGGGTCGGCTGGTTCCAAGATGTCTTGCGGTCCGAACGGTTCCATGCCGCGCTTGGCCGGCAGATGCTGTTCACCACGATCATCCTGGTGATCGAGATCCCGCTGGGGGTGGCCATCGCGCTCTGCATGCCGCGCAAGGGGCCCTGGGTTTCGGTCTGCCTGGTGCTGATGGCGCTGCCGCTTTTGATCCCGTGGAATGTGGTCGGTGCGATGTGGAACATTTTCGCGCTGCCGGATATCGGGTTGCTGGGGTATGGGCTGAACAGCCTGGGTATTCCCTATGACTACACCCAGCAGCCGTTCAGTGCCTGGTTCACCGTGGTTCTGATGGATGTCTGGCATTGGACCTCGCTGGTGGTGCTGTTGGCCTATGCCGGGCTGATCTCGATCCCCGATGCGTATTATCAGGCCGCTCGGATCGACGGGGCGAGCAATTGGGCCGTGTTCCGCCATATCCAATTGCCGAAGATGAAGCGGGTTCTGACCATCGCGATCCTGCTGCGTTTTATGGACAGCTTCATGGTCTATACCGAGGTCTTCGTGTTGACCGGTGGGGGGCCGGGGAACTCGACCACCTTCCTGTCGATCGATCTGGTGAAGATCGCGCTGGGGCAATTCGATCTAGGCCCTGCGGCGGCGATGAGCCTGATCTATTTCGTGATCACGCTGCTGGTCTCCTGGGTCTTCTACACCGCCATGACCAAGGATGATGCGAAATGAGCGCGCGGTCGCTGGTCCCCATCGTCTATATCGTGTTTCTGATGCTGCCGATCTATTGGCTGTTGAACATGTCGTTCAAGACGACGAACGAGATCCTGGGCGGGTTCAGCCTGTATCCGCAGGACTTCACGCTCGAGAATTACATCACCATCTTCACCGAGCCGAGTTGGTATTGGGGCTATGTCAACTCGCTGATCTATGTGAGCCTGAATACGTTGGTCTCGGTGGCGGCGGCCTTGCCGGCGGCCTATGCCTTCAGCCGGTACAGTTTTCTGGGCGACAAGCATCTGTTCTTCTGGCTGCTGACCAACCGGATGGCGCCGCCGGCGGTGTTCGCGCTGCCCTTCTTCCAGCTTTACTCGGCGGTGGAGCTGTTTGACACCCATATCGCCGTGGCGCTGGCGCATTGCCTGTTCAACATCCCGCTGGCGGTGTGGATTCTGGAGGGGTTCATGTCCGGCATCCCGAAGGAGTTGGACGAGACCGCCTATGTCGACGGCTACTCCTTCCCGCGGTTCTTCACGCAGATCTTTTTGCCGAACATCACCTCCGGCGTCGGGGTGGCGGCGTTTTTCTGCTTTATGTTCTCGTGGGTGGAATTGCTGTTGGCCAAGACGCTGACCGCCGTCGAGGCCAAACCGATCGCGGCGGAAATGACCAAGACCGCGTCGAGCTCTGGCTATGAGCTGGGTCTGCTGGCGGCGGCGGGATGCCTGACGATCATTCCCGGGGCCATCGTGATCTACTTCGTGCGCAACTACATCGCCAAGGGTTTTGCCCTGGGGCGGGTCTGATGCGGATCGAACAGGTGCCCATGTCTGAATTGCGCGCTGCGGCGAATGCGGTCTTCGATGCGACTGAGCGCCGGGGCGTGAGCGAGATCGCCGTTGACGGGGCCTTGTATCATGTCATCGACAGCGAGGCGGCGTTTGATCTGGTCACGCCTCCCGCGCTGATGGTGGGCGACACCCTGGACGATCTGGACGATCTGCGCCGGGATCTTGGCCTGGATTTTGATGACCAGGACCGCGCTGACGTGGTTTGGCACACGCTCGATCATTTGATCGGGCTGTTGACGCAGGTCTCGGCCGAGCTGAAGGGGCGCAGATTTGGGGTCGGAGGCGGCGGGTGATGCGGATCTTTCTCGGCGCTGTCCTGCTGCCGTCCGGCCTGATGGCGCAGACCTCGAACTGGGGGCAGCCGGCGGCGCCGGAGCCGGAGGGGTTTGACTGGACCGCGCCGATCTCGCCGGGGTTCTGGATGGCCTGGACCCATGCGAGCGCGGCGTTTTTCGTGTTCATTTTCTGCGCCATTCTGCTGATGGGGATCCGCGAGTATTTCCGGCCCGGCGGGCATCCGCGCTACGGCGTCCTGGGGATCGAGACGACCCGGGGGGACCGGTTGTTCATCACGCTGCTGGGGGCGGCCTTTCTGTTTCTCGGCTGGCTCGGGATTGTCGGCACGCCGCTTTGGGGGTTTCTGGCGCTGGCGGTGATCTGGGGCGGGTTCGTTTTCTGGAAAGTCTGACCCGGCGGGGCGGGCCGGAGCCGAGGCAGATTGCATGCGCGTGCCGCGCAT
>JBCBIS010000087.1:11560-16424 GCA_038524325.1 Pseudomonadota bacterium
CCCTCCCAAACCCTCCCCCGGGCCCGGGGGAGGGCTGGCAAGCTCCAGCCGTTCGCCCGATGCGGCTTGGTCTGGCTGTGATGGTGGCTGCTGCGCGGTGCTGCGTCGGAGCGTTTATCCCCTTCGGTCGGAGTGACATCAGCGCTGATGGATCGCGGCTTGCCTGCCCCGCCTCGCCGGATCCCCTGACACTCGGGGACGGAGACGCTGGGAGGGGGGATAGGGTCATGTCAACGAAACTTGGTATAAAGCTGCCCGAAACCGGGGAGAGAGGCGTGGCCGACTGGGCGATTGCGACGACCTGCAAGGATCGTGTCGAGGTGGTGCTGGCCTTTGTCGCGCATCATCTCGAAGCCGGGGCAGGCGAGATCCATCTGTTTTTCGACGACCCGGAGGATCCGGCGATGGACTGGGTGGCCGGGTGCGCGCGGGTGGTGGCCTATCGCTGCGATGCGGCGCATTGGGCGCGGCTGCCCTCGGGCCGGCCCGAGCGGCATCAGCGCCGGCAGGGCGAGAACGCGGCGATGGCCAAGGCTGCGACGGCGTGTTCATGGATCGGACATATCGATATCGACGAGTTCCTGGACGGTCCGCGCGCGCTGTCGGAGGTTCTGGACGATGTGGCGCCGGAGGCCGAGGCGCTGCGGCTTTACCCGCTCGAGCGGATTTTCACGCAGGTCCCGCCGCGCGAGGGCGTGGTGTTCGAGGGGGCTTTCAAGCGGCGGATGTCGAAGCGGCTGGCGCGGCGTCTTTTTGGCGATCGCGGCGATCTGCTCCATCGCGGGTTTCAGGGCCATGCGAACGGCAAGACCTTTCTGCGCAGTGGCTCGGCCGCCAAGCTGCATATCCACAATGCGCGTCTGCCGGGTGGCGAGCGTGTGGCATATGCCGAGACCGAGGCGGCGCATCTGCTGCATTTCTTCCCCTTCGGCTATCCGGCCTGGCGCGAGAAATTCTCGCGCCGCTTGCAGGTGCCCGGGACGCTGGAGAGCCTGAACGCGCGCGAGCAGGCCAAATTCCAGCTCTATGCCGCGGCGGAGGCGGAGGGTGAGCAGGCGGTCTGGGACTTGTTCCTCGAGCTGAGTTGCTTCGACAAGCGGCGGCAACGGCGCCTCTGGGCCGCCGGGGGCCTCTATGCGCCAGCGCTCGATCTGCGGGCGGCGGTGGGGCGCGTGTTCGGCCCGGAGGCACCGGTTCCCGCCGCTGTCCCGGCGCCGGAACGGATCGGTTGGTTGACCCGCATCCTCGGCTGGTAGAGGGTTCCCCGGTGATTGCTTGAGGGGGGCTTATGGCGTTTTTCGATTTTACCCGGTCATTGCCGCGATATCTCGGCAAGGAGCGGACCGTCGACCGGCTGGACCGGCGGCGGGAGGTCTTGATCACACCGTTCCGGGACGAGATTGCCGGGGCCCGGGTGCTGGATCTCGCCAGCCATGACGGACGCTGGCCTTTGCGGGCGCCGGTGCGCGCGAGGTCGTCGGCATCGAGGGCCGGGCCGATCTGATCGCCGAGTTCGACGCGTTTCCCGACGGGCCAGCGAAGGACAAGGTGCGCCTGATCCATGGCGATCTGGATGATGTGGTGCGCAACATGGCCAAGATCGGCGCGCGGTTTGATGTGATCGGGGTGTTCGGAATCTATTACCACATCACCACTCATTACCGGCTCCTGGCGGATTTGCGCCGGCTGGGGCCGAAGCTGGTGATCGTGGACAGCGAGTTCCTGAATACCGACGCGCCGGTGATCGAGTTGCGGCGCGAGGATCCGAGCCGCGATATGAACGCGCTGCCGGTGTTCGAAGGGCAGGGCAAGGTGGCCAAGGGCGTGCCGAGCCGGGCGGCGATGGAGATGATGGCCGAGACGCTGGGCTATGAGCTGGACTGGCTCGACTGGTCGCATTTGCCGCCGCGTCAGCGCCCGGCCAAGCCACCGCCCACCCCCACCCACCCCCCGGTGGTCGGCGGCTCGACCGGGCGCCAGCAAGGCGTGGGGATATGGGCTGCGGATGGCCTGTAAGCCGGGTTCTGTCCCGCCGCCTGGGCGGCATGGATGGCCATTCATCTGCGACGGCGGTCGTCCGCCGCCTGACGCGATCTACCCGGGAAACGGGGCGCGGGCCGCCCCCGGCGCGGCGGGGCCGCGTCTGGTTCCCCCTATCTGATCTTGCACCGGGTGGGGCTTGCCGTGCCGCCGCTGTTGCCAGAAGCGCGGTGAGCTCTTACCTCGCCGTTTCACCCTTGCCGGGGGCAGCCCCGGCGGTTTGATTTCTGTGGCGCTGTCCCTGGGGTTGCCCCCGCCGGGGGTTACCCGGCACCCTGCCCGCGTGGTGCCCGGACTTTCCTCACCCCGGGCCGGGGCCCGAAGCGCGGCCATCCAGCCATCCGCAGCGTGGGTCGTGTACGGGGGTGCGGCCGTCTCCGTCAAGCCTCGCCCGACAATTGGCAGGGCCAAAGCGTGGCGAGGCTTTCGAGATGGGCCACGCCCGCCTCGGATGGCGCCATGCCGGGGAATTGCGGCAGGAAGCGCATGCGGAAGGCCTGCCACACCGCCAGGCTCTCGGCGCACCAGGTCTCGCCGTCGGGGCAGAGATAGCCAAAACGCCGCGCGGCCAGTTGAAAGCGCCGCGCGCAGGCGGTGGCGGCGCCGCGCGGCATGTCCCTTGGCGGATCCTGCCAGATCGAGAGACCCGCCGCCGCCAGCCGCCGCCAGTCGAATTTGTCGCCCGGGTCCTGCTTGCGCCCGGGCGCCACGCAGGCATGGCCGACCACCCGCTCGGGCGGGATGGCGAAGCGGGCGATCAAATAGGCGAGCAGTGCCTCGAGCCGGGCCATCTGCGGCTCGGGAAACGGCTCATAGGGGCCGCCATGGCCCCGGTTCACCAGCTCGATCCCGATCGAGTGGGAGTTCACGTCATGCACCCCGCCCCAACAGCTCACCCCGGCATGCCAGGCGCGGTGGCGCGGGCGGACCATCTTTACCCGCCGGCCGTCCTGATCGATCAGGTAATGCGCCGAAACCTCGGCTTCGGGGTCCGAGAGACGGGCGATCGCGGCCTCGGCGCTCTCCATCCCGGTATAGTGGATGACCACCATATCGGGCACTGTCACGCCGCGCCGCCCGCCGAAATTTGGCGATGGGTGGTCGAGATGACGGCTTTGCCAGAGCATGGAGCTACCTTTTCCCAATTCTCCCAATGGGTCCATTGTTTTGGTTAAAGTCGGGTTTTGGTAAAACAAGCTTAACCTGATGCGATGGGAGTGGTACATCTGCGCCCCAGGGGAACCGGTCGGGGTGCGACCGGCGGCAGATGGGCAGGGGAGACCGAGGGATGTCGGGCAAATCAATCTACGCAGCGCTTCTGATGCTCGGTCTGGCGGGATGCGGTCTCGTCTATACGGCGCCCGGGGTGAATGACGGGGCGGTCTTCGGATCCGCAGCCAGCACGGAGTACGATGTGCAGGTGGTGACCCTGTCGCCCGAGGCGGTGATCGCCGCCAATCTGGAACCCTATGTCCCGCCCCGCCTGCCGCTGGCATTCCAGCCGGGGGCGGCGGCGCAGGCGGCGAAATCGGTCGGCCCGGTGCAGTTGGCGCCGCTGCCGTCGCCATCGACCAAATCTGTCCCGCGGCCGAACTTCATTCCGGAGCGGTTCCCGCCGCTGGGCGACCCCTCGCCGTATCGCATCGGGGTGGGCGACGTGGTGCTGTTCTCGATCAACACCGCCGCGACGCTGGAGGATCTGCCGGACCTGATCTCGGCCCAATCCAAACGCCAAGGCTTTATCGTGCAAGACGATGGCGCGGTGGCGGTGCCCGATGCGGGCCGGGTCAGGATTGCCGGGCTGACCCTGCAGGATGCCGAGGCGGAGATCTTCCAGGCGCTGATCACCGCCGGAATCGACCCACAATTCACGCTGGAGATCGCCGAGTTCAACTCGCAGCGCGTCTCGGTCGGCGGCGAAGTGCGCAACCCGGCGCTGGTGCCGATCGGGCTGAAGCCCTTGTTCCTGCACGAGGCGATCCAGCTCGCGGGCGGGGTGGCAGCGGTCGATCCGATGGTGGCCCGGGTGCAGCTGATCCGCAGCGGGCAGGTCTATATGGTGGGGCTGGAGCGGTTCCAGACCGACCCAGCGGCGCGGCGGATCGTGCTGCAGGATGGAGACAGTGTCTTCGTCGGCTCGGAATTCCGCGAAGAGGCCGCGCAGCGGGCTTTCCAGGAGCAGTTGCAACTGCGCAGCCAGCAGATCCAGACCCAGCAATTCCTGTTGCAACGCGAGCAACTCGCCGCACAGATCGCGCAGCAACGCAGCCAGGCCGCCGAGAACCGGCTCTCGGTCGAGCGGGAAGTGTTCAAGGAGCGGTTGGAACTCGGCGCGGTCGAGCGGTCCTATGCCTATGTGACGGGCGAAGTGCGCCAGACCAAGCGCGTCGCCCTGCCATTCGAGCGGACCGCGAGCCTCGCCGACGCGCTGTTCGACGAGGTGACCCTGCCGATCCAATCGGCGGATTTCGAAGAGATCTATGTGCTTCGCCCGGCGACCAGCCCATCGGAAGCGGGCGGGATTACGGCCTATAACCTCGATGCCTCCAACGCAGTCAATCTGGCGTTGGCAGCACAGTTCGAACTGCGGCCGAACGATGTGATCTTCGTCGCGGAGCAACCGATCACCAGTTGGAACCGCGTGATCAGCCAGGCGCTGCCGAACATCCTGCTCAGCGCCGCGAATGCTGCCAGCGGGTTCTAGGCAACCACCTAAAACCCGATCGTTGTTCAGCGATGTCTGTGTGATGATGACGCCATGGCTGGCGCAGAACGTGCATGCTGGCGCATGCGATTTTTTGTCTGCCCCACCCCCACCCCCGAT
>JBCBIS010000088.1:0-16361 GCA_038524325.1 Pseudomonadota bacterium
AGGCCGAGATAGGTGAAGGTCACGCCGGGGCGCAGCTCATAGCCATAGAAGGGCGGCTCGAGGATCGGGCGGGCCCAGTTGGTCTTGGGCGGCTCCACCCCCTCGGTCGCCAACCCGTCGAGCTCGGTCGGGTGAAAATTGCCTGCGCGGCAGGCGGCGTTGAACTGGGCGATGGTGCGGGCAAAACGCTCTCCCGGCAGGCCGAGCCGCTGGCCCAGCCCCTCGATCGTCTCGGCCTCGACCGGCGGGAACACCGAGGGCATGAAGAGGTCGCGCGCCCGCGCATCGATCACCGCATAGGCGACCTGATCGGGTTGCGCGGCCACCAGCCGGCCCCAGATGGCATAGCGTTTCGGCCAGACATCCTCGCCCTCGTCATAGAACCGCGCGCCGTCCTTGTTGACCACCACCGAGAAGGGCACGCAGTCCAGCCGGGTGACGATGCCACCATCGAATTTCGGCGCCCGCCCGTCGATCGCCACAGCATGGCATTGGGTCGGGTCACCCACGCTCTCGATCCCCTGATCCAGCAGATCCTTCAGCACCACGCCGCGGTTATAGGGGGTGCCGCGGATCAGGAAGTTCTTGGCCGCCGGCCCCCAGGCGCTGGCCAGCCAGTCCAGATCCGCCTGAAACCCGCCCGAGGCCACCACCACCGCCCGGGGGCGGATCATCTGCCGGGCGCCGCCGATCGACGCCTCGACCGCGTTGATCCGATGGCCGTCATGGTCCAGATGGGTTACCTCGGCCTCGTAGGCGATCTCGACCCCCAGATCCTCGGCCCGCCGGTAATAGGCATTCACCAGCGCCTTGCCGCCGCCCAGGAAGAACGCATTGGTCCGCGACAGCGACAGGGTGCCGGAGAGGGAGGGCTGGAACCGCACCCCATGCGAACGCATCCAGTCATAACAGGCCTCCGAGGCGCGGATGGTCTGCCGCGCCAGCTCCTGGTCGGTCTTGCCGGCGGTCACCTTGAGCAGGTCGTCGAGATATTCCTCCTCGTCATAGGCCCCGGTCAGGACGCCCAGCGGCCCCGCATGCATGCAGCGAAAGTTGCGTGTGTGGCGCGAATTGCCGCCGCGATAGGGTTTCGGCGCCGCCTCGAGCAGCAGCACCCGCGCCCCCGCCGCGCGGGCGGTCAGCGCCGCGCAAAGTGCCGCGTTGCCGCCGCCGACGATCAAAATGTCCGGAGTCATATGGATAGGCCATGTGCTTGACGTGTTGATGGGGATATTGTATCCAATCGGATACATAAATGCAAGAGGCCAAATGTCGGACACTCCCCAGCCGCCCCCGCAATCCAGCGGCGAGGCCGCCTATCAGGCCCTGCTCGCCTCGATCCGGGCCGGCCGTTATGGCCCTGGTGACAGGCTGCGTGAGGAAGAGGTGGGCGAGCGCCTGTCGCTCTCGCGCACCCCGGTCCGCGAGGCCCTCCGGCGGCTGGAGGCCGATGGGATCGTCGAGCACCGGCCCCGTCTTGGCGCCGTGATCCGCAAACTGAGCCATTCCGAACTGGTTGAACTCTACGAAATGCGCGTGGTGTTGGAGCGCACGGCGGCGGAACTGGCCGCCCGCCATGGCGCAGAGGCGGAATTCGACACGCTCGACGATCTGAATGCCGAGATCAAAGCCGAGCGGGACAATCCGGCCACCGCCGCTGCCATCAACCAAAGCTTTCACCGCGGGCTCTACCTCGCGGGCCGCAATCGCTTTCTGGTCGAGGCGGCGCGGGCATTGAATAACTCGCTGCTGCTGCTCGGCCCCACCACATATACCGACGATGCGCGTATCGATGTGGTCACAGCACAGCATCAGAGCATCATCGACGCCCTGCGCGACGGCGATGCCGAGGCGGCGGGGGCGGCGGCCGAGGCGCATCTGCAGACCTCGCTGCGCCATCGGCTGCGGATGCTCGACAGATGATCGGGATTGTCACGGCCTTCGCGGTGGCCCTCGCCGGCGTGGCGGCATTCCACGCGGTCGATCTGCCGCTGCCCTGGCTGCTCGGCCCGATCTTCGCCTGCCTCGCCGCCGCCCTGGCGGGACTGCCGCTGGGCGGGTTTGCCAAACTCAACGAGGGGATGCGGGCGGTGCTGGGCGTCGCCGTGGGGGCCACGCTGACCCCTGCGGTGCTGGGCAGTTTTCCGGGCATGTGGCCGACCCTTTGTCTGGTCCCGGTGATGGTGCTGGCCATCGCGGTGACCGGCATCCCCTATTTCCGCCGGATCTGGGGCTATGACCCGGCCACCGCCTATTACGCCGCAATGCCGGGAGGGTTGCAGGACATGCTGGCATTCGGCGAGGAGGCCGGGGGCAATATCCGGGCACTCTCGCTGATCCATGCCACCCGGGTGTTGGTGATCGTGGTCGCCCTGCCGTTCCTGTTGCAAGGGATCTGGGGGGCGGATCTGAGCAATCCTCCCGGGCGGCCAGCCACCCAGATCCCCTGGCAGGACCTCGCGCTGATGCTGCTCTGCGGCGCGGTCGGCTGGGCCGGGGCGGCGCGGATCGGGATGTTCGGCGCCGCGATCCTGGGTCCGCTGATCGTCGCAGGCCTGGCAACCGTCGCGGGGCTTCTGGGCAACCGCCCTCCGGCCGAGGCGATCTGGGCCGCGCAGTTCTTCATCGGTCTCGCCATCGGCTGCAAATACGCCGGGGTGACGATGGCAGAAGTCCGGCGCGATCTGGCCGCCGGGCTGGGCTTTTGCCTCCTGCTGATCCTGCTGACGCTGATCTTTGTCGAGGCGATCTACCTGACCGGCATGGCCCCAGGGATGGAGGTGCTGCTGGCCTTCGCCCCCGGCGGGCAGGCAGAGCTGACGGTGCTGGCACTGATCGTGGGGGCGGACATGGCCTTTGTGGTGGCCCACCACGTTCTCAGACTGTTCGTGGTGATCCTGGGGGCACCGATTGCGATCCGGCTGCTCAGCCCCAGACCTCCGGATTGATCATGTGGATCGGCGCGCCCGCGGCATAGGCGGTCACCTGATCGAAGATATCCGCAAATTGCAGGTCGAACTCATCCTCGGTGACATAGCCGATATGCGGGGTCGGCAGCACGTTCGGATGGGTCAGCAGCGGATGCGCGCTGTCGCGCAGGGGCTCGGCATCGAAGACATCGATGGCGGCGTGGATCCGGCCCCGTGCAATCTCGGCCTCCAGCGCGCCGGGGGCGATCAGGCCCGAGCGCGAGGTGTTCACCAGCAGCGCGCGGGGCGGCATGGCGGAGAGATCCTCGGGCGTGATGATCCCCCGGGTCTCGGGCTTCAGCCGGACATGCAGCGAGACGATGTCCGAAGAGGCGAAAAACGCCGCCCGGCTCTCGGCCACACGCGCGCCATCTGCGGCGGCGCGGGCACGGCCCGCCTCGGAGGCCCACCACTGCACCCGCATTCCCAGCGCCTCGGCATAGCCCGCCACAGCGCGCGCGATCCGGCCATAGCCGTAGAGGCCCAGCACACGCCCGCGCAGCGTCCGCCCCACCCCCATCTGCCAACCCCCCGCGCGGATCGAGGCGACCTGCTGCGGGATCTGGCGATAGCTGGCCAGGATCAGCGCCAGCGTATGCTCGGCCGCGGCATAGGAGGGCGTGTCGGCATGCATGTTCGAGCAGAGCAGCACCCCGTGCCGGGTGCAGGCCGCCACGTCGATATGGGGATAGACGCTGCGCTGCGAGATCAGGCGCAGATTGGGCAGGCGGGCCAGCAGATCGCCTCCGATGGCGGTGCGCTCGCGGAACAGAACCAGCGCCTCAGCCCCTGCCACCCGGTCGGCGAGGCGTGCCGGGTCCGGCTCGTGATCGGTCCAGACGGTGACCTCATGCGCCGCGAGCCGCGCGAAACAGGGCAGGCCGCGCAGGGTGTCGAACCAATCGTCGAGGATATGGACCTTCACCGGCTCTCGACACCGGCGCCGGGCTCCAGCGTGCGGGGTGTGGCGACGAATGCCGGGGCGCTCAGCACATCGAGCGCCGCGGTCACAGAATTGCGCAGACCGATCAGGTGGTTGTATTGCGCATCGCAGCCCGAGATGGGGGTGGGGTACTCCCGGATCTCGTCCTGGATCAGGTTGCGGGCGGCCTCCAACTCCGAAGCGGCCCGGGTCAGGTGGTCGGCATAGCTCATCGCATCCTCCGTGTTCAGCGCGTGGTCAGGGTGCGCTCAGGGACCGGGCCAGACGCTCTGCGGGATAAACACCTCCCCCGCCGCCAGCTTGCGCGCGGTGCGCACCAGACCGGCGGAGTGTAGCGTGAAATCGTCTCCACTGCGGTCGAATTCAACCGTCACCTCCAGTTTGCCCATCGGATGCTCCAACGCCAGCGCGGCGCGGCCGCTGTTGGGGGCCGGCAAGATCCCCTCGCCCACAGTGCCGGGGCAGAGCAGGCAGGTCGCCAGGCATTGCGAGCCGGTGACCGCCAGGGTCGGGTGGCAATTCCAGGGCATGAAATAGCGGACCGTCGCCGAGCCGCCATCGCGCGGCGGCGCCAGCAGGCCGAATTTCGGCGTGACCGAAGCCGTGACGTCGCCCATCCCCATGCGCTTTCCGGCCACGCGGCGGACGGCCTCCATCCGGTCCATGAAGGCGCGGTCGGCGTCCAGCGCCTCGGGCGTCTCGGTCCCGGTCAGCCCGAAAGCGTCGGCGCGGGCGATGACCATCGGCATGGCGACGTCGATGCAGGAGACGTCGATTCCATCGATCTCCTCGCGCCGCGCGCCGTTGGGGAACATATGGCCGGTGGCCCCGCCCACGGTCTCCATGAATTGCAGACTGATCGGGGCCGCCGTGCCGGGGACACCGTCGATCCGGGCCGCGCCGTCATAAGCGACCGCGCCGTCCGGCGTCTGGACCCGCGCCGCGACTTTCGCGCCGGTGTTGACGGCGTGGATCCTGACCTCGGTCTCGGCGCCCGAGGCCGGGATCAGCCCCATCTCGATCGCCGCCGGGCCGACGCCGACCAGGATGTTGCCGCAGGTGGGTTTGAAGTCGACCAGCCGGTCCTCGACACTGACCTGGGCGAAAAAATAGTCGATCTCGGCCCAGGCGTCCGCGGAGCGCGAGAGCATCGCCACCTTGGTCGTCACCGCCGCGCCGCCGCCGATCCCGTCGATATTCAGCTTATGGCCCGAGCCGACCATCGCGATCAGCACCTCGGCCAGGGTCTCGTGATCCTGGGGCAGATCGGCGCGGTTCAGATAGGGCCCGCGCGAGGTGCCGCCGCGCAGGAACAGAAAGGGGATCGCGGTTTGCATCGCTGCCTCAGGTCAGGGGCCAGGGGAGGTCGACATAGCTCTGCAACAGCCCCGGCGGGAAATCGCGGTTCAGGATCCCAGCCATGGCGCACATGAACGCAATCCCAGCAGCCGTATAGGCCGCCGCAAAGCCCAGGCTGCGGCCCGAGCGGATATGGATGAAAGCGAAGAGGAAGAGCGCCAGCGCCAGGATAAACCCGATCAGCGCCGTCAACACTAGCAGGCCCGCGAACCAGGCAAGGGTGGGCCAGAGCCCGTGGTCGTCATCCGCCCCCTCCGCCGTCTCGCGGTCGGCGAACAGGGCATGGGTCTCGGGCCGCAGCATCATCTGCACCAGCAGGATCAGCAGGCAGACGATCGAGACCCCGGCGACAAAACGCGGGAAAACCCGGTCGGCCGCCGCGTAATCAGGGATCGTGGCCGCATCGACAAAGGCGACGCAGAGATAGGCGAGCACCGCCAAGAGGAAGGCCATGGGCGCGCGCTTCGTCCCGCTCTTCACAGCGCCCTCCGCCATGATCGCCTTGGCCTGGCGCAGGCCGGCGACAACCGAGATCACCGTGATGATGACCAGCACGATCACGATGGGCGAGAAGATATAGTCGATCCCCTCCTCGAAGCTTTTGCGGAAGCGGGAATTGGCGATCTGCACCGCCTGGTTGGCATAGGTCTCGGCCGGATTCGACAAGACAAAGCCGATCAGAAAGGCCGGGCGCGACCAGTCAAAGCGGCGCATCAGGATGCCCAGCAGCCCGATGGCGAACAGCGCGACCAGATCCATGATGTCCTGGCCCGACTGGAACGCGGCGAATGAGATGATCATGAACAGGAACGGCGCGAGAAGGCCAAAGGGAATGGTCGTCAGCCGCGCAATCCCGCCCGAGGCGGCGATGCAGATCAGCGTCCCCACTACATTCGCCATCGCCAGCAGCCAGACGATGGCATAGGTGATGTCGAGATTGTTTTTCAGCATCGAGGGGCCGACCTCGATATCGCCCGAGCCGAGCAGCGCGATGGCACCGATGAACACCGCCATCGAGCCGGATCCGGGAATGCCGAACAGCAGGGTTGGCACCAGCCCGCCGCCCTCCTTGGCATTGTTCGAGCTTTCGGGCCCGATCACGCCGCGCACCTCGCCCGAGCCGAATGTGGACTTGTCCCGCGTGCTCTGCACCGTGTGGCCATAGGCGATCCAATCGACCACCGATCCGCCGAGGCCCGGGATCACGCCCACCACGACCCCGATGATCGAGCAGCGCGCCGAGAGCCAGATATTCGCGAACCAGTCGCGAACCCCGGCCAGCCAGCCACCGCCCAGGACCGAGCGTTCCGCAATCGCCCGGTCGCGGCGGAGCAGCGCGACGATCTCGGGGATCGCGAAAATGCCAAGGCCAACGATGACCAGCTTCAGCCCGTCCACCAGATAGGGCATGTCATAGGTCGCCATCCGCAGCTCACCCGCCGAGTCGCCCTCGCCGATCGTGCCGATCATCATGCCAAGCCCAGCGGCAGCGATCCCTTTCAGCGCCACCCGGCCCGCCAGGATGCCCACCATCGACAGGCCGAAAATGGTGATCATGAGGAGTTCGGGCGTGCGGAATTCCAGCACCAGCGGCCGGGCGACCAGAATGAAAACCGTCAGAAACGTCGCCCCCAGCAGCCCCCCGAACAGCGAGGAGGCGAAGGCGGCGGACAGCGCCCGCGCCGCCTCGCCCTTTTTCGCCAGCGGAAACCCGTCCAGCACCGTCGCCTGACTGGCCGAGGAGCCCGGGATGCCCATTAGCACCGAGGCAAACGTGTCCGAGGTTGGCACCACCGCCACCATGCCGATCATCAGAGCGAGGCCCAGAACCGGGTCCATCCCGAACATGAAGGGCAGCAGCAGCGACAGCCCCGCGATGCCTCCCAAACCGGGAAAAACCCCGATGCAGAGGCCCATGACGACCCCCAACACCAGATAGCCCAGCACCTGGACCTGAAAGATCAGCCCCGCGGCGTCACCCAGCGCAGGCAATGCGACTGACAGAATATCCATGGCGCTGCCCCCCTGGCCGCAGGTGGAAGAGGCCCCGCCCGCCAAGGCGGAGGGGGCCGGTCTCGAGCCCCGCTCAGTTCAGCGAGACGCCGTAGCGATCTTTCAGCCAGTTGGTGACGAAGGTCTTCGCACCGTCTGGCACCTGGGTCGCGCTGGCCATCGCGCCTTCCGCCTTTGCGCCGGTCATTTGCGGATAGACGCCCAGCCGGCCTTTCGAGATCTCGGCGAAATCAGGCCGCGCCTTGATTGCTTCGAACGCCGCGGCAAAGGCTGCAACCGCCTCGTCCGAGGCGCCGTTCGGCAGGAAGACCATCTTCTGCGCCGGGAAACCCGCGACGAAGAAGGCTTTCCACGCATCCCATTGCTCGCCCGAGGTCTCACAGCCCGGGGTCGCGTCGCAAACCTCCTTGAAGGTCGGCATCTCGGGGAAGGTCGGATCGCGCACGATATTGCCATCGGCATCCAAAGCGCCCCAGGACATCATCGGCACCGCCGTGCCGGCCTCGACAAGCGGTGTGACGCCTTTGAGGAAGGACGAGGAGGTCTGATAGTCGATATTCGCCTCGCCCCGCTCGAACATCAGGCGGCCATCGCCCCGGCCCTTGATGCCGAAGACCGGCTCGACATTCAGGCCCAGCATCTCCCACGCCAGGAGCGGCACGAGATCCAGACGGGTCGCGCCCTGGCTGCCATAGATGAAGTCGGTCTCGCGCAGCGCGCTGGCATCCAGTCCATTCATCTTGCCGGCCAAATCGGGCGGCAGATAGGCGACCCCGCCGGTCCCCGAAGCCAGCACGACTTCCCAGTCGTTGTACTCATAGCGCACGCGGGGATCGCCCAGCAGATAGGGGAACTGCGTGGAGCCAGAGGAGCCGAAGATCAGCGTCCCCTCACTGTCGCCGAATTCCTGCTTCTGAAACCAATTGGCGCCTTTGGTCGAGCCGGCGCCCGGCATGAACTTCACCACCACGGTCGGCTGGCCGGGCAGCGCCTCGCTCAGCAAAGGCGCATAGAAGTTGGCCCATTTGGCGGAACCGCCTGTCTCGGAGAACGGGATCACCCATTCCACCGTCTTGCCCGACAGATCGAGGGCAGCGGATGTCGATGGCATGGTGAAGGCCGCAGCAGCCGCGGCCACAAGGCCGAACGCCACCCGGCGGGTGGTTGCAAAAATGCTCATTCTTTCCTCCCAGCGGGTCTCGAACGCCCGCATATGTCCAGGCCGGACTGATCCGGCAACGGCTTATCTGTGTCCACGAAGCTTGCACGAAGCCTTCATCACTGCAAAAAATTTCTCATGCGGATCTTGGTGGTCGAGGACAATCTGAGCCTGGCGCGCGGCATCGCTTACCGGATGCGCGACGACGGCCACTCGGTCGACCTTCTGCCGGATGGCGCGGGCGCCGAGACGTTTCTCAGCCAGGAGGGCGCCGATCTGGTGATTCTCGACATCAACCTGCCGGGGCGGAGCGGGATCGAATTGCTGGCAGAAATGCGCCGCCGGGGCGATCCCCGCCCGGTGATCCTGCTGACCGCACGCTCCAGCACCGAGGACCGGGTTGCCGGGCTGGATGCGGGGGCGGATGATTATCTGGTCAAGCCTTTCGCGATGGACGAGCTGGCTGCCCGGGTCCGCGCGCTGGGCCGGCGAAAGGCCGCGACGCCGCGGCGCATGGCTCGGATCGGTGCGCTCAGCCTCGATCTCGATGCGATGCAACTGATCGATGGGGACCGCGCCCTCGACATCCCGCGGCGCGAGGTCTCGCTGCTGGCAGCGCTGGCCGAGGCGCACGGCCGTGCCGTCTCGAAATCGAGCCTGCTCGACCAGCTCTACGGCATTGGCAGCGCGACGGATGACAAGGTGATCGAGGTCTATGTCTCTCGCCTGCGTCGACGATTGCGGCCGCATGGCATCTCGATCCGGGTCGCGCGGGGCATCGGCTATAGCCTGGCGATTCCGGCGGAATGACCGACGCCCTGTCGTTGAGGCTCCGGCTGGTCCTGATCATCCTGATGCCGTTGATGTTTCTGGCGATCCCGGTCGGGCTCTGGCAGCTCGATACGGCGCGGCGAACTGCGGCGGAGGTGTTCGACCGCGCGCTGCTCTCGGCGGCGATTGCAGTCTCGAACGATGTCACCCTCTCGGGCGGCGACGCGCTTTCGCCCCGGACCCGCAGGGTTCTGGCCGACACGTCCGGGGGCCGCGTCTACTATCATGTCTATGCGCCCGACGGGGTGATCGTGGCCGGGTATGCGACACCGCCGGTCGGGATCCCCCGCGCGCCGGCACAGGAGACCGGTCCCGCATTCTTCGCCGCGACCTATCTCGGCCGCGATGTGAGCGGGGTGAGATTGCAGAACCGGACCCAGATCGATGGCTTCAGCGGCATCTTCACCACCACTGTCTGGCAGGATACCGCGGTCCGGCGGGCCTTTTCGCGCCAACTCGTCGGGCGCTCGCTCGCCGCCATCCTGGGTCTGATTCTGAGCGTCGCATTGATCGTCTGGTTCGGGGTCCGGCTGGGCCTCGCCCCGCTGACGGCGTTGCAGCACGCGATCGAGCGGCGCTCCAGCGACGATCTCGCCCCGATCCGACGGGTCGTGCCACGCGAGGTTCGGGGGATCGTCGAGACGCTGAACAGCCTGTTCTCGCAGGTGTCGCGCAGCATGACCGCGCAATCTGAGTTCATATCGAACGCGGCGCACCAGCTCCGCAATCCCATCGCCGGGGTGCTCTCGCTGGCCGAGGCGGTCGAGCGGGCCCCGAACCCGGAGGAAGCCCGCATACGCGCCCGCGATCTGCTCGAAGCCGCGCGCGAGACGGCGGATTTGACACAGCGCCTCCTCACGATGGAACGCGCCAAGGAGATCAGCCCCGCCAATCTGCACGAGCGGGTCGATCTGGCGGCCTGCCTGGTGGAATGGATGCCGGGCTTCGCGCCAAGCCCCAAACGGCAGGTCGAGATCGCCCTTGACGTCCGGCATCCCCTCGAACCGGTTCTGTGCGATCCCATCATGCTTCGCGAAGCGCTCTCGAACCTCGTCCACAATGCCTTTTTGCATGGCGGGCCGGACCTGTCGAAGATCACGGTTAAAATCGCGCAGGAGAATGGTTGGCTGCGCCTCGCAGTGGCCGATGACGGTGCGGGCATGCCCGAGAGCTATCTGCCTTTGGCGGTGCAACGCTTCTCGCAAGGCAAACCGGCAAGCGGCAGCGGCCTCGGGCTGTCGATTGTCGCCGCCGTGGCCGAGGGGCATGGCGGCAAAATGGAGATCCTGCCGCAGTCCAGAGGTGTCGAGATCGCCCTCTCATTGCCATGCCACGGCTGCCCAAGCATGGGCGCGACCTCGGAGGGATCCCCCGCACAGGCGTGAGACCGGCAGTTGTTGGGATGTTTCCGCGGAGATGCGCCACTAGCCTCACTGACCCTGAAGCGGCGCTCCACGCCCCTAGATCGCATCATCTGCAACGCCGTGCTAGGTTGCGCCGCGGCGGCCAGATCAACCGGCCGACAGGACCGGAGACGAGGCCGATCGTGGACCAGTTCGAACTCTACAAGCTCTACCTCGCAACCGCCGAGAAGGTCAGCGACCGGCGCGGTCAGGCCAATCAATGGCTGTTGAGCGTGAACAGCGCACTGATCGGTCTCTATGGCTATCTGGGCGCGCGCGGCGGTCCGGGATCTGCTGACGAAGCGGCGCTCTGGCGTCTGGCGATACCCGCTTGCGGCGTTTTGGTGTGCCTGTCCTGGGCAGCTCTGCTGGGCAGCTACCGCCGCCTCAACGCGGCCAAGTTCAAGGTGCTGCAGGAGATCGAGGCGGGCTTTGAAACCCCGGCCCTGACGCGAGAGCAGGAGCACTACAAAGCCGCCGGGCGCAGCCGCCTGAGCCAGGTCGAGGCCGTCGTGCCGTGGAGTTTCGCGGTGCTTTACTCTGGCCTGATTGGTGCCGTGCTCGCGCTGTAATCAGCGGCGCGTCTCACGCAGGATATCCAGGGTCTTTTCATCGAACGGCCTCTCGCCAGCTTCGAGCGCCGCAATCCATCCGCGGCGCCGTTTTGCGGCGATAAGCTGCGCGCCGGTCGCCTCGGACCACTCCACGAAGGCGGTGAAGTCCGCCACCGCTCCCGCGACATCGCCAGCCAGGGCCCGGGCAAGGCCGCGGCTGTCTTGCCATAGCGGGCGTTCCGTCTCCTTGGCCGTCGCGATGGCAAGGTCGCAGCTCTCCAAAACCTGCGCAGCCACTCCGTCGAGCGCACCGCGCCAGCAGATCCGGTTCCAATCGGCGGATGCGACCTGCAGCTCGGAAAGCGGCGTCTCTCCAAGGACATTGCGCGCGAGGGCAAGCTTGCCGAGGCCTGTTGCACTTTCCGCCCCGCTCTCATCCGTGAACGCCTCCTCCGCCGCCAGAACCAGCGCGCGCGCGAAGCGATGGCGATGTGTCTCGCCGCCTTCCCCAGCTGCCCGCCTCAGCGTCGTCAAGGCGTCGGGGATCTCGCTCTCGCGCGTCACCCGCGCGGCGAGGTCGGTATAGAGCCCCTCGGGCAAGGGCCACTCGGCGCAGGTTTTGCGATAGGGCTGCGCACCGAAATACTGCTGCCATTCCGCCAGATCCATGTTCCGAGCCGCCCGCGCGCAGGCCCGAAGGGCCAGCCGATCGGGCTGGGTCCAGATCCGCGTGGTGCCATCCATGCCCGCCGAGACGAGATGCCGCCCGTCCGGCGCGAAACTGAGGCTCGTCACCCCCGCCTGATGCCCTGTCAGCGCCAGAGGGGGCCGCGACCACTGCGCGCTCCGCCACAGCCAAACCCGGTCATCGCCCGCGCCAAAGGCGAGCCATGCGCTGTCGGGAGAGAACGCCAGCGGAAAGCCAAGCGCGGAGAAAACCCGCCGGGTCACGTCGACACGCAACACCTGGGGCGGCGCCGAGGGCAAGGTGAGATCATATACCTCGACCCGATCCATCTGCGAGGACAGGGCCAACCACCGGCCGTCTGGCGACAAGGCGGCGGTGTTCGCCCCTTGCGCTCGCAGCACGATCTGGCGAGGCTCCGCTTCGGCCGCGAGGGTCTCCCAGACCAGCAAAGCCCCGCCCGCCGTTGCCGCGATCAGACGATCGCTTGCCGGGAAGCGCAGCGCCAGGATCCGTTCTGGCCCTGAGTAAAGCACCCGTTCGGGCTGATCCTGTCCCGAGAAATCGATCAGCGACAGGCCGGTGCTGCCCGCCAGGGCGACCCGGCGCCCCTCCGGCGCGAAGCTGAGGCGGAAGACACCCCCCGGCACGTTGGCTGCAAAGACCGGCGCGGCACCCGGCGCGTCCCGTCTACGGATCGACAGCGCACCAGCCTCCGTTCCGACGGCCAAAAACGCACCCCCTGGCGACAATGCGATGGATCGAACGGCGCTGTCTTCGAGGCCGAATTGCTGCGCCTCCCGCCCGGGTTGGTGCCCGTCCAGGCCAAGCACATCCCCCTCGGCAGTGCCGATGGCAATCGCCGCCAGTCCCTCTGAAGCGTCCGCCGCGAAGACCCACGCGCCCGAGGACTGCCGACGCGGCTCGGCCCCACCTTGGCGCATATCGTGGAGATGGATCGCGCCGTTCCGATCCGCCACTGCAAGCCATTTCTGAGGCGCGAAAGCCACCGCCTCGACCTCGGCAAAGCGGGCGATGACGGCATGGCGCTCCGGCGCCTCGGGCCGCCAGATGCGGAGGGTCCCGCCGCCCTGCAACCCCTCGTAAGTGCCAACGATCAAACGGTCGGGCAGCGTGCCGGCATCCTTCGCCCCCTGCGTCATCCCAACGGCGATGCTGGTCACCGTGTAACCTGCCCCCATCGGGTCGAAGCCTTCACCGACCACGCGCGCCTCGCCCTCCGGATCCCGCAAATCCCACAGCGAGACACCGTTGCCAAAGAACGGCTCGAAACCACCGGTGGCGAGGAAATCGCCGTTGCGCGAGAAGTCGAAGCTGTAGATCTCTCCCTGTTGCGCGGTCAGCCGACGCGGCGCTGCGCCAAGATCCGTGCGGTCCCAGATCAGCACCGTCTCGCCCCCGGCCACCGCAAGCCACCGGCCATCGAGGCTGTATCGGGCGGCCCGGCGCTCGGCGCCGAGGGGGAGATCGAATTTGCGGATCGTGTCAGTCCGCAGCGAGATTTCTCGCGCGGGCCCCGTCTCGGGCACCAATGTCAGGGCTGAGCCATCCGGGGAGAGCGCGAGGGTCCGCAGCTTCCCGCCCCCATGGGCCAAGCGGCGGGGTGGCGCATCCGACGCAATGTCCTCCCAAAACAAGACATCATCCCCGATCAGCGCGGCAATCCGGCCAGAGGCGTACCCGACAGACCTGACCGGCAGATCCCCCGCATGGATGATCGATCCCGGACGGTCTGGGTCGGCCAGATCCCAGAGGCGCAGGGTCCCGTCTCGCCCGGCCGAGAGCAGCTCCTCCCCGGTTTCGTCGAACAGGATGGTCTCGACCGGGCCGACATGACCGCTGAGCGGCTCCCACGGGTGGCTGGACAGGATCGCGCGCAATTGGGAATCGATCTCGGTGATATGGTCCAGCCGGATGGCCTCGACGCCCAGCAACAGCTTAAGCGCGCCATGGGCCACCGCATCCAGCCCGCCGGCCAGCGAGGCGAAATACTTGGCCGCGCTCTGCTCGGCGCGAAGCCGCGCCTCATCGGTCCGCCGCAACGCGCCTTCTAACTGCACCCGGGTTTCCTGTTCGCGCGACAACGCCGTCAACAGCATCGCGCGGCTTTGCTCGGCATCGGCGAAATTCGACTCGGCGATGTCCAGATTGGCCTCGGCTTCGTCGCGGGCGATCACGGCCTCACTCCATTGCCAGGTGGCGATGCCCCCCAGAACCGCAAAGATCACGGTCGCTACAACAAAGCCCGCGCGCAGCAGAGAGCCCAAGCGGTTGCGGCTGGCGCGGGTTTTCAGGAGCGTCTCTCGTTGCAGGCGCTGCCGTTCCTGACGCGCTTCGTCACGCGAGATGCTGCGTTCGATGAAGCCGCGCTCCGCCTCGGCGAGATCCGCCTTGCGAGACGCGAACCATTGCCGCGCCGTGCTCAGCGCATAGCCGGTGAGCAAGGCCTCTTCTTGATGATCGGGTGGGGCTGCCTGCCAGTCGCGATGGGCGGTCTCGAGCTGCCCCTTCCACACCAGGAAATCGCGCTCCTCCTCGAGCCAACCGCGCAGCCGCGGCCAGGAGCGCAGCAGCGCCTCATGCGCGACCGATATGAACGGCATCCCGTCGATCTCGCCGCTGGCCAACAGGCGCCAGGCGGGTCGCGAGAGCTCGACTGCCGCGTCCCATTCCTCCACGCTGCATTCAGATTTCAGCGTCACCCGGCGCACCGGAGCACCCTGAGTTGGGACATGCGCGAGGCGCAGGGTGAAGACCCGCCTGAGCGCCTCGATCTGGTCCGGGTGGAGGGCGACAAAGCGCTCCGCCCGTTCGGTCAGGGGCTTGGAGATGTCGACCACGCCCAGCGGGAAGCGCAGAACCCCGTCACCGGCCTCGTCCTCACGCATCCGGTCCCAGGCCTCGGCCATCATATAGGACAGGAGCGGCAGCCCCCCCAACTCGCGTCCGGTGGCCTCGACGATCATCGGCAGGATCTCCGGCGCGGCGAAACGGGCACCGAGGGCAGCCGCAGGCCGTTCGATCATGGCATGCAATTCGGCACCGGTCGGTGGTGGCACGTCGATCCGCTCGGTGATCTCGAACAGCGCGGATTGCTCCTGGAGCTGGCCATAGTAATCGGACCGCATGCTGGCGATCATCGTGAGGTCGGGGCACTCCATCGCACCGGCCAGCAGCTGCGAGAACAGTCCGGTCTCGGCCCGATCCGCGCGGGAGAAAAGCTCCTCCCCCTGATCGACATTCAGCAGGAGACGTTGTGGCGGCTGCCCGCCCGAGACCTGGCTGAGCTGCTCCAAAGCGGCCCCGACAAGACTGCCGAGCGCCGCCCCGTTGTGAAAGTTGCGGACCCATTTGAGCGCCTGATCTTCTCGATCCGCCGGATCCTCGAGCCAGAGACCCACCATGGCCCGGGCCAACGCGCCGACCGGTGTATTGCCCGGAGTGACCGTCACGGGCAGCCAGCCACGGCTGTCATCCAGGGCCTGGGGCCAATCTGCGTCCTGCTCGCCGGGCCAGACCTGGCTGCGCAGGGCCGAGATGACCCCCGCCTCGACGATCGAGGATTTGCCCACGCCGGAATTCCCCACCAGCATCCGCAGCCCCCCGCTCCGCCGGCCAAGCGTCCGAAGGATCTCGGCTGTCAGCCGCTCGCGC
Organism: Pseudomonadota bacterium; assembly: GCA_038524325.1. Lineage (GTDB taxonomy): Bacteria > Pseudomonadota > Alphaproteobacteria > Rhodobacterales > Rhodobacteraceae > Thermohalobaculum. The sequence continues at coordinate 15,592 of JBCBIS010000088.1, forward strand.
CCGAAGAAGAAGGCGGCCCGGCTGGTGTCCATGGCGAAGAGGCCGTGATACGGGTTGATCTGGCGCCAGAGCGGAACCGCCTGGGTCTCGGCCGTCTCGAGCGCGCGGGAGATGGCCAAGACGACCTCCTGCGGCTGCAGACTGGCGGCGTCGAGCCGGTGGAACTGGCCGATGAAATGCAGCCCGGGCGCAGTTCCGTCGAGCAGGACAGGTATGATCCGGGGGCGCCCGCCGCGCCGCGTGTGGCGCAGCGCTTCGTAATATTCGATCTCCTGCCAGGCGCCGATCTCAGCGCCGATGAAGAGAATGACGGCATCGGCGACGCCCAGTTCCTCGCCAAGGTCTTTGATCCAATAGGCGCCGGCCAGATTGCGGGCCGGGGCGTAATAGATCTCGCCGTCCGGCCAGGCTTTGCCGAGGAGATCGACAACCGGCGCGACCCGAGCAGTGTCGCGGGTATTGTAGCTTACGAATAACCGCACGGGCGCCCCGATATCGCGCCACCCTGCCCCGTGGGTCAGTGTACAGGGAAATCAGAGGCTCTCAAAGGCTGGCGGCTCGAAAGGTTGGAACCCGCCTGTCCTGGGAAAGGCATGGCGCCGAGAAGCGCCAAACTGCGACGTCAGGCAGCGGCGCCGTATCTAGGGGTCCGGTCGGCCGCTCCGCCGCTCGCGTCCTCCGACGTGACGAAGCTGGTCATCAGTTGGTTCAGATTGCGGGCCTCGCTGCGCAACGTGTCCGAGGCTTTCGCGGTCTGGCTGGCCATCGAC
>JBCBIS010000089.1:0-16293 GCA_038524325.1 Pseudomonadota bacterium
GCGTCTGCCTGGGCGCGAAAATCTACGACATCGTCGAATCCGCCATCAAGATCGCCAAGGACAAGGGCATCGCCCCCGAAGGCTTCGACAAGATGGTCAATGTTGGCGACTGTATCTGCAATATCTGGGACATGATGCAGATGTTCTACCAGGCCGGCTATAACGAGGAGACCAACTGTTTCGAGTTGTCCCGCGTCGATCTAACGGTCTGGCTGCGCAGCATCGCGCATCTGACGGCCACCGGGGTCGACTGCCTGGGCCATGAAGCCCGGCTCGCTGCCGCAATAGGTGGGCGCGCGCTTTGGCGGTTTGGGCAGGTTGGGTTTCGGGCGGTCGCGCTTTTTCGGCGGCTCTTTTTTCGGCTTGTCCTTCTTGGGTTTGTCTTTTTTCGGTTTGTCGTCTTTTTTCGGCGGCGGGTCGATGATGGTGTCGTCTTTCGGGGGTTTCGGCTCCTCGGGCTTGGTTTTGTCCTCGGGGTCGATTTCCGGCTCCTCGGTGCCGCCCGGGTCCTCGGTGCCGATCTCGTCGATCACGACCGAGCGGCGGAACTTGCGCTCGCCCGGCACCTCGCCATGGGCATAGAGGAGGTTCACCTGGATGCCCCGGGCGATCAGCATCTGCGCAATGGTGTTGGCGCGCTGGCAGGACAGCGCGTCGTTCCGAGCCGCCCCGCCCTCCTCGCTGGCAAAGCCGTGGATGTCGACGATGACGCTGTTCTCCCAGAGATAGACCGAGAGATGGTCGACCTGGCTGGCCTCGCTGTCGTTCAGAAACTCGGTGCTGCCCTGTTTGAAGAGGTACGGCGTGTCGAAGATATCGCCCGCCGCCTTGGTGCAGTTCATCACCGTGCCATCGTCGTCCTCGGGCGCCCGCTGGACCGTGGCCGCGCCGGACGAGACGGGGCGGGGGGCGGGTGCCTGGATGGCGCTCCGCCCAGCGGCACCGGGGACCGGCGGGGCATGGCCCTGCTGCGCGACATGGGCCAATTCATGGGCCATCAGATGGCGCCGGGCGGCCGCTGCGAGCTGCCCTGCCCCGCCACCCATCACCACATGCGGGCCATAAGCGAAGGCCCGGGCGCGATAGCTGGCGGCGCGGCCAGCAGCCTCGGCGCTCTCATGCACTCTGACGGCGGAGAGGTCGCGCCCCATCCGCGCCTCGAAGAACGCCCGGTCCGAACGCGTGAGCGGGCTGCCAGGCCCCAGCCCCGCCAGCGGCGCGTCGCTCAGCCGGGCGGTCGTCACAGCAGTTGCCGCAGCTAGCCCCGTGGGCACGCCGTCAGAGCCAGCACACGAGGGCTGCGTGGCCGAGCGTGCCAGCACCGGCCTCGTAGGCGCGTTGGCCTCGGCGGGCGGCGTGGCCGGGGCGGCAGGCTCTGGCATCGCCATCACCTGATCGGCAATGCGATCCGCCTCCCGCTCCGATGCCATGTCCTCGCTGGCTGCCTGACAAGCGGGACAGCCGCCGCCGCAGGAGCAGCCCGATTTGGCCTGAACACGGGGCGTCGTGGACGCAGTGGTCGCGTGGCGCAAAGCCAAAGGCTCACGCTGCTGCGACCGGCGCGCATTGCGTGACGAGGCGCCTGTCTCTGTCGCTTTGGCCTTGCTTTGAATCGCTGCGCGCATCCCGTTCTCCGCGCTGCCCCTCGACGGCAGGGTAGCGCAGCAGCTGCGGCCGCACCAGCGTGCCGGACCGCTGCCGGCAGCGCGCCTCAGAAATCGTAGGCGATGCCGTCCTTCTCCCAATCGCCGAACCGGGTCGGCTCGGGTCCGTTGCGCCCGCCCTGCTCCTTTGGGCGGGCGGCCTCCTCGGCCAGCGCCTCGCGCCGCGCCTCCGCTTCGGCCAGCGCGCGCCGAGCCGCCGGGGGCAGCCCCTCTTTTTCGGCCTTGTCTTCGGACATATATCTTCTCCCGATCACTCAGACGGGATATGTCGCGCACAGGCCGCTCTGACAAGCCGGGGCGCGGCAGGGAACGGGAGACGCGGATGAACTACGTCAAGACCATGCTTCTGCTCGCCTCGCTGACGGCGGTGTTCCTCAGCGTCGGCTATGTGTTGGGCGGGGCGACGGGGATGCTGATCGCCTTCGTCTTTGCGCTGGGAACGAATTTCTATGCCTGGTGGAACTCGGACAAGGCCGCGCTGTCGATGCATGGTGCGCGGCCCGTGACCCGGGCGCAGGCGCCGGAATTCTATGAGATGATCGAGGATCTGGCGCGCCGCGCCAACATGCCGATGCCCAAGGTCTTTATCATCGAGACGGATCAGCCCAATGCCTTCGCCACCGGCCGCGACCCCTCGAACGCCGCGGTGGCAGCCACCACCGGGATCATGCGGATGCTCAGCCGCGAGGAACTGGCCGGCGTGATGGCCCACGAGCTCGCCCATATCCAGAACCGCGACACGCTGATCATGACGATCTCGGCCACGGTCGCGGGCGCGATTTCGATGCTGGCACAGTTCGGGATGTTCTTCGGCGGCGGGTCGAACCGCAACCCGCTGGGGCTGATCGGCGTGATCCTGGCCGCCATCCTGGCGCCGCTGGCCGCGATGATGATCCAGAGCCTGATCAGCCGCACCCGCGAATACGCCGCCGACCGGCTGGGCGGAGAAATCTGCGGCAACCCGATCTGGCTCGCCTCGGCGCTGGCCAAGATCTCGGGCAGCCGGGTCGAGATGGCCAGTGCCGAGCGCAATCCCGCCTCGGCCCATCTTTTCATCGTCAACCCGCTGCGGGGGATGCGGATGGACCGGCTGTTCTCGACCCACCCGCCGGCCGAGAAGCGCATCGCCGAGCTGCGCGCCCAGGCGGCCGAGATGGGGCGCACCGCAACCGCCATCTCGGGCCGGAGCGGCAGCCAGCCCTGGGGGCAAAAGCGGCAAAACCCGTGGGGCTGACCGAGGCACCGCTCTCCCAAGGTCTGACCGCCCGGCTGGGCGCCGTCGAACTGGTCCGCGCCGTTCTGGACGATGGCGCGATGCTGGACGAGAGCCGCTTGCCGGGTGCGGTTGCCCGCGCCTCCGCCGCCGAGCGGGCCCAGGCGCGGGCCCTGGCCGATCTCACCCTGCGCCGCCGGGGCCAGATCGATGACCTGCTGACGGATTTCGTGCCCCGCGCTCCGCGCCCTCCGATCAACCATATCCTGCGGGTCATGGCGGCCGAACTGCTCTTCGCCGGAACCGCCGCCCATGCTGCGGTCGACACCGCCGTGCGCGCGGCGAAACGCCTGAAAGCGGGCAAGATGGCCGGCCTGATCAACGCGGTCGGCCGGCGGATGACGCGCGAGGGAGAGGCCGTTCTGGCGGCCCAGGACGCCGCCGCCCTCGCCCTGCCCGACTGGCTCTCTGACCGTCTCACCGCCGATTGGGGCGCTGAGACGCCCCGCGCCATTGCCGAGGCACATCTTGCCTCGCCGCCCCAGGACCTCACCTATCGCGATGCCCAGGTGCCCCTGCCCGATGGCGCCCGGCGCCTGCCCAGCGGCACGGTTCGCCTGCGCGAGCGGGCGCAGATCAGCGCTCTGCCAGGCTTTGCCGAGGGCGCCTTCTGGGCCCAGGACGCAGCGGCCAGCCTGCCGGCCCAGATGATTCCCGATGCGGCCGGCAAACGGGTGCTCGATCTCTGTGCCGCTCCCGGCGGCAAGACGCTGCAACTCGCAGCCATAGGGGCAAGGGTCACGGCCCTGGACATCTCCGCCCGCCGGCTGGAGCGCCTGGGAGAGAACCTCGCCCGAACCGGCCTCAGCGCCGAGACCGTCACCGCCGATGCGCTGTCCTGGCAACCCGAGGCGCCGTTCGATGCCATCCTGCTGGACGCCCCCTGTTCGGCCACCGGCACGATCCGGCGCCACCCGGATCTGCCGCACCGCTTCGCCCCGGGCGATCTGGCATCGCTCACCGGTCTCCAGGCGAACCTGCTCGACCGCGCCTTTGGCTGGCTGGCGCCGGGCGGCGTGCTGATCTATTGCACCTGCTCGCTGCTGAAAGCCGAGGGCGAAGATCAGATCGCGGCCTTCCTCGCCCGCCAGCCACGGGCGCAGCGTGCTCCCACCCAGCTGCCCGGGCTCGCCCCCCTCTTCGCGGAGGGGCATTTGCGCAGCCGCCCCGATCACTGGGCCGAGCACGGCCACCTCGACGGGTTCTACGCCGCCCACCTCACCAACGCCTGAGCGCAGCACCACGGCACAGCCAGACCAGCCGACAGGAAAGGCCCCGGGCGGGCGGGCGATCTCGCCCCCGTGAGGGGGCGAGGAGGACGCGGGCCCGGGCCGCTCCCTCCCGCCTAACACGAAAAATCTGATGACTTTCCCGCCCGTTATGCCATAGTTAAACAAAAGCCGAACAACGGCGAGCGAATGCGACGACAGGCACCACAGGCAGCGAATGAGCAGCCGGCTCCCGGACCGGTCAGACATGGCCCTCAAGGGATGTCAGTTGCGGACTCTACAACACAACCTCTCCGGCGGAGCAGACCCGCTCGGCGACGACCACGGGCAGTGTCATGGGTGTGATCGACCAAGCCGCGGGACTCCGCGCAACCTTCGAGGCGCGCCGCGCCTGCTGGGGGGCTGAACCGCGGGCGCTGGTCTGGCAGCCTGCCCCACCCGCCGCGGGCGATGCCGCCGCGGCGCGCCGGCTTGCCCAGGGCGTGCTGCTGTTCGGCGGCGAGATGCGCATCCTGCCCGCCGGAACATCGCCCTGGACCCTCGACTGCTCCTCGCCGGCCTGGGCCGAAGCGCTGCATGGCCATGGGTGGCTCGACGATCTGGCCGCCTCGCAACATGCGCCGACCCGCAAGGCCCTGATCGGCTGGGTCCATGACTGGATCGCCACTTTCGGTCAGGGCACAGGCCCCGGATGGCGCCCGGATCTGGCCGCGCGCCGGTTGATCCGCTGGATCGCCCATGCGACCGACCTCCTGAACGGCGCCGATCGCGAGACGAGCCAGGCCTTCTTTCGCACGCTCAGCGCCCATGCCCGGTTCCTCGACCGGCGCTGGCGCCACACCCGCCCGGGAACCGAGCGGATCGAAGCACTGGCCGGCCAGATCTATGCGCGGCTCAGCCTCGAGGCCGGGATGCCTGCCGAAACCGCCATCCAGCAATTCGGTCAGGCAGCCGAGACCGCGGTCGACGCCGATGGTGGGCTCAGCAGCCGCAACCCAGAAGACGTCCTGCGCCTCGTCGAACTGCTGGGCTGGTCGGCCGGCATTGTCGAGGCGGCGGGGAAGGCCTGCGATCCAGGCCATCTCGCGGCGCTGTCGCGGCTGCTGCCCACGCTCAGCGCCCTGACCCATGCCGATGGCCGGCTGGCCCGCTTCCATGGTGGACGCGCCGGAGCGGTCGGCGCCGTGGCCCGCGCGGTCGAGGCCGCCCCGGTCGCCGCTGCCCCTGGGTTGCCGGGAAGCCGTGGCGAGGCCATGGGGTTCCTCCGCCTCACCGGCGGCGACGCCACACTGATCGTCGATGCCGCGCCCCCCCCGGACCCCGGGGCGCATATGCCCCATGCCAGCCCGCTGGCCATCGAGTTCACCCATGGTCGCCATCCGATCATCGTCAGCGCCGGCCCCGGCCGCGCCTTTGGCCTGGAAACGGCCCGCGAGGGCGCTCAGATGGCGTCGCAGTCCTGCCTCGCGCTCGAGACCGGCCTGCATGGCCCGGCGGATCTGTCCAGCCCGGTCTCGGCCCGGCTGACCGAGGAGGCCAACGGCACCTGGGCCCTCGGCGAAAGCCACGCCTTCCATGCGCTATGCGGTCTCCGACACGAACGGCGCCTGAATCTGAGCGCCGATGGGCTCGGGCTTTCGGGTGAGGACACGCTGATCGCCGGCAATGCCGAAGATCGGGCGAAACTGTCGGCCGGCGCACCTCCCGATCTCGGGCCGCGCCGCTTCGCAGCGTTGTTCCTGATGCATCCCGATCTGGACGTGGCGCCAGCGCTGAACGGGCGCGCGGCGCTGATCGTTCTGCCCGATGGTGCGAAATGGATGCTGCGGACGGACTCCAAATCGGTCGCGATTCGCCCGGCGAGCTATTTCGAGTCGGGCCGCACCCACCCTCGCGCGACAAAACAGGTCGTGGTCTCGGGCGAGATCCTGGAGTATTGGGCCCGCGTGACCTGGTCGCTCGACCGTCTGGCGGCCCCGCCCGCCTGACCCGGCGGCCACGCCAGCCATCCAGCGGGAGCCCCCATGACCCAAGACGCCGCGACCCCCCTGCGCACCGCTTTGCTGTCCGTTTCGGACAAGACCGGGTTGATCCCCTTCGCCCGGCGATTGGCCGCGTCCGGGGTCGGTCTGATCTCGACCGGCGGCACGGCGCGGGCGCTGCGCGAGGCTGGGCTGGGCGTGCGCGATGTCTCCGAGATCACCGCCTTCCCCGAGATGATGGATGGCCGCGTGAAAACCCTCCACCCCATGGTGCATGGCGGCCTGTTGGCAGTCCGCGGCAACCCCGAGCATGAAGCCGCGCTGGCCGAGCATGGAATCGCACCGATCGATCTGTTGGTCGTGAACCTCTACCCGTTCGAAGCGACGGTGGAGCGCGGGGCCTCCTATGAGGATTGTGTCGAGAATATCGATATCGGCGGGCCGGCGATGATCCGGGCGGCGGCGAAGAACCACGCCTCGGTCGCGGTGGTGGTGGATCCGCAGGATTACGCCAGCCTGGCCAATGAGTTGGAGGCGGAGGGCGGCACACTGCCCGCCACCCGGCAGCGTCTGGCCGGCATCGCCTATGCCCGCACGGCGGCCTATGACGCCGCCGTCTCGGCCTGGATGGCCGAGGCGACCGAGGACCCCACCCCGCGCCGCCGCGCCTTCGCCGGGCATCTGGTCGAAGAACTGCGCTATGGCGAGAACCCGCATCAGCGGGCCGCGTTCTACTCCGACGGGTCGGCCCGCCCCGGCGTGGCCAGCGCCGAGCAGGTGCAGGGCAAGGCGCTGAGCTATAACAATATCAACGACACCGATGCGGCCTTCGAAGCCCTGGCCGCCTTCCCGGAACATCCGACCGCCGTGATCGTCAAACATGCCAATCCCTGCGGCGTGGCGCAGGCGGAGAGCCTGGCGGCGGCCTATGGCAAAGCCTTCGATTGCGACCGGGTCTCGGCCTTTGGCGGGATCGTGGCGCTGAACCGTCCGCTTGACGGGCCGACCGCCGAGGCGATCACCGAGATCTTCACCGAAGTCGTCATCGCCCCGGGTGCCGATGCCGCCGCCCGCGCCACGTTTGCCGCGAAACCCAATCTGCGGCTGCTTTTGACCGAGGGGCTACCCGATCCCGCGTCCCCGCGCCTCGCCTGGCGGCAGGTGGCCGGCGGGTTCCTGGTGCAGGACCACGATGTGGGCGCGCTGGTCGAGGCAGAACTGCAGGTGGCCACCGAACGCGCACCAGATGCGCAGGAGATGGCCGACCTGCTCTTCGCCTGGCGCGTCGCGAAACATGTGAAATCGAACGCCATCGTCTATGCCAAGGACGGGGCCACCGTCGGCATCGGCGCGGGCCAGATGAGCCGGGTCGACTCGACCCGCATCGCGGCGCGCAAATCCGCCGATATGGCCGAGGCGCTGGGTCTGGCCGAGCCGACGGTGAGGGGGGCGGTCGTCGCCTCCGACGCGTTCTTCCCCTTTGCCGACGGGCTGATCACCGCTGCCGAGGCAGGCGCTACAGCCCTGATCCAGCCCGGAGGCTCGATGCGCGACGACGAGGTGATCGCCGCCGCCAATGAACGCGGCCTCGCCATGGTCTTCACCGGGATGCGGCATTTCCGGCACTGAGCGGGAAACAGACGACTTTGCCGGAAGAGCGCTGGCCCACGGGATAGTGCGCGAAACAGCGCCGCCCGGCACTCGATCGCATCGACCCAGCTCTCTTGGTGCCACAGCGCATATGGATGGCCACGGCGCCAACCCGCCGTGACGGCCCAGCGCTTGACGCTTAGGCGCCGCAGAGGTCGCGTTGTCGAAACTGCAAAGGAAGCCCTAAACGAGGATATGCCCCGGCGGGCAGGTGGGGGACACCCGCCGGGGCACTGTGTCCCGGATGATCCGGGAACCTCTCAGCCGGCCGTTCAGGCCGTCATTCTTGCGCGGCGCTTCAGGCCGATTGTCGGGCGATGGCGCTTCAGGCCATCGCTTTGCGGATGGCGCCGACCAGGGCCATGGCGCCGGCCCCGCCGACACCGCCCGAGACCAGGCTCGAGATGATCGTGCCGATATCCAGCCCGCCGCCCGCGGTCGGGTCGCCGATGCTCATGCCGACCAGCGGCAGCAATTGGCTTAACCCCGCGCCACCAAGGATCCCGGCGATGGAGTTGCCCACCATCCCGAGATTGAGGTTCTTCAGAACGGCCCCGGCGACATTGCCGCCCACGGCACCCGATACCAAACTGATAATCAGACCCAACATCTTACGCACTCCCATCCCGTGTCGGGCCGTTCTGGCCCCGTCCTCGTGTGACAAGAAGCGTTATCGATTGCGGCTGGGGCAATCAAAGGGCGTGATTGAGGTCTTTTCCGCGCGATCAGGGCAAAATCGGGCGATCCGAGGCAGCTTGCCCCAATCGCCCGATCCGGTTAGGAGGCTTCGAGCCGCGCGCTCTCCCACGCCATCATGGCGCGCTTGACCGGCAGACCCCAGTGATAGCCGCCCAGCGCACCGTCGCGGCGCAGCGCCCGGTGGCAGGGGATCAGCCAGGAGACGGGGTTGCGCCCCACCGCCGAGCCGACCGCCCGCACCGCGCGGGGCTTGCCGATATGCCGGGCGATCTCGGAATAGGTTGTCACATGGCCCGAGGGGATGCGCAGCAAGGCCTCCCAGACATGGATCTGGAACGGCGCGCCCGAGAGCAGGAGCTTCACCTCGCCCTTGCCGCCGAACGCCGCCTCGGCCAGCGGGCGCACGGCGTCGGCATCCTGCTCGTAGACCGCCGCCGGCCAGCGCCCGCGCATATCGGCCAGCGCCCAGTCCCGCCCGGTCTCGGCCGAGAAGGCCATGCCGCAGATCCCCCGCTCGGTAGTCATGACCAGCGTGTCGCCAAAGGGCCCGTCGATCCAGTCCCATCGGATGGTCAGACCCTTCCCGTTGCGGGCATATTCGCCGGGGGTCATCGCCTCCCAGGTTACAAAGAGGTCATGCAGCCGCCCGGGCGAACTGAGTCCCGTCTCCATCGTGGCGTCGAGCACGGTGAAGCGTTCCTCCAGCAGGCGCCGCGCATGGTCGAGGGTCAGATATTGCAGATAGCGTTTCGGGCTGACTCCCACCCATTGGCTGAAGACCTTCTGGAAATGGCTGGGCGAGAGGCCGATGGCGGCAGCTACCTCGTCGAGCGAGGGCTGCTCGCCCGCATGTGCCTCGATATGGCGGAGTGCTGCGGCCATCAGATCGTATTGGAACCGGTCGTGATCGGCTTCGACATTCATCGGATGCCTCCATGGATTGACTGGCGGTATTTTACCTCACGTTTTGACGCCCTCCCACCCGGTTCTTGCGGATGTCCTTGGCTGGACGCTCCGCGCAACTGAAGCCGGTCATCCGCCGAGCCGGAGGGTGGCGCTGCCCGGCCGGACCGGTTGTGACTTCGTGGACGCCTGAGACCTCTCCAGCTCGCGCTGGGACCGCGGGTGGCCTGGCGACGTCGGATTCTTGGGTCCACGCGCACTTGGCGGGATCGGACCGTCAGCGCTGAGCACCCGTCGGACGGACAGGTCCTTGCGTCCCTCAGACCTGCTTGCTACTCCGCCCCGCATGGCCCGCCCGCTCGATTATCACAGCATTCGAGAAGCCTTCCGCCGGTTCGAAGCCCATCAGGCCGAGCCGAAGGGAGAGTTGGACCATGTCAACGCCTATACCCTGGTCGTCGCCGTGGCGCTGAGCGCACAGGCCACCGACAAGGGCGTGAACAAGGCCACCGCCGCGCTGTTCAAGATCGCCGACACTCCGCAAAAGATGCTGGAGTTGGGCGAGGAGCGTCTAATCGAACACATCAAGACCATCGGCCTCTTCCGCAACAAGGCGAAGAACGTCATCAAGCTGAGTCGCATCCTGGTCGAGGAGTACGGGGGCGAGGTCCCCTCCTCCCGCGCCGCACTCGCAAGCCTGCCCGGAGTGGGGCGAAAGACGGCGAATGTCGTGCTGAACATGTGGTGGCGCCACCCGGCGCAGGCAGTCGACACGCATATCTTCCGCCTTGGCAACCGCTCTGGCATCGCACCGGGCAAGGATGTCGTGGCGGTCGAGCGCGCCATCGAAGACAATATCCCCGCAGAATATCAGCTCCACGCGCATCACTGGATGATCCTGCACGGGCGCTATGTCTGCGTGGCCCGCAAACCGAAATGCGCGGACTGCATCATCCGCGATATCTGCCAATTCGAGGAGAAGACGGCGTGAGCGAGAAACTGGACGTGGTGGCCATCGGCAATGCCCTGGTGGATGTGGTGGCGCAGATCGAGGACAGGTTTCTGGCCGAGAACGGTGTCGAGAAAGGCGTCATGACGCTGATCGACGACGCCCGTGCGGTCAGCCTCTATGCCGCGATGCCCCCGGCGCAGGAGATCTCGGGCGGCTCGGGCGCCAATACCGCGGCGGGGCTGGCCGCGATCGGGGTTGGCACCGGCTATATCGGCAAGGTCAAGGACGATCAGCTTGGCCGGATCTTCAACCACGATATCCGCGCCATCGGGGTCGAATTCATCGGTCCCCTGGTGGGCGCGGATCAGGCGGGAGAGACAGGGCGCTCGCTGATCCTGGTCAGCCCGGATGGCGAACGGTCGATGAACACGGCCCTGGGCGTCTCGGTGACCCTGACCGAGGGGGATATCGATCTCTCGATGATCGGCCGGGCCGGCTGGCTCTATCTCGAGGGGTATCTGTTCGACACCGATGCCGCAAAGGCCGCCTATGCCAAGGCGATTTCCACCGTCAAGGCGGCGGGGGGCCAGGTCTCCTTCACCGTGTCCGACCCGTTCTGCGTCGACCGCCACCGCGACGACATGCGCCGGATGATCCGCGAGGATGTCGACCTCTTGTTCGCGAACAAGGCGGAGCTGCTTTCGCTCTATCAGACCGACAATTTCGAGGTGGCGCTGGGCAGCGTGGCGCGCGAGGTCGGCTGTGCCGCGGTGACCCTCAGCGCGGAAGGGGCCGTGGTAGTGCGCGGCGATGCCCGGGTGCAGGTGCCGCCCCCCGCGACAGATGTGGTGGACACGACCGGGGCCGGAGACCTCTTTGCCGCCGGTTTCCTGGCGGGGCAGGTCCGGGGACGGACCGACGAGGTCTCGGCCCATATGGGCTGTCTCGCTGCGGCCGAGATCATCAGCCATCTCGGCGCCCGGCCCGAGGCGGATCTCGCGGAGCTGATGTCCCGGCAGGGGTTCTGACCCCGACACAGGGGCATGTCACCCTGCGGCCTCGCGAGAGGGGGTGGCACAGCGGTTGCGATCAGCCACGCCGCTGTGGGGCCACGCTCCACAGGCCAAAAAAAGATTCGCCAATGGCAGGGATCGGACTAGCGCCGACATCCGGTTTGCATTGCGCTGGCGGCAACCTTGGCACGATACTGCACGGCAGACCCCTGACGCAGCGCAACATATGAAGAAAACCTTAACGGCCCTGCAAGTTTACCCACTGTTTTCCTTTGTCAACCCAGGTTTGCGTCTTGGCGGCTTACCACGGCCATAGTACACTCTTCACGCCGATGTGAGGGTGCGTCTGCACCCCCGACCACAGCGAAATCGGGCGTCCTTCGGGGGAGGGGCTTGCTCGGGGAGGGTAGCAAGATGTGTCATGGCACCGTGATGAGTGCGTTTTTGTCTTTGCGTCGTTTGGGAATGGCCATGGCCATCGCGCTGGCAGCCACGATCGCCTTCGGGGCGGGATTTGGGCCGCATGCCACCGCTCAGACCGAGATCTATTCCGGCGTGACCACCTGCGCGAACTCGCAGTGCCACGGCGCCGCGACCGTCAATCCCGAGAGCCGGGTGAACCGCAACGAATTCACCGTCTGGCACGACAAGGATCCGCACTCCAAAGCCTATAAGAGCCTGCAAAGCGACCGCGCCCGGCGCATCGCCGCGAATCTGGGGATCGGCGAGGCGACCCAGGCCGAGGTCTGCCTCTCGTGCCACGCCAACAACGTGCCCGCCGAACAGCGCGCCCCGGATTTCGACATCACCGAGGGCGTGACCTGCGAGGTGTGCCACGGCTCCTCGGTGCTCTGGCTCGGCCCGCACCGGCTGCCGCAGAACTATGCCCATTCCGATCTGGTCGAGTTGGGCCTGTTCCCGACCAACGATCCCGTGCAGCGCGCCGATATGTGCCTCGACTGTCACTTTGGCGCGGCGGACAATTTCCTCAGCCACCGGATCTATGGCGCCGGTCATCCTCGGGTGACCTTCGAGTTGGACAGCTATACCTGGATCAACGCGCACCATACGGCGGATCAGGATTATTTCGAGCGCAAGCCGGTCTCGGACGGCGTGGTCACCTGGGCCGTCGGGGCCGCCAAGATGATCGAGCGTCGGATGGAGCTGTTGGCCAATGACAGCACCGGGGTGAACGGGTTCTTCCCGGATTTCGCCTTCTTCGACTGCAATACCTGCCATCACCGCATGTCGGATCTGCGCTACAAGCCGCGGGGCCTGGGCACCCAGCCCGGCACGCCGAAGCTGGATGACAGCCATATGGCCGTACTGATGGTCGCGCTGGGCCGCGCCAATCCCGGGCTGGCCGACCAGATGCGCCAGGGGATGCTGGCGCTGCACAAGAGTTCGGCCACCGGCCGCGGCGAACTGGTGGCGCAGGCCAACCGGATGAAGGGCATCGCCGCGCAGGCCGCCACCGCCGTCTCGGGAGTCTCGCTGACCGGCGATGACATGCGCGCGATCCTGGCCAATCTGGTGCAGACCGGCGGCTCGGGCCGACTGAGCGATTTCGCGCAGGCCGAGCAGGCCGCGCTGGTCGCAGGCGCCACCATCGATGCGATGGAGATGGGCGGTCACATCTCGGCCGCCGATGCCGAGGCGATGTTTGCCGAGCTTGGCAAAGCTTATGACGCCGTTCAGGACGACGAGAAGTTCAAGCCCGAGCGGTTTGCGGCAGCGATGAAATCGCTCGGCGCCGCAATCCGCTGACAAAATCTGCGGCGCCCCTCGCCTGGGGGGGTGGGGGCGCCGCATCGAGACCGTAGGCAGGCCCCTGTGTAAGGAAGGATTCTGAGGGTGGGAGAGTACAAAGTCGCGATTGTCGGCTCGGGTCCGGCGGGTATCTCCGCCGCCACCCGCGCGGCGGCCCTGGGCCTCAGCCATGTTTTGCTGGAACGCGCCGACAACCTCAACAATACGCTCTTCAAGTTCCAGAAGGGCAAGCCTGTGATGGCGACGCCCGACAGCCTGCCCCTGCGCGCCGAGGTCGAATTCGGCGCGGAAACCCGCGAGACGGTGCTGGACAACTGGGGACAGACGGTCGATGCCAAGGGCGTCAACTACCGCCTGAATTCCGAGGTCACAGCGGTCGAGGGTGCAAAGGGCGACTTCACAGTCAAACTCGCCGATGGTTCCGCCGTCACCGCCGAGAAAGTGGTCATCGCCATCGGTCTGCAGGGCAATCTGCGGAAAATGGGCGTGCCGGGCGAGGAAAACGGCCTGACCCATTACCAGCTCGACGACCCGAAGGATTACTGGGACAAGGATGTTGTCGTGATCGGCGCCGGGGATGCGGCGATCGAAAACGCCATCGGCCTCGCCAACAACGAAAACCGCGTGACCATCGTCAACCGCCGCCGCGAGTTCGCGCGCGCCAAGGCGGGCAATATCAGCCAGATCCTGGCAGCGATCAAAGACGAGCGGATCGCCTGCGCCTACAATGCCAATCCGGTGTCGGTCCAGGACAGCTCGATCACGCTGAAGGACCCGGATGGCGAGCAGATTGTCCGCGCCGACCGGGTGATCGCCCGCCTCGGCGCCATTGCCCCCCGCAAATTCGTCGAATCCGTGGGCGGTGTGTTCGAAGAGGGCGCGCAGTTTCCCAGGGTCAGCGAGACCTATGAGAGCGACCGCCCCGGCCTTTACTTCGTCGGCGCGCTGGCCGGTTATCCGCTGATCAAGCACTGCCTCAACCAGGGCTATGAGGTGATCCAGACCATCGCCGGAGACCCGGTGGAGGGCGCGGATATCGATGTTCTCCGCAAATCATTCGCTCCGGTGATCGACGGGCGCGACATGCAGACCGTGCTGGAGGATGTGAAGGAGACCATCCCCCTCTTCGGCGACCTCACCATCCTGCAGCTCCGCGAGTTCCTGCTGGAGGCGGATGTGCACGCACCCAAACGCGGTGCGCATATCATCCGCAAGGGCGAGGCCGGGGCCAGCCTGTTCCTGGTGCTGCGCGGCGCGGTTGAGATCCCGATCTCGAAGGAGACCACGTTCACCCTGCTCGAAGGCGCGTTTTTCGGCGAGATGGGGCTGGTGATGGGCCGCCGCCGCTCCTCGGATGCCGTGGCCGGCGATGGGTGCGTGGTGATCGAGATCCCCCGGATGGCCGCCCTGAAGCTGCTGGCCAGTTCCGAGGCCGCGCGCAAGACGCTGAACGACACGCTGGTGCTGCGGAAATTCCAGACGTTCCTGGCGCCGACCATCACGGCCGAGGATGTCGAGGAGATCCTGGCGACCTATGAGATCGTCAATTTCTCCCGCGGCGATGCCCTGATCACCGAGGGCGAGACCGAGGCCGATGCCTGCTATCTGCTGCAATCGGGCTCTTGCGCCGTCAGCCGGATGGTGGGCGATCAGGAGACGGTCATCAACTATGTCCCCGCCGGCGCTCTCTTGGGCGAAAGCGCGCTCCTGACCGGCGAGGCCCGCAACGCCACGGTCCGCGCCGCGGTCGGCTGCGAGGCGATCAAGATCGACGGCGCCCTGTTCCGCGATCTGATGGAGAAAAAGCCCCGCCTCCGCGAGAAGGTGCGCGACATGACCGAGGCACGGGCGCGTCAGGCGCTCGACCGCTCGGTGGCCAATCGCGAGAAGGACAAGGCGATCGACTTCCTGCTCGCCAATGGCATCGGCGAGGCGACCAACGCGATCATCATTGACAATACGCTCTGCGTGAATTGCGATTATTGCGAGAAGGCCTGCGCCGAGACCCATGGCGGGGTGACGCGCCTCCACCGGGCGCAAGGGCCGACCGAGGGGGATCTGCATATCCCGATCTCGTGCCGGCATTGCGAGCATCCCCATTGTATGGCCGATTGCCCGCCCAATGCGTTGCACCGCACCGCCTCTGGCGCCGTGGCGGTGGATGACAGCTGCATCGGCTGCGGAAATTGCGTGCGCAACTGCCCCTATAACGCGATCAAGCTGGCCGCCCTGCCGGTGAAACGCGGCAATCTCCTCACCCAGCTTCTGTTTGGCTATGGCGATGCCCCGGGTGAGCGGCAACCCGCCGAGAAATCGAAGACGAACAAGGAGGTCGCCCGGAAATGCGATCTCTGCGAAGGGATCTCGGGCGGCCCCGCCTGTGTCCGCGCCTGCCCCACCGGCGCCGTGCTGCGGGTCAGCCCCGAGCTTCTGTTCGACCGCATTCAGGAGGCAAGCTGATGCGTATCCATCAGGGCTTCCTCGCCAACCGCTCCTGGCCGCTGATCGCCACCCTGCTCTGTCTGAGCGCGGCGGCGGTGTGGATCTTCTACGCCCCCGATGGCCGCCGTGAAGGCTCGACCGTGGTCGGCTATGCGCTGGGCGGGCTGTCGGTGGCCATCGTGCTGTGGCTGAGCTGGCTCGGCGTGATGAAGCGGCGGTTTGCCGGTTCCTCGGTGCGCCGGCGCAACAAGGTCTCGGCCCATGTCTGGCTGGGGCTGAGCCTGATCGTGCTGGTCGGCCTGCATAGCGGATTCGTCTTCGACTATTCGATCCACACGCTGGCCTATCTGTTGCTGATCATCGTCGTGCTCTCGGGGATCTTTGGGATCTGGTGCTATGGCACGGTGCCGCGGCTGATGAATTCCAACGTCTCCTCCTGCATTCTCGAGAAGCGCCGCGCGGATATCTCGGATGTCGAGCAGCTCGAACTCGATGTCGCGGATATCGACCAACGCATTGAACGCGCTCTGCAATTCCTGCCCGATGCGTTTCGCGCCCCGGTCAAGCAAAGCCTCGAGCGGACACGGATCGGCGGCGGATTGGTCTCGATCCTGACCGGGTCCTCGCGCGGCTGCGCCACAGCCCGGGCGCTGCGCAAGGTCAAGGCGCTGACCCAAGGGCCGGATGGCGATGGCGACCACCGCGAGCGGCTGGCC
>JBCBIS010000090.1:0-16073 GCA_038524325.1 Pseudomonadota bacterium
GGTGGTCTTGATCTCGGCCGCTTGTCCATACTGGATCGCGGCACGATAGTAACGGACCGCCGCCACCTTGTCACCGAGCTTCGCATTGGCGACGCCCATGTTCAGATTGGCATATGGGTCTTCAGGGTTTTCGGCCAGCATCTCGCCGAAATGTTGCTCGGCGCCAGGATAATCGCGCTCGCTGAGCAGGACGATACCTTGATCGAGCGGGCTGAGCGACGGGCCACAGCCCTGCAGCGCCAGCGCGATGATGGCCACCATCCCCTGTCTGCGCATACCCCGTCCCTCACAAAAAACACCACCCGGCGATGGGTTTAACACCTAAGCAGGATTTTGCAAAGCAAAGGGTCCGCGCCGGGCACCCCGGAGGATGGCCCTCTGCCCTAGTCGGCCTCGACGTGATCCTCGACGACCGACTCGGTGACCAAATGCGTGCGTTCCAGAAAAGCAGCAAACATGTGCCCGTCGATCCGGCCGTCATCCTCCAGATCGACCCGGGCCCATTCGCCCTCGGGCCCGTCGAAGCCCGCCACCGTGACCAGTGTGCCGGAGGGCAATATATCAGCGACACAGTAATCCAGCCCCGGCCCGGCCCGCAATTTCAACCCACTACGGGCGACCACGCGGAACAGCGCCGGCAGGTCCTCGCTCACCGGCGCCAGCGCGGGCAGAGGCACAGGCGTGGCCCAACCGGCATCGGCGGCCGCTTTCAGCCAGCTCGGCGCGTTGGCCGATTTCCCACCTGCGCCCCAGACAAGTTGCTGCGTGTCCGAGGCATTGCGACCGAACCCGACATGGAGGGTCCGGTTGCCCATATAGCCGACCCCGGCGCCGATCCCGGTGCATCCCCGTGCCGCCACCGCCTTGACGAAGTTCTCGACCACTTTGCCGCCACCGCTATCGGTGAAGGTCTTGGTGCTGCCATTCACCACCAACTGCACATCGGCAGCGCGCCCGCCGTCATGACGGGTCGAGCCGGTGCGCTTGCCATGCGTGCCTGGCTGACCGCCCGAGGTGATGCGGACCAGATCGACCCCAACCTCCTGCGCCGCCGCCTCGAGGATGCTGCGCAGCTCCCCTGAAATCGGCTTGTTCCGTGTCGCCCCAGCGGGCGGTCCGACGAATTCAACCATGGATTCCTCCTTGAGATGAGCGTCTTTGTGAGGGCGGGAGTCTACCGCGGATTGTGCCCCTGCTTTGCGAAAATCCTCACAGCGTGCGGTGCTCGCCATTTGAGGATCGCCGCACTATGGCGCCGGACAGCCTGCAATCCTTTGAGGATGCGCCTTGCGACAGAGGAGATCGCTGCGTTCAGCGGCGGCGGGGCGGACGAGCGGCGCGGGGCTGAGGCGCGGCCTGCCCCGGCCGGGCGATGCCCAACTGATCGGCCAGCACCTTGGCCTTGATCTCCTCGACCGCACCCTCGGCCAGATCGCCCAGTTGGAACGGGCCATAGCTGACCCGGATCAGACGGTTCACGGTCAGGCCGACATGCTCCATCGCCCGGCGGATCTCGCGGTTCTTGCCTTCGCGCAGGCCCACGGTCAGCCAGGCATTGGCCCCTTGCTGGCGGTCGATGGCGACGGTCATTGGTTGGAACCGCTCGCCCGCCACCGTGATCCCCTGGCCCAGCGGCGCCAAGACCGCTTCGGTCGGCACGCCATGCACCCTTACGCGGTATTTGCGCATCCAGCCGGTCGCGGGTAACTCGAGCCGTCGTTTCAACGCGCCGTCATTGGTGAGCAGCAGCAGCCCCTCGGAGTTCAGGTCCAGCCGTCCAACCGACATCACACGCGGCAAGGTCGGCGGCAGGCGGTCGAACACCGTGGCCCGTCCTTTCTCGTCGCGCTCGCTGGTCACCAAACCGACGGGTTTGTAATAGCGCCACATGCGCGCCCGTTCCGGCTCGGCCAGCGGTTTGCCATCGACGGTGATCCGATCGGTCTCGGTGACATTGAGGGCGGGGCTTGCCAGCCGTTGGCCGTTGACCGAGACGCGCCCCGCCTCGATCATCCGCTCCGCCTCGCGGCGCGAGGCCACCCCCGCCCGCGCCAACCGCTTGGCGATCCGCTCTCCCGCCGGCGCTTGTCGATCTTCTGCCATGGCCGGGGTGATAGCGATGCCGGGCCAGCCGCGCCAGCCCCCTTGGTCTGATCTATGCCCGCCGGCTGCTGAGATGGCGTGCCCGCGTCGAGCGAGCTGCGTTTCCCTTGCACTCCATAGGCAACGGCCCCTAATGCCACGAATGACTTTTCAGTCGCATATGGCCGCAGCCCTGGCCGAGGCCCGCGCCGCCGGTGCCCGTGGCGAGACCCCTGTGGGCGCCGTTATCGCCCGGGGCGGCGAGGTGCTCGCCGCCGATGGCAACCGGGTGCGCGAGCTGGCCGACCCGACCGCCCATGCCGAGATGCTGGTGATCCGCGCCGCCGCCGCGCGACTGGGTGTCGAGCGTCTCGCGGGTTGCGATCTCTATGTCACGCTCGAACCCTGCCCGATGTGTGCGGGGGCCATCGCACATGCCCGTCTCCGCCGGGTCTATTATGGGGCCGAGGACCCGAAAGGGGGCGGCATCGCCCATGGCGCCCGGGTCTTCGACCAGCCGACATGCCATCACCGCCCCGAGGTGATCTCAGGCCTCGCCGAGGCGGACTGCGCCGCCCTGCTGCGGCAGTTTTTCCAGTCGCTGCGCGCTTGAGAGGGGCACGGCAGCGGCCTACCCTTCCATACATGGAAAACACAGACATTCTGATCGCGGGTGGCGGGTTGGCGGGGCTGACCGCGGCGGCGCGGCTCGCTGGCACCGGCGCCGACGTGACCCTGGTCGACCCAGCGGGCCCGACCGAAGAGGGCGGCACGGCTGATCTACGCACCACCGCGCTGTTGCAGCCCGCCATCGACACGCTCGACCGCGCCGGCGCCTGGGCCGGAATGGAGCGGGTCTCGGCGCCTCTGCACTGCATGCGCCTGATCGATGCCGGCGGCCGCCAACGCATCGCCCGCGAGACGGCCGATTTCCGGGCCGACGAGATCTCCGCCAAACCCTTCGGCCAGAATGTCGAGAATACCGAGATTCGCCGCGCGCTGGAAGCGCGGCTGGAGGCGCAGGGCGCCACCCGCCGGCAAGCGGCGGCGACCGGCAGCTTTCTGCGCGGCGCGCGGCGGGTGGTGCGGCTTTCCGATGGTCAGCAGATCGCCGCCCGGCTCGTCATTGCCGCCGATGGGCGCGACTCGGCGCTGCGCAAGGCGGCGGGGCTCTCGGCGCATCGCTGGTCGTATGGCCAGAAAGCGCTGGTCTTTGCGGTCACCCATTCCGCGCCGCATGAGGGGATTTCGACCGAGATTCACTCCACCGGCGGCCCCTGCACCCTTGTGCCAATGCCGGATCACGAGGGGTCGCCCTCCTCATCCGTCGTCTGGATGGTGCCGGGGCCCCGGGCGGCCCAGCTGGCGGCGCTGGACGATCCTGGGCTGGGCACCGCGCTGACCGCCGAGACCATGGGGCTTTATGGCCCTTTGACCTTGATCGGAGGGCGGGCTGTCTGGCCCATCATCAGCCAGATCGCCCCAAAGCTGACCGCCCCGCGCCTGGCATTGGTGGCCGAGGCCGTGCATGTGATCCCTCCAATCGGCGCTCAGGGCCTGAATATGAGCCTGCGCGATGTCGAAGTTCTGACCGGCCTGATCGAGACGGCCGAAGACCCCGGCGCCGAACGGGTGCTGCGGAGTTATCAGTCCCGCCGCTTCCCCGATATCGCCGCCCGGGTCGCTGGGGTCGATATGCTCAACCGCGCCGCTCGGGCCGAATGGCAGCCGGTGCGAGACCTCCGCCGCCTCGGCCTGAAGGCGATCCACGAGGTGCAGCCGATCCGCCAGATGGCAATGCGCCTCGGCCTTGGGGTCTAAACCTCCGAGCCAGCACGCGGGAACCGCTAGAACGCCAAGACTCAGCGCCTCTCCCACCCACATGCAGAGCCACGCGGCAAACAGTCGGCACTCACTGGCTACCCCCGACCGACAAAAAAGAAGGGGGCGACGTTGCGCCCCCAGTCCTCAAGCCAATGGTCTTTTACTACTGCCCGGTAGTCTTCGCCTGCGGCCTGAACTTTTCCTGGTGTCCCAGGAGCTTAGGAACACCCGCTCGTCGCGCCGCAGGTGTTGCATTTCATGCAGGTGCCGTTGCGCACCAGGGTGTAGTTGCCGCATTCGCCGCAGGCATCGCCTTCATAGCCTTTGGCGCGGGCCTCGGCGACGCGTTCCATGACGGCGGCGCCGGCGGCTCCGATCGCGGCAGTGGCGGCGATCGGTGCAACGGGGACCGTCGCAGCGACCGACGCGGTGACCGAGCCCGTGGCGACACCGGCGCTCATTTGCGCCTGCGTTTCCGTGACTTGGCCACCTTGGAAGACATGGAACTCCTTGGGCAGCCGCTTGCGGTGATAGCCGGGGGAGGCGAGGTGTTTGATGACCTCGATGGCCGGTTTCGCCACCTCCTCGCTGGCTGGGCTGAGGTTCGAGGCGCCTTCGGACACCCCGCTGCCCAACTCGTCAAACCGGTCGCCCTCGGGCTTTACATGGGCCAGATCAGTGCGGTCGAGATAGCTGACCGCCAGTTCGCGGAAGATATAGTCCAGGATTGATGTGGCATTCTTAATGCTCTGATTTCCCTGGACAATCCCCGCAGGTTCGAAGCGGGTGAAGGTGAAGGCGTCGACGAACTCCTCCAGCGGGACTCCGTATTGCAGGCCCATCGAGACGGCGATGGCGAAGTTGTTCATCATCGCGCGGAAACCAGCACCTTCCTTGTGCATGTCGATGAAGATCTCACCGATCCGGCCATCCTCGAACTCGCCGGTGTGGAGATAGACCTTGTGGCCGCCCACGACAGCTTTTTGGGTGTAGCCCTTGCGGCGGTCGGGCAGGCGTTCCCGCTCGCGCTTCGCCTCTTGGTAGATGATCTTCTCGACGATCTTTTCCGCAATGATCTGAGGGGCCTGTGCGGGGGTCTCCGCGATTTCCTCGGCGGCGTCCTCGTCGATGATGCTGGCCGCCAGCGGTTGGCTGAGCTTCGAGCCATCGCGATAGAGCGCGTTCGCCTTGATGCCCAGGCGCCAGGAGAGCAAATACGCCTCCTTGCAATCCTCGATGCTGGCATCGTTCGGCATGTTGATCGTTTTCGAGATCGCGCCGGACATGAAGGGCTGGGCAGCCGCCATCATCTTGATATGGCTGTCGACGCTGAGGAACCGTTTTCCCATTTTCCCGCAGGGGTTTGCGCAGTCGAAGACACTCAGATGCTCGGTCTTCAGCCCCGGCGCCCCCTCCAGCGTCATGGTTCCGCAGACATGAGTGTTGGCGGCTTCGACCTCTTCGGCGGTGAAGCCCAGGAAGCCGAGCAGGTCAAACGCCGGGTTGGCAAGCTTTTCCTCTGGCACACCAAGGGTTTGAGTGCAGAACTCGGCCCCCAAGGTCCACTGGTTAAAGACGAACTTGATGTCGAAGGCGGAGGCGAGGGCTTCCTCGACCTTCGCGATCTCGGCCGGGCCGAAGTTCAGCGTCACCAGCGCGTCGTGATTGATCCCGGGCGCTCCGGCCAGGGTGCCATGGCCAACCGCGTATTTGACGATCGTCTCGATCTCGTCATCGGCATAGCCGAGCGTCTCCAGCGCAGAAGGCACGGCCCGGTTGATGATTTTGAAGTAGCCGCCACCGGCCAGCTTCTTGAATTTCACCAGGGCAAAATCCGGCTCGATCCCGGTCGTGTCGCAATCCATCACCAGGCCGATGGTGCCGGTCGGCGCCACCACGCTGGCCTGCGCGTTACGATAGCCGTGTTTCTCACCCAGTTTCAGCGCACTGTCCCAAGAGGCCCGGGCCCGCGCGATGAGGCGCTGGTCCGGGCAGTTGGCCGCATCCAGGGCGACAGGGAGAGTGGCGAGGGCCTCGTAGCCCTCCATCTCGGAATAGGCGGCGCGGCGGTGATTGCGGATCACCCGCAGCATATGAGCGGTGTTCTTGGCATAGCCGGGGAAGGCGCCCAGCTCCTTCGCCATCTCGGCCGAGGTTGCATAGGACGTGCCGGTTAGAATGGCGCTCAACGCGCCGCAGATCGCCCGGCCCTCGTCACTGTCATAGCCGAGGCCGAGCGTCATCAGCAGCCCGCCGATATTGGCATAACCCAGCCCCAAGGTCCTGAATTCATACGACCTTTGCGCGATTTCCTTAGACGGGAACTGCGCCATGGTGACCGAGACCTCCAGCGTCACGGTCCACAGCCGGCAGGCATGCTCATAGGCCGCCGTGTCGAACGCCCCCTCTTCAAGGAAGGTCAGCAGGTTCAGCGAGGCCAGGTTGCAGGCCGTATCGTCCAGGAACATGTATTCCGAGCAGGGGTTCGAGCCGCGGATCGGCCCATCCTCCGGACAGGTATGCCAGTCATTGACCGTGTCGTGGTATTGCATGCCCGGATCGGCGCAGGCCCAGGCGGCGTGGCCGATCTGGTCCCACAACTCCCGTGCCTTGATCGTCTTGGCCACCTTGCCGTCGGTGCGGCGGATCAGCTCCCAATCGCCATCGGTCTCCACGGCGCGGAGAAAGGCATCGGTCACGCGGACCGAGTTGTTGGAGTTCTGGCCGGAGACAGTCAGATACGCCTCGCTGTCCCAATCGGTGTCGAACACTGGGAACTCGATGCTGGCATAGCCCTGGCCCGCATACTGCATGACCCGCTGGACATAGTTTTCCGGGATCATCGCCTTGCGCGCGTCCTTGATCGCGGCCTTCAGTTGCGGGTTTTTCTTCGGATTGACCGCGTCGTCCGGGGCGCCGTCCCAGGCGTTGATCGCGTCCATGACCTTGTTCAGATGCGCCTCATGCGCCTTCGACCCCGCCACCAAGGCCGCAACCTTTTGTTCTTCGCGGACTTTCCAGTTGATGAAGGTCTCGATATCCGGGTGATCCATGTCGCAGATCACCATCTTGGCCGCCCGCCGGGTCGTGCCACCGGACTTGATAGCGCCCGCAGCCCGGTCGCCAATCTTCAGGAAGCTCATCAGGCCCGAGGACTTGCCGCCACCGCCCAGCGGCTCGTTCGCGCCCCGGAGATCCGAGAAGTTAGTGCCGGTTCCCGAACCATATTTGAACAGCCGCGCCTCGCGGGTCCAGAGATCCATGATCCCGCCGTCATTGACCAGATCATCCTTCACGCTCTGGATAAAGCAGGCATGGGGCTGCGGATGCTCATAGGCGCTGTCCGATTTGGTCAGCTTGCCGGTTTTGAAATCGACATAGTAATGGCCCTGGCTCGGGCCATCGATGCCATAGGCCCAGTGCAGTCCGGTGTTGAACCATTGCGGCGAGTTAGGCGCTGCCATCTGCTTGGCCAGCATGAACCGCATCTCGTCGAAATAGGCCTGGGCATCGGCTTCGGAAGAGAAGTATCCCCCCTTCCAGCCCCAATAAGTCCAGGCCCCGGCCAGCCGGTCAAAGACCTGGCAGGCCGAGGTCTCGCCACCCATACGCCCGTCTTCGGGCAGCTTGGCAAGCGCCTTGTCATCCGGGACCGAGCGCCACAGGAATTCGGGAACCCCCTTTTCCTTGACCTTTTTCAGGCACTTGGCGACGCCGGCCTTCCGGAAATACTTTTGCGCGAGCACGTCCGAGGCGACCTGGCTCCACGCTTCAGGGACATCAAAGCCCTGCAGCGAGAACACCACCGACCCGTCCGGGTTGCGAATCTCCGAATTCGCTTGGCGGAACGGAATGGCGGCATAGGGCGACTGGCCGTCTTGGGTGAATACGCGCTCGATCTGCATCTTTTCCCTCGTTCGTCTTCTGCTCTTTGGCAGGGCTCATTTGCTTTGCCTGCAGGCAGGCCGTCTTTGTTCGGCGGTTATCTCCCGCCGTTCCCGAGGCACCTGCCCCGAGTAACCGTCTTGTTCTGTTGTCAGGCGGCCCCCAAACGATTGGCCCCCGAGATGCGGTGCCAGACACTAAATATTGTGGTCCCCGGCGCTGCTCACCCACAATGATGACAGTCCGGCGACGGGTCAACCGAATTTTCTGCGCAATTTGCTAGATTTTGTGGTTGACCATTCGGCAACCACAACAAGAAGAAGAACGAACTAGGAACTCTAGCGGATCAGGGCCTGGTTTACCGCAACGCCCATGGCCGTCGCCGGTGAACCGCCTTGCCAGATCGGAACCGAACAATCCCGCGCCTGCAGGGCCTCGGACACCTGATCTGCCGAGAAATAGTAGGTCCCCCCCTCGGAGAAGGTCGGATAATTCGGGTCCAACTGTCGGTTCGAGCGGCTTTGCATCCAGGCCTCGCCCCGGTCGAGGAGTTGCGGACCGGACCAGCCGCCCATCATCGGACGCCGGTTGTGGAAGAAGCCCACATCTTGCCCGCCAAAGATCGGCAGAACGTCGGAGAGCATGCCCACCGTGTCGGCTTCGATCTCCAACTCCACCAAGACGAGCCGAAGCCGGTCGGACAGCGCCACTTGGCGATCCTCGCGCGTCTCGGCCACGCCCCGCGCGGCGCGGCACCATCCGGTGACCTGCACCATCGGGCGGAATCCGACGACCTCGGAGCGGCGGACCGCAAGCGCTACATCCTGCGGCAGCGCCGCCTCATAGCTGTCGCCGATTTTGGGCACCGAGCCGCTGCGGGGGTCTTCGAGGAACTGGAAGAGCAGGCTGACGGTGGCATAGCGCGGCTGCAGCCAGGGCAGCGGGGCCGGCTCCGCAGCCGGGTCCACGGTGGCGAGCGCAAGCCGCGGGGTCTCGGACCTGCCAGACAGACGCGGGACAGCGATCGAGCGGGAAGGAGGCACCGGGGCCGTAATCGCCGTCGCATCGACCTTGGCGAGGGGCCCCTCCGGCTCGGGCGCCAGCCGGTCGGTGAGCCCGGTGCCCTGCAATGGTGCGGCCGGGTCGGCAAGGGCCAGACGCTCCTGCGGCGCTCGGTCGAGCGGGCTGAGGAAGACACCGGCCTCCTGCAGGTCGGGACCGGGCCCCGGGATCCCGGGCTCTGGAACGCCGGGCGCATCGGACAGCGTGTCGATATCGGCTTGCGGCTCGGCCCATCCTAGATCACCGGTGGGAGCATCGCCCGACTCGAGCCCCGCGGGCGCCGAAAGCAGGGTGGTCGCGGGCGAGGCAGCGTCAAACCGAGGCGGCGAAGGGTCCTCCACCTGCCCAGGATCGAGCGCGGCAATCTGGAACGGCGCCTGCTTCGGTTCGCCCTGCGGCGCGGGCATGGTTCCTGGCAGCGCATCGGGAATGGCGGCGGCGATTTCGGGCAGCACGCCCCCCTCACCCTGCGCAGCAGGCTCGGCGAGCCCTCGGGTCAGATCGGTGACCAGTGCCAATGCGGGCTCGGCCCCAGGGCCGACCGGCTCGGGTCCATCTGCGAGCCGCTGCGCACCGCCGGGCTGCGGCAAAGCACCCGCCAGGGCGGCGGCGGTCGGTGCATCGACGCTCTCGGGCAGCGCATCCGCTGCGAGCGGGTCAAGCGGCGCGACGGGGCTGGGCGCACCGCTGGCGCTGACGCCGGACCGCAGCACCGCATCGCCCGTTCCCGGCTCGGAGCCGAGATCGAGCCGCGCGACGATAACGGGTTCGACCTCCTGTTCAGGCCCTTCGGCCGCAATGGGCGCTTCATCGGGTACAGGGGCGGCCACCGCAGGGGCATCTGCGCTTTCCAGCGGGGTGTCAGGTGCTGGCGCAGCCACCTCGGGATCCGGCGCCTGGGCCAGCGTGACTTCCGCCGGCTCTTCCTCGGCCAGGCCGATCGCCGCGGCAAGCTCTGCCCCGGTCACGTCCAGCATCTCGACCGGCAACCGCATCCGGTCGGGCAGATCGGTCAAGGCCACCGCCGACAGCCCGGCCCAGCATGCAGCAAGCCCCCAGGTCATCCGCTTTGGCCAACCGCGGCCCAGTTGCGCAAACGCCCCGAACAGCAGCAGACCGGCCCCAATCGAGGCCGCCAGCAACCACATCCACGCCTCGGGCCCCGCGCCGCCCAGCATGTCCTGCAAACGTGGGATCAGCAGCCGGGCGGCCAGGGCATAGGCGCCAATCGCCAGGATGAACCAGCCCCAATGCCCAAACCGTTCAGCAAAGGCGGTCAGGCCGGCAAAGCGTTCGCGCCGTTCGGGCAACGGAGCACCCTCGGCACCGCGCAGGACCGGCGAGCGATGTCTCGCCTCGTCCTCGCGCCGAAGCACGTAAAGCGGATCCCCTCCGATGATCGGATCACCTGGCGAAACCAATGGCACGAGCCGCCCCGAATGGGCCGCCCGGATCACATGTTTTCCATCGGCGCTGACCAGGGTGAGCACGGGCTCTTCGGGAGCAACCCGCGTGCCGGGGCCAACGTGAAGCTCCTGCACCTCGGCCCGCACAAGCTTGTGCGACCAGGGCATCTTCACCGTCAGCTTCTGCGCGGAATCAGCCATTTTGGCCTTGTCACCCTTTCCTCCGCCGGGCGCGTCACATCTGCCGCGGCCGGCTCAGAACTCTACTCGCCTCCAGGCGGCGCTCTGGCACGAAGCCAGCCTTTTGATAGAGCGGCAGAGCGCGTGGATGGTCAAGAGTACATGTGTTTACAGTTATACGGGCCGCTCTGGGTAGATCCCAGGCGGTTTGAAGTGCGGTGCCGAGCAGCCAGGCGCCCAGCCCACGACCCAGTGCCTCGGGCATCAGGCCGAAATAGGCAAGATCGATCACCCGCCCCTCACGCGCGTCGAGCATGAAAAACCCGCCCGGCCAGCCATCGACCATCAGAGTGTACAGGCTGACGGCCGGGTCGTGGACAAAGGCCTCCTGCTCGGCCGTGCTTGCCTCGAACCAGTCGGTCCATTCATGATCGGCACCGACTCGGCTGTAGAGGTAGAGGAAATAGGCTACAGGCGGTGTCTCTGCCCGGATCAGGGCCAGGTTCTGGTTCAACGGTGCCGGCGGCGGCGCAGGGGGCCGGGTCTCCATAGCGAGATAGGTGATGGTGTAGGCGATGCGCTCTCCGGCGTCGGGCATCAGCCGGTCTCCACCGCGAGGTCGGGATAGGAGCCCCACTCGACCCAGGACCCGTCATAGAGTGCGGTCCGGTTATGCCCCAGCCGCGCCAATGCCAGCGACAGGATCGCGGCCGTCACGCCGGACCCGCAAGAGGTGACGATCGGCTTGGACAGATCGACCCCCGCGGCCTCGAAGATCGCACGGGTCTCATCGACCGGTTTCATGGTCATATCGTCGTTCAGCAGCGACCGGTAATGCACGTTCCTGGCGCCCGGGATATGGCCGGCGCGCAGGCCGGGCCGGGGCTCGGCCTCCTCGCCCCGGAACCGGCCGGGCGAACGGGCATCGACGATCTGCTCGTCGCGCAGTTTCGCGGAGCCGGCGATCTGGGTCACGTCGCGGACCATGCCGGTATTGCGCCGCCCGGTGAAATGCCGCTCGCGCGGATCCACTGGCTCATCCTCGACCGGGTGCCCCTCGGCCATCCATTTCGGCAGCCCCCCATCCAGAACAGCGACATCCTGGTGACCGAAGACCCGGAACATCCACCAGACACGCGCCGCCGAGAACAGCCCGGTCTGGTCATAGACCACCACCCGATGCCCGTCGCCAATGCCCATCGCCCGCACACGGCTGACGAATTTCTCGGTCGGCGGCAGCATATGGGGCAGCGGAGATTTGCTGTCGGCGATCTCATCTATATCGAAAAAGCGGGCGCCGGGGATATGGCCAGCCTCATACTCGGCGCGGGCGTTGCGGCCCGTATCCGGCATGTGCCAGCTGGCATCGAGCACGCGGATATCCGGGGCGGTCAGCCTCTCAGCCAGCCACTCGTTCGAGACCAGAAGCTCCGGGTCGCTCGTCGCCATGCCACCTCCAGCAAGGATATGCGTTTTGCAAACTCTCCCCGCCTCTTAGCGCCCGAGACGGACGCCGTCCAGCAGCACGCCGGGCGGTGTCAGCCCAGATGCAGCGAGACACGGCGGTTCTGCTTGCCCTTCTTCTCGATCTTGCCAAGGCGGACCGGGCCGATCTCGGCGGTCGAGGCGACATGGGTGCCGCCGCAGGGTTGCAGGTCGATCTTCCCGCCAATCCGCACCAGCCGCACCCGGCCCGCCCCAGCAGGGGGCTTTACCGACATGGTCTTGACCAGGCCCGGATTGGCGGCGAGCTCGGCATCGGTGATCCATTCCTCGGTCACCGGATGGTCGGCGGCGATCAGGCGGTTGAGCTCTGTCTCCAACGCATCACGATCCTCGGGCGCGTCGGGCATGTTGAAATCGAGCCGGCCTTTCTCGGCCCCGATCGCGCCGCCAGTCACGGGCAAGGGGATGACGACCGAGAGGAGATGCAGCGCGGTGTGGCAACGCATGTGCCGGTGCCGCCGGTCCCAATCCAGCCGCGCTGTGACGATGGCGCCCGGCTCAGGCAACTGCGCGTCTTCTGCCGCGATGTGGAGGATGCCTCGATCCCCCTTCCGCGTATCGCTGAGAAGGCAGGCACCACCATCCCAGGTCAGGGTGCCGCTATCCCCCGGCTGACCGCCGCCCATCGGGTAGAACACGGTCCGGTCCAGCACGATGCCCGCGGCATCAGCGTGCAGGACGCGGGCTTCGGTCTCCCGCAGATAGGGGTCGCTTTGAAACAAGTCTTCGGTCATGGCTGTCATCGCTTGGGCTCAGCGCCCATCCCCCGCGCCGTCGCCGTCTCCATCGGTCCCCGCCGGCGGCTGATGCGGTGCCTTTTCCGGCTGCGGAGCGGGGGAAGGCACAGTCGGCGAGACAATGCGGGCGATGCCCTCTCCCATCTCGGACAGGTTCTTGATGGTGACATCCCGCTGGGCGAAGGGGATCTCGATCCCCGCCTCATCAAAGCGCCGGGCAATCTCGTAATTGATGTCGCTTTGCACGTTCAGGATCCAGTTGACGTCGCGCAGGACGCCCCGGATCTCGAAATCGAGGCTGTCCGAGCCGAAGCCCCGAAACAGCACATAAGGGGCCGGGCGCTTCAGCATCATCGTGTGGCCGTCGGCGATCTCCTGCAGGATCTTCTCGACCTTGCGCGGTTCGGTGCCATAGGCGACGCCCACCTTGACGATGATACGCCCATGCATGTCCGAATGGGTCCAGTTGATCACCGGCGAGGAGATCAGTTCGGAGTTCGGCACGAACAGGGTCGAGCGGTCGAAGGTCTGCACCTCGGTCGAGCGCACATTGACCCGTTTGACGTATCCCATGCCCGAGGAGAGCTCGACCCAATCCCCCGCTTTAATCGGTCGCTCGATCAGCAGGATCACGCCAGAGACGAAGTTGTTGACGATGTTCTGCAGGCCAAAACCGATCCCGACCGAGAGCGCGCCGGCGACGATAGCGATGTTCGAGAGGTCGAGCCCCGCCGAGGAAATCGCGATCAGCGCGGCGATAATCACGCCGAGATAGCCGACCCCCGCCGTCACCGCATCGCGCCCGCCGCTGTCGAGCCCGGTCAGAGGCAGCACATTCCGGCTGAGCGTGCCCTGCACCATCCGGGTCAGCACATAGCCGATGGCGAAGACGAGCAGGAAGGTCAGCGCATCGATGGGCGAGAGCCGAACATCGCCGACGACCAGACCCTCTTTGATGTTCTGCCACCAGAGCGCGACATCGGCGAGGCTGGCGCCCCAGATCAGAGCCAATACCGGCAGGGCAACGCAGACCAGGAGGAAGCCGACGAAAACCGGGATCAGTTGGAACCGGTTGGTCCGAGGCGCACTCTCATCTTCGGGCAGCACTTCCCGGACCGCATCGCGCACGATGAAGAACAACAACACTGCAATGCCAAGGATCGCGCCGGAAAAGACCAGCGGATAGAAGACATAGCGCGACGCGAAATAGTAGCCGAGCATCGCCAGCACCGGTGCCGCCACTGCCGCGATCCGCACGGCACCGCGCAACAGGTTCAGCACGACCGGCAGAAGCGGTATCGCCTCCTGCTCCTCGTCCTCGCCGGATGCCGTTTCCCTGGCCGGGCGCAACACCGTCGCCGTGATCCACAGCGAAATACCGCCGATGGCCAGCAGCGCCGTATTGATCAGCACCAACGCTTCGACGGGCAGCGAGAGCCCGCCCTCTCCCCCCTCGACCAGGATATTGTCGAGGGCGACGATGACCGCGAGGATCACAATCCGTCGCTGCGCCACGCGGCATTCGGTATCGCCAAAACGAGACAGCCTGATCTGCGGCAGGGTGGGCGCAAAGAAGGCCCCCGTCAGACCATAGGCGCCGATCACCAAGAGACAGCCGATGGCCAGCCCGCGAAGCAAGCTCGTCCCCTGCGGACCGGTCAGTTCGAGGCTGAACAGCCCCCCCATCGCCAGAAACAGCGCCGCCGCCGGCAGCAACAGCCGGATCAGGGTCAGGGAGACCGCACAGCTTGCCTTGTGGCGGGTGGCATCGCCATCGGTCACCCGCATCAGGATCTGGTTTTCGGCCCAGGCCTTGAAGCGGAAGATCAGCACAAGCAGCCCCGCCAGACCGATCATGGCCACGGCTGAGACCAGCGTGGCCCGGCTGAACAGTTCCACTTTCTCGAGACGGCTGGCGGTTTCCTTGCGGATCTGCCCGGCCTTGCGTTCGATGGCCTGCAGGCCGCGCAACCACACTCCGGTCTGGAAAAGCGAGGGGCCGCGGCTGAGGATCTGTTGTGTGAAGATCTCGCGGCGGCGTTCGGTGAGGGTGTCTTGCGCCTGCTCGATCCGCACATCCAGCGCTTGGATCTCCCCCAGAGCCGCGGCGCGGCTGGCGATCTCGGCCTCAAGCCGGGCGCGTTGCGCGGCAAGATCCGGATTGGGGGCCGAGCCATCGGTTGGCAGGGCAAGGCCGTCGAGCCGGGTCTGGAAGGGTTCGATATCGGTTTGAATCTCGGTCAGCTGAGCGGCGACATCGGCCTTCAACTGATCGAGCCGCCCTCGAAGCTCTTCCGCGGCCTGCCCGGCCAATTGGTCGCTGCCCAGCGCGGTCTCGATCTGCGTCAGGTTTACATCCCACTGCGAGATCCGCTCCTGAGCCTTTGCTGACCATGCGATGACAATGCTCAGCAACGCAGCCAGGGCGAACAGGCCGAACGCGAACACACCCGGTGCGGCGCGATATGGGAGAAGACTTTGCATCTTTGGATCAGGTCTCGACAAAGGCTTCGGGCACTATCCGGTCGGTTTCGAGCCAGCCGGGCACCTGCATGCCCTTGCTGCGCAGAAACTCGGGATTGTAGAGCTTGCTCTGATAGCGCGACCCGAAATCGCACAGGATCGTCACGATCGTATGGCCGGGGCCCAATTCCTTCGCCAGACGGATCGCACCGGCCACGTTGATCCCGGTGGAGAGACCCATGCAGAGCCCCTCGTGCTCCAGCAGGTCAAAGACGATGGGCACCGCCTCGCTGTCGGGAATGTTGAAGGGGAAGTCGACCTCCAGCCCCTCGAGATTGGCGGTGATGCGGCCCTGACCGATGCCCTCCGAAAAACTAGAGCCTTCCGCCTTCAATTCACCATGGGCATAATAGTGCCAGAGCGCGGCGCCATCCGGATCGGCCAGCCCGATCTTCACATCCGGGTTGCGCGCGCGCAGCGCCGCCGCCGTGCCCGCCAAAGTGCCCCCGGAGCCGCAGGCGCAGATGAACCCGTCGATTTTGCCCCCGGTCTGCTCCCAGATCTCGGGCCCGGTCGAGTCGATATGCGCCTGCCGGTTCGCGGTATTGTCGAATTGCTGCGCCCAGATCGCACCATGCGCTTCAGTCTCGGCCAGCTTTTCGGCCAGCCTGCCGGAGTAATGCACATAGTTGTTGGGGTTGCGGTAAGGCACGGCTGGGACTTGGACCAGGGTCGCCCCGGCCAGGCGCAGCATCTGCTTTTTCTCCTCCGATTGCGTCTCGGGGATCACGATGACCGATTTGAACCCCATCGCGGCGCCGACCAGACTGATCCCGATGCCGGTATTGCCCGCCGTTCCCTCGACGATTGTTCCCCCGGGGCGCAGCCGTCCCTCGGCGACCGCATTGCGGATAATCCACAGCGCGGC
>JBCBIS010000091.1:0-15607 GCA_038524325.1 Pseudomonadota bacterium
AGACATACCCTGCTTTTCCAGTTTCTGCGCGGGTCCCTCGCGACCCTGATCTCGATGCGACCAGTCGACCCTATCGAGCAAACCAAGTTCCTGCACCATCTCGTTTTCTAGCCCGATTTGCCTCCGGTCTCCACCTTTTTCGCAAATCCGCCCGGTGTCGCGGTGCCGCAGCGCGGCTGTGCCGGCCGCCGTAACGCGCTTGTCTGATCCAAACACGGGTGTTAGGGAACGCTCAAAGTCAAGACGGGGGAGCGACCTCGGGGGAGGCAAGTGTATGGTGGATCGGCCGAACAGCTATGATTTCGAGGGGCTTATGTCCTGTGCCCGTGGCGAGCTGTTCGGGCCCGGCAATGCGCAGCTTCCCGCGCCTCCAATGCTGATGTTCGACCGGATCACCTCGATCACGATCGATGGTGGCGAGGCTGGCAAAGGTCAGGTCGTGGCCGAGCTGGACCTGAGGCCCGACCATTGGTTCTTCCAGTGCCATTTTCTGAACGACCCGGTGATGCCGGGCTGTCTGGGCCTGGACGCGCTGTGGCAGCTCACGGGCTTCTGGCTGGGCTGGTCGGGGATGCCCGGGCGCGGCCGCGCGCTCGGGGTCGGCGAGGTCAAGTTTTCCGGCATGGTCACCCCGGCGGGCAAGTTGGTCCGCTACATTGTCGATCTGAAACGGGTGATCGACCGGAAATTGAAGATGGGGATCGCCGATGGGGTTATGGAACTCGACGGCGTGCCTATTTACCAAACCAAAGACATGAAGGTGGGCCTGTTCTCGGAGAACCCGGCCTGACGCCAAGAAAAGGGGGCAGGAATGCGCCGCGTCGTCATCACCGGGCTGGGCATCGTCTCCTCCATTGGCTCGGACGCCCAAGAGGTTACCGCCAGCCTGCGCGAGGGCAAATCCGGGCTCGTCTTCGCCGAGGATTATGCCGAGCACGGCTTCCGTTGCCATGTTCATGGCGCGCCGAATGTCGATATCGAAGCCCTTGTCGACAAACGCCAGCGCCGCTTTATGGGCGATGGCGCGGCCTGGAATTACATCTCGATGGAGCAGGCGATCCGTGATGCGGGGCTCGAGGACAGCGATGTCTCGAACGAGCGGACCGGGCTGATCATGGGCTCTGGCGGGCCCTCGACCAAGAACCTGTTCCAGGCGCATAACATCACGGTCAAAAATGGCTCGCCAAAGCGGATGGGGCCTTTCATGGTGACCCGCGGCATGAGTTCTACCAATTCAGCCTGTCTCGCCACGCCGTTCAAGATCAAAGGCGTGAATTACTCGATCACCTCCGCCTGTTCGACCAGTGCGCATTGCATCGGAAACGGGGTCGAGCAGATCCAGTTCGGCAAGCAGGATATCGTGTTCGCCGGGGGTGGCGAGGAATTGGACTGGACGTTGAGCTGTCTGTTCGACGCGATGGGCGCGATGAGTTCGAAATATAACGACACGCCGCAGACGGCCAGCCGGGCCTTCGACGCCACGCGCGACGGGTTCGTGATCGCCGGCGGCGCGGGCGTGGTGGTGCTGGAAGAGCTTGAGCATGCAAAAGCCCGGGGCGCTAAGATCTATGCCGAGGTCACCGGTTATGGTGCCACATCAGACGGCCACGACATGGTCGCCCCCTCGGGCGAGGGCGGTGAACGCTCGATGCGGCTGGCGGTCGGCACGCTCGGGGATCGCAAGGTCGATTATATCAACGCCCATGGCACCTCGACCCCGGCGGGCGATGTGACGGAGGTCGAAGCGGTGCGCCGGGTTTTCGCAGAGGGCACGCCGCCGATCAGTTCCACCAAGTCCCTGACCGGCCACTCGCTGGGCGCCACCGGTGTGCAGGAGGCGATTTACTGCCTGCTGATGCTGCAGGGCGATTTCATCGCTGCCAGCGCCAATGTCACCGAACTCGACCCCGCGCTTAACCCCGATGAGATCGTCACGACCCGCCGGGACAATGCAGGCCTCGACACGGTGCTCTCGAACAGTTTCGGTTTCGGCGGCACCAATGCCACTCTGGCGCTCAGCCGGTACCATGGGTGACGCGATGGGCCTGATGTCTGGAAAGCGCGGGCTGATCATGGGGGTTGCGAACAACCACTCCATCGCTTGGGGATGCGCTCAGGCGCTGCACGCGCAAGGGGCCGAGTTGGCCTTCACCTATCAAGGACACGCTTTCGAACGCCGGGTGAAGCCCCTGGCCGACAGCCTCGGGTCCGAGATCGTGATGGATGCGGATGTGCAAAACCCGGACTCGCTCGACGCGGTGTTCGCGCGGCTGGAGCGGGATTGGGGCAAGATCGACTTTGCCGTCCACGCCATCGCCTATTCGGACAAGACCGAATTGCAGGGCCGCTTTGCCGACACGACGCGAGAGAACTTTCTGAACTCGATGGATATCTCCTGCTATTCCTTCGTGGATATCGCCCGCCGCTCGGCCGCGTTGATGCCGGATGGCGGGGCGCTGATCACGATGAGCTATCTCGGCGCACAGCGGGTCATGCCGAACTATAACGTGATGGGCGTGGCGAAGGCCGCGCTCGAGGCGTCGGTGAGATATCTCGCGAACGATCTGGGGCCGCAGGGGATCCGGGTCAACGCGCTGTCGCCGGGGCCGATGCGCACCTTGGCCGGCTCGGCGGTCGGCGGTGCCCGGCGGGTGTTCCGCCATGCCGAGGAGAACAGCCCGCTGCGCCGCAATGCAACCCTGGAGGATGTGGGCGGGGCGGCCGTCTATTTGCTCTCCGATCTCGGCGGGTCGACCTCCGGAGACGTGCTGTTCGTCGATTGCGGATACCATGCAATTGGTATGACGCAGCTCGAGAACATGCCGAGCCCCAGCGGCTAGCCAAGCGCGCCTAAATCTGGTCCGCGATACCACTTTCAGGTGTGTAGCCATGGCGGAAAAGCGTCACCAGCGGCGTTGGTGTAAGAACAGTCACCCGGCCCGTGACGTCTCGGGGATCGCTGTAGCCTTCGGGGCTCCAGGGATGCGCCGCCTCTCCATCCCATAACGCCGGCCCTCCGGAAAGCAGGATGAAGGTACCGCGGGGCAGATCGGCGGCAAGCGCTTCGGTCCTTACCTGACTGCGGTCCCGGCGCACGCGGGCGGCGTGCAGCGCCCGGTCAATCTCGCGGATCGTTGACCCCGGCAGGTCCGCCGCAGTCCAGGCCTTGCGAAACCGCTGATAATCGGCATGGCGGCATTCTCCGCAGGGGCGGTGGCCGGCCGCGAAGGCCGAGGCCTCGTCCCAGAAGAACAGCGCGGTATAGACCGTGGGTGCCCCGGGCATCGGCATGACCGCCCGGTGGCGTCCGCGAAACGTGGTCTTGCACGTCACCCAGCAGTGATGCCGCCAGCGACGGTGTCCGAGACGTTGCTCGTCATCGTGGAGACAGCCGCGATTGCCCATCAACGCGCCGCGCCAGGGCTGGGCGACGATCTCTCCGGTCGGCAGAACACGGTTTTGCAGCGGCATGGGGCGACCATGACAGAGGTGGGGGCTCGTGCAAGATGCGCTGTCATGCAAAGGTCAAAGAATAGACCTTAAATGGACGCGACCGAATGGTCAGGCTATGGTCTGGGGCGAAGTGAGACGGAGCTGGACATGTCAGGCGCTTGGACAGGTTGGATCGCATGGGTCGTATTGGCGGCGGTGATCCTGGTCGCCTCGTGCCAGGTTCTGTTCGCGATGGTGGAGCCTTTGCCATGAGCGCCAAACGCTTTGGCGGGCAGCACAGCCCGGGCGGCGCCTCGAAGGCGCCCATGCCGCGCGGGGAGGCAAAGCCAGGCTTCAATCTCCGCGCTGTCTCGATGTTCCTTTTGCCAACGCCGATCCTGCTGGCGGCGCTGACCGATCTGGGCGGGAACACGCCCCGGGCGGTGATTGCGCTGGCCTGCTATGCGGTGCTGATGCTGGCGGCCTGGTTGCTGCGCGAGGGGTTGCGGGCCGAGGCGGCGTACAACGCCCGCCAGATCGCCAAACCACCGGCCTTTCCGCGGAAACTCTGCGCGGCGATCCTGACGGCTCTGGGGGTCGCGCTGGCCGTGTTTCTGGGGCAGAGCGGAGATTTCCTCAGCGCAGGGCTCAGCGGGATACTAGCCTTGATCGCGCATATCATGGCCTTTGGCCTGGATCCGATGAAGGCAAAAGGCGTCGACGGCCCCGGGGCCTCGGACCTCGTGATCGAGGCAATCGACAAGGCCGAGGCGCGGGTTGTCGAGGTGACGCGGCTCGCCGGCACCTTGCGCGATCGCGAGCTCAGCACCAGGGTCGGCGGGCTGATGGACCGGGTGCGTGAGATGCTGCGGCTGGTCGAGGAGGATCCGCGCGATCTCTCACGGGCCCGGCGGTACTTCACCGTCTATCTGAAGGGCGCCGAGGACGCGACCCGCAAATATGTCGAAAACCACGCGCGGCTCGACGATCCGAAGCTGCGCACCGACTACCTTGCCATGATCTCGGAACTGGAGGAGAGCTTTGCCCGCGGGCGCGACATGCTTCTCTCCGACGACCGCACCGATCTGGAGGTCGAGATCGAAGTTCTGCGCGAAAGGCTGGGCCAGGAACGGGCCTGAGCCGCCATAATCAGACGAGAGGAGAGCGCGATGAGCGATATTCAACAAAAGGCGGTGGCGGTTGTCGAGGAGGCCAAGACCCTGGTCACCGTGCTGCCGGAACCGGAAGCGAACCTGCCCGCCGTGACGCCCGAGACGGCGGCTCAGGACCCGGAGATCGCCAAGCGGATGGCCGAACTGGACATCTCCTCGACCCAATCGATCATCAAATTCGGGTCGGGCGCGCAGTCGAAGCTGACCGAGCTCAGCGACCAGATGCTGGACGGGGTGCGCAACAAGGATGTGGGCCCCGCGGGCGAGGATCTGCGCGAGATGGTCACCACGATCCGCGGCTTCGACACCTCGGAGATCGACCCGACACGCAAGCGGTCCTGGTGGGAGCGGCTGTTCGCCTCCGTAACCCCGGTCGCCGAGTTCGTGGCAAAATATGAGACGGTGCAGGGCCAGATCGACGTCATCACCGACAATCTGCTGGAGCATGAGACAGTCCTGCTCAAGGACGTCAAATTCCTCGACCGGCTCTACGAGGAGACGCTGAATTTCTACAATGAAATCGGTCTCTACATCCAAGCTGGCGAAGCCAAGATGGCCGAAATGGACAGTGTGAGCATCCCGGCCAAGCAGGCCGAGGTCGAGGCGGCACCCGAAGAGGACGGCGTGATGAAGGCGCAGGAACTGCGCGACCTGCGCGCCGCCCGCGACGAGCTGGAGCGCCGGGTCCATGACATGAAACTGACCCGCACGGTCACCATGCAGTCGCTGCCCTCGATCCGGCTGGTGCAGGAAAACGACAAGAGCCTGATCAACAAGATCAACTCGGTCCTGACCAACACCGTCCCGCTGTGGAAGAACCAGCTGGCCCAGGGCATCACCATCTTCCGGAGCCAGGCGGCGGCGAAGGACATCAAAGGCGCCACCGATCTCACCAACGATCTGCTGCGCAAGAATGCCGAGACCCTGCAGGAGTCGAACCGCGAGGTGCGCACTCAGATGGAGCGTGGGATCTTCGACATCGACGCGGTCAAGGAGGCCAATGCCCGCCTGATCGACACGATCAACGAGAGCCTGGAAATTGCCGATGAAGGCAAGCGCAAACGCGCCGAGGCCGAGGGCGAGCTGCAGAAAATGGAGCAGGAGCTGAAGCAGACGCTGGCCGCTGCGAAAGCCCGCGAAACCGGGACCGCGCCTGCGGCCTGAACCATCCGGCCCCGCGCCACCCACTCCGCGCATGCCGCCGCATAGCCGGCATGCGCCCCCTGCATGGCACTTGAACCGCTCGGCCGGGATGCTTTCTTCTAGGGCTTCCCATCACCACGCCGTGAGCCGCCCATGCATTCCAGCCTCTTCGCCTTCATCTGGCGCTACAGCAAGGTCCAGCAATTCGTTCTGCTGGCGGTCACGCTGCTGGCGTTTCCCTTTCTCTACGCGACGCTCGAACTGCCCAAGCTGATCATCAACGATGCGATCGGGGCCGAGGGTGGGACGATCGATGTCTTTGGACATGCGTTGAGCCAGGTGGAGTATCTCGCACTGCTCTGTGCCGGGTTCTTCGCGGCCGTGCTGGCCTGGGGGCTGGTCAAGATGCGGTTGAATACGATGAAGGGGATCGTGGCCGAGCGATTGCTGCGCCGGTTCCGCTATCAACTGCTCTCGCATGTGCTGCGCTTCCCAGTCAGCCATTTCCGCCGAACCTCGCAGGGGGAACTGGTCTCGATGGTGACCGCCGAGGCCGAGCCTTTGGGCGGGATCATGGGGGATGCGCTGGCGCAGCCGGTGTTCCAGGCCGGGCAGATGCTGACGATCCTGACCTTCCTCTTCGTTCAGAGCCCGTGGCTCGGCCTCGCCGCGGTCGCGCTGATTCCGCTGCAGGCGTGGCTGATCCCCTATCTGCAGCGCCAGATCAATCTGCTCAACAAAGCCCGCGTGCAGGAGGTCCGGCGCCTCGCCGAGGAGATTGGCGAGAGTGTCGCGGGCCTCTCGGACCTGCGCGCCAATGGCGGGGTTCCCTATGCCCAGGCGGCCTTCACCGATCGGCTGGGGCGGTTGTTCGGGATCCGATTGAAGATATACCACAAGAAGTTTTTCATGAAGTTTATCAATAACTTCATCACGCAGATGACGCCGTTTCTGTTCTTCTCGATCGGCGGCTACCTGGCGATCACCGGAGATCTGACCGTGGGCGCACTGGTGGCGGCGCTGGCGGCCTATAAGGACCTGTCGGGGCCGTGGAAGGAGCTGCTGGCCTATTACAATCAGGTCCAGGATATGGGCCTGCGCTATACCACCATCATCGAACAATTCGCGCCAACCGGCATGCTGGCGGAGGATCAGATCGAAGGGCAGGCCGCCGAGGTGCCGCGGCTGAAGGGGCCGATCCATCTCGAGAACGCGACCCTGCTCGACGCCGACGGCACGCCGGTTCTCGACGGGTTGACTGCCGAGATACCGGCCGGAGCAACCGTCGCGGTCGAGGCCCGCAACGCGACCGAGCGGCGCGCCTTTGCCGAACTTCTCAGCCGTGGCGTCACGCCGTCATCGGGCCAGGTCGAGATCGCCGGGCACAATCTTGCGGCATTGCATCAACGGGTCGTGGCGCAGCGGATCGGGCTGGCGACGCCCGATCCCTACCTGTTCAACCGAACCATCGGGCGCAACATCTCGATGTCGCTGCGCACCCAGCCGCGCGGTGACGATGCCTCGGACGCCGAGATTGCCGAGTTCATGCACGAGGCCGAACGCGCCGGCAACAGCGCCGATCCCATCGCCAAAGACTGGCTGGACCCCGGCATCGCGAGTGTCGAGGACCGGCAGGCCCTGAACGATTGGTGGTATAAGATCATCCAAACCATGCAGACCGATCTGTTCCTGTTCGAACGCGGCCTGGGCGCGCAGTTTGCCGAAGCCGAGCATCCCGAACTGGCGGAGAGCCTCGTCGGCCTTCGAACCAAGATCCGCGAGAGGATCGCTCAGTCGGAACTGTGCAAGGCCGTGCATTTCTTCGAACCTGACAAGTTCAACCCGGCCATGGCGGTCGGCGGCAACCTGCTGTTCGCTGCGGCCCGCCGTCAGGCCCGGTTGGATGCGATGGCGACCGATCCCCGGTTCGTGAGCGCCATCGAAGCGACGGGGCTGCGCCAGGATGTCTTCGCCCTCGGCTATGACCTGGTCAGCGTGCTGGTGCGCACCTTCGGGCAGGTCGGCGTCCAGCATCCGCTGTTCCGGAAGTTGGGAATCGATGCCGAGTTGTTCGAGCAATTGACCAAGATCGTCGACAAGAAACGGCGCAAGGGGTTGGAAGCGCTCTCGGATCAAGAGCGCGCCCTGCTCAGCACCTTGCCCTTCCGGCTCTCTGCGGAGCAAATCGGCGAGGCATTCCCGAAGGCGCTGAAGGAGAAGATCCTCACCCTCCGACAGTCTCGCAGCCGCGAGATGCTGGAGACGGCGGGTGATCTGTTCGTGCCCCTCGACCCGGCGCGCTTCAATGAAGGGTTGACGGTGCTCGAGAATGCTATTTTTGGGCGAATCTCGGCCAGCGCCGGCACCAAAGCGCGTGAGGTGACCAAGCTGGTCAGCGATATTTTGATCGAGGCCGGGCTGAAACGCGAAGTTGTCCTGTTGATAGGAGATGTCGAAGCGGGCATCGGCGGCTCCAATCTGCCTCGCGTGGCCCACGAGCGGATCGCCTTTGCCCGGGCCGTCATCAAGCGCCCCGATATCCTGATCCTCGATTGTGCACTGGCCAGCCACGATTCCGATAAGCGGGCGGAGACGCGCCGGCGGCTGCGCGACCTTCTGCCCGAGTCGACCTTGATCTTTCTCGAACCCGAAATCCCGCGCCG
The DNA here is from genome assembly GCA_038524325.1 of Pseudomonadota bacterium. Classification (GTDB taxonomy): domain Bacteria; phylum Pseudomonadota; class Alphaproteobacteria; order Rhodobacterales; family Rhodobacteraceae; genus Thermohalobaculum. The sequence goes on from JBCBIS010000091.1 coordinate 8,411, forward strand.
CGGCGCGTATGACCTTGTTCTGGAGATTTCGGATGGCCGCCTGAAGGGCGCCGAGGAAACGGTCGAACCCGAATTGACCGGATCGGCAATGGAGGATCTGGGGCGCAAGGTGCGGGTGATCGCCAGAACATCGCCCTTCGAAGGCCTGGACAACGCGCAGCACCGGCTGCTGGCCTTTGCCTCGAACTGGGTCGAGTTCCAGGATGGCGATTTCGTCTTCCGTCACGGAGAACCTGCGGAGGGCGCTTATGTCCTCACCAAAGGCATGGCCGAATTGCGCTGGCCCGAGGCCCGCCCGGGAATGGACCCGGTTACCGAAGTCCCTCCGGGCCGGCTGATCGGCGATCTCTCGGTGATCCGAGAAGAACGGCGCAGGCTGGACATGGTCGCCACCGGACCGATCAAGGCCTTGCGGATCGGCGCGCAGGAACTCCACGATGTCGTCGAAGCCGATCCGCGGGTGGCCATGTCGCTTCTGAAGACAGTGTCCGGCTATCTGAACGACCTCGGAGGGCGATATCAGGAGCTGAAACGCAAGCAGCCGGAACTGGAAACGCAATAACAGAAAGTTTCAACCAGCGAAGAATATGCAAATTTTGTTTCGCGGAGACCTTGTGTAGGGCTAGCTTGTAACGCCGTAGCTGTAAGGATGTCGCAGATGCATCTGGCTGTCGTGGGAGGTAGCGCTTGGTTCTCGGGCGCGCTCGATGCCTTGATCGAGCGCGAAGCCGGCCTGCCGCGTACGCATATCTGCGACGATCCCGCCCGGTTCTGTGACCTCCCCGACAGTCGCGAGACCGAGATCGCCATCCTGACCTCGGATAATGGCCGCGAGAGCCTGCGTCGGAAACTCGAGGAATGGCGCCGGCGCTATCCCCGCTTGCGGGTGGTGATCCGCACCCGCTCGCTGCGCCCGGATCTGGTGCGCGATGCGATGCAGATGGGGGCTTGGGGCTGTTTTTCCGAACAGGACGCGCCAGATGTGGTGCTGAACGTCCTGAAATCCGTCGCGTCGGGCCGCGTCAGCTTTCCCTATGTCGATCTGTCCTCGCTGAACAGCGATCCGTTCGAGCAGCTTACCCGGCGCGAGCGCGAGGTGCTGGCCGCCCTGTCGAAGGGCTGGACCAATGTCCAGATTTCCGACCGGCTGGGCGTGTCCGAGAACACGGTCAAATACCATCTGAAACTGATCTTCGAGAAGCTCGGCGTGAAGACCCGCGCGGCGGCGGTCGCGCAATATTTGAACTACGCGATGGCTTGATCGATCGCCCAATGCGTGGACGTTGACCTGGCTCCCGCCGCTTCCTATCGATGAAAACGGCGGGAGCCCTGCTCGATCAGGCGGCCAGGCCCATGCGGTGCAGGACCGTTGCCACGGTTTCTCCCATGGCAGAGGGGTTCGGGGCCACGGTGACCCCAGCGTCCTCCAGGATCTCCACCTTCTCCTGCGCGCTTTCGCCGAAGGCCGAGACGATGGCACCGGCATGGCCCATCTTGCGGCCCTTTGGTGCCGAGAGCCCGGCCACATAGGCAATCACCGGCTTCTTCATGTGATCGCGGGCGAAGGCGGCGGCTTCAGCCTCTTGCGGACCGCCGATCTCGCCGATCATCATGACCGCATCGGTGCCGGGATCGGCCTCGAACATCGCCAGGATGTCCTTGAAGCTCGACCCGTTGATCGGGTCACCGCCGATGCCGACCGACGTGGATACGCCGATCCCCAGCGCTTTCATCTGGCTCGCCGCCTCATAGCCGAGCGTGCCCGAGCGCCCGACGATCCCGACCCGGCCGGGCAGATAGATATGCGCCGGCATGATCCCCATCATCGCCTTGCCCGGGCTGATCGTGCCGGCACAGTTCGGCCCGGTCAGCACCATCCGGTTCTCGGCCTTGTAGCGGCGCATATAGCGTTTGACCTTCATCATGTCCTGCGCCGGGATGCCATCGGTGATGCAGGTACAGTACCGAATGCCGGCATCCGCCGCCTCCATGATCGCGTCGGCGGCAAAGGGGGGCGGCACAAAGACGATCGAGGCGGTGGCTCCGGTTTCGCGCACCGCGCCGCGCATGGTGTTGAAGACCGGGCGGCCCAGCACCTCTTGCCCGCCTTTGCCGGGGGTGACCCCGCCAACGACATTGGTGCCGTTTTTGATCATGTCTTCGGCATGGAACTGGCCGATACGACCCGAGATGCCTTGCACAAGAACCTTGGTGGTCTCGTCGATCAGAATGCTCATTCGATCCTCCCTCAGGCGGCTTTTTTCTGGACAGCGGCAACGGCTTTCTCGGCCGCTTCGGCCAGCGTGTCGGCGGTGGCGATGGGCAGACCGCTTTCTGCGATGATGCGCTGGCCTTCCTCGACATTGGTGCCCGAGAGGCGAACGATGACCGGGACCTGGATCTCGGCCTTTTCAAAGGCTTGGACAACGCCTTCGGCCACCCAGTCGCAGCGGTTGATGCCGGCGAAGATGTTGACCAGGATCGCCTCGACCTTCGGGTCTTTCAGGACCAGGCGGAAGGCGCTGAGCACGCGCTCCGGCGTTGCGCCGCCGCCGATATCCAGGAAATTGGCGGGCAGGCCGCCGGCCAGCTTGATCATGTCCATCGTGGCCATGGCCAGCCCTGCACCATTGATCATGCAGCCGATATTGCCGTCGAGGGCGACATAGGCGAGGCCCCGGTCGCCCGCATGGGCTTCCATCGGGTCTTCCTGGCTCATGTCGCGCAGTTCAGCGACACTTGGATGGCGGAACAGCGCGTTGTCATCGAAAGACATCTTGGCATCGAGCGCGACGAGATTGCCCTCTCCGGTCACCACCAGCGGGTTGATCTCGACCATCGTGGCGTCAAGGTCGCGGAAGGCGCGATAGCAGCCGCGGAAGATCTTGGCCGCCTGCGCCACCTGTCCGGTGTCGAGGCCCAGGCCAAAGGCCAGTTCGCGCGCCTGATAATCGAGGAAGCCTGCAGCGGGATCGACGGTCATGCGCAGCAGGCTGTCGGGCTTTTGCTCGGAGAGTTCTTCGATCTCCATCCCGCCCTCGGCCGAGGCGACGATCATGATCCGCTCGGTTTTCCGGTCGAGGACAAGGCCGAAATAGAGCTCGCGCGCGATGTCGGAGGCTTCCTCGACATAGACGCGGCCGACGATCTTGCCCTGATCGCCCGTCTGCTTGGTGACCAGTTGCTTGCCGAACAGGCCGGCTGCGTAATCGCGAATGTCCGCATCGGATTTGCAAAGCCTCACACCGCCGGCTTCACCGCGCCCGCCAGAGTGGATTTGCGCTTTCACAACCCAGGCGTCTCCGCCGATTTCGTGGCTGCGATAGCCGGCTTGTTCGGGGCTGTAGGCGAGGGCGCCTTTGGGCACCGGCACGCCGAAGCGCGACAGGATTTCCTTTGCCTGGTATTCGTGAATGTCCATCTGGTCCTCCCGGTTGAGCTGCCCCAAAGCCACCGCCGCCCCTCCACCCACCCACCCGCGGGGCAGTGGTGGCTTGGGGAGGGGCTTTGCGTCTCTTATGCTGCGCGTTTCGCCTGGATGGCGTCGTCGACTGCGATCACATTGGCCGCCATGCGTTCCGAGGCGGCGTCGATCATCTTGCCGTCGAGGCTCGCCGCTCCCTTGCCGGCGGCTTCCGCCTCGCGCAGCGCTTTGATGATGTTGCGGGCGCGGGTCACTTCGGTCTCGGGCGGCGAGAACACCTCGTTGGCCAGTGCGATCTGGCTTGGATGGATCGCCCATTTGCCCTCGATGCCCAGCGCTGCCGCCCGGCGGGCGCCGTCCTTGTAGCCTTCGGGATCGGAGAAATCGCCGAACGGCCCGTCGATGGCGCGCAGGCCATAGGCGCGGCAGGCAATGGTCATGCGGCTGAGGGCGGCGTGCCACTGATCGCCCGGATAATCCGGGTTCAGCCCGCCAATATTCACCGTCCGCGCCCGCAGCGAAGCTGCATAGTCGGCCACGCCAAAGTGCAGAGCCTCCAGCCGACCGCCGAACTGCGCGATGGTTTCGACACTTGCCATGCCGAGCGCGGTCTCGATCAGCGCTTCCAGGCCGACGCGCGGGGCGCGGCCCTTGGCTTGCTCGATCTGGTTGACGAGCGCTTCGACCATGTAGAGATCGGCCGGCACGCCCACTTTCGGCACCAGGATCGTGTCGAGCTTGTCACCCGCCTGTTCCATGATGTCGACCACGTCGCGATACATGTAATGGGTGTCGAGCCCGTTGATCCGCACGCTGACCGTTTTGCCCTTGGCTTGCCAGTCGATGTCGTTCAGCGCCTGGATGATGTTCCGCCGCGCTGCTGCCTTCTCGGGCGGGGCAACCGCGTCCTCGCAATCGAGGAACACATAATCGACCGCGCTGTCCGCGGCTTTTTCGATCATCGAGGGGTTCGATCCCGGAACCGCCAGCTCGCTGCGTTGCAGGCGCTGTTTGCGGAGCGGGTGGAGGGTGTGGCTCATGGCATGTCTCCCGTGGTGGTGCGGCTTTCTAACCTTGGGTCACCGCGCTCTGCCCGCTCCGCATGGAGAGAGAATTGCGCATTAGGGGTGGACCCAACCTACCCGAACGGGTTGGATCAGGGTCTGGGAGGTGCCATGCGGTTACTGGACTTGACCGAAGCGGGGCTCTACTGCCCGCGGGCCGATCTCCATATCGACCCGATCCGTCCGGTGCCCCGCGCGGTCGTCACCCATGCCCATGCCGATCATTGCCGCCCCGGACATCAGACGCTGCTGGCCACGCCCGAGACGGTTCGGATCGCCGAAACCCGGTTCGGGGCCGAGGCGTTCGGCGCGGTCCAGACGCTGCCCTATGGCGAGACGCTGGATCTCGGCGGGGTGCGCCTGACGCTGCGCCCTGCGGGCCATGTCCTCGGCTCGGCGCAGGTGGTGCTGGAGGCGGAGGGACGGCGCGAAGTGGTCTCGGGCGATTACAAGCGCCGGGCCGATCCTTCCTGCGCGCCATTCGAGCCGGTAGCCTGCGATCTCTTCGTCACCGAGGCGACGTTTGGATTGCCGGTGTTCCGCTATCCGCCGGTCGAGGGCGAGATTGCCCGGCTGCTCGCCTCGCGCGCCATGTTCCCCGAGCGGTGCCATGCGATCGGGGCCTATGCGCTGGGCAAGGCGCAGCGCCTGATCCTCGAGTTGCGGGCCGCGGGCTATGATCGCACCATATGGTTGCACGGGGCGTTGATCAAACTTTGCGAGCTTTATGTCGATCTCGGCTTGGATCTGGGCCCGATGGCACAGGCGACAGTCGCCGAGGCGGATCAATTGGCCGGAGAGGTCGTGCTGGCCCCGCCCAGTGCCCTGGCGGATCGCTGGGCGCGGCGGCTGCCCGACCCGGTGATCGCCGCCGCCTCGGGCTGGATGCGGGTGCGACAGCGGGCCAAGCAACGGGGGGTGGAACTGCCGCTGATCATCTCGGACCATGCCGATTGGGACGAGCTTTGCACCACGATCACCGACACTGGCGCGGGCGAGGTCTGGGTCACCCATGGGGCCGAGGAGGCGCTCTGCCACTGGTGCGCCAGCCGCGGCATCACGGCGCGGCCGCTCTCGCTGCTCGGGCGCGAGGAGGATGCGTAGGTCTAGCGCGCGGGCTGGAAAATCTCGGCATATCCGGACCAGAGCGCGCTGAGGGCTTTCTCCAATCCATAGGGCGGGTTCAGGATCACCAGTCCCGAACCCTGCATGCCACGCGGCGGGATATCGGTAAACCAGACCTCGCTTTTCACTATGATCCGCGGCAGGGCCGTCTCGAGAGGACCAGTCAGGTCAAGGTGCCGGTCCGAGGGCAACAGCGGATACCAGATCATCACGACGCCCTCCGGCCACCTCTTTACCAGACGCTGCGCCGTGACTGCCGTCTTCGCATATTCGGATTTGACCTCGTAGCTCGGATCGATCAGGGCCAGGCCGCGCCGGGGCGTGGGTGGGCTCAGAGCGACCAGCCCCTCGTGCCCGTCGCGGCGATGGGTCGAGACCCCCGGCCCTGCCAGATTGTTCTTCAGCGCCGCATGCTCCTGCGGGTGGAGTTCGCACAGCACAAGCTTGTCGTCAGGGCGGAGCATCGTGGCGGCCAACAGGGGCGAGCCCGGATAGCTCCGCCCGCCATGGCGCGCACGCATGTCGGCCAGTGCCGCGCCAAGGTCGCCGGGAACGCGCGACAGGTCGACACCGCGCGCCGCTTCGCCGGTCTTGGCGCTCTCGGCGCTGTCGAGGTCGTAGAGGCCGCGACCGGCGTGGCTCTCGATATAGGTGATCGGCCGGGGCTTGGCGGTGAGCCGCGCCAGCAACAGGCACAGCGCCGCATGCTTGTGCAAATCGGCTGGGCCTCCGGCGTGATAGGCATGTTGGTAGGAGAGCATTCGGGTCTCTACTCTCTCGCGTTTGCCAAGCCAATCCATTTGCTGCGTTCGGTTCGATTGGCGCGGCTGCGTGGCGGCGCTATGGTCTCATCATGCGCCTTTTCGCCGAACTGCTCAGCCGACTTCTGTTCACGCCTGGCCGCAACGCCAAACTGGCTTTGCTCGAGGGCTATTTTACAACGGCGCCGGACCCGGATCGAGGCTGGGCCCTCGCCGCGCTGTCTGGCGGGATCGATCTGCCGAATGTGACGCCCTCGCGGATCCGGGGCCTTGTCGAGGAGCGGGTCGATCCCGTCCTGTTCCGGCTGTCCTATGACTATGTCGGCGATCTCGCCGAAACAGTTGCCCTGATATGGCCCGAGCAGAACGTAACGCGGGCCGATCCGCCACGTTTGGGCGAGGTGGTCGATCTGCTCCAATCGACCGGGCGGGGGGCTTTGGGGACGGTGCTGACGCGCTTGTTCGACAGTCTGGAGGCGTCCGAGCGGCTGGCGCTGATCAAGCTCTGCACCGGTGGTCTGCGAGTTGGTGTCTCGGCGCGTCTGGCGCGCGTGGCGCTGAGCCGTGCAAGCGGGCGCCCGATCGAGCGGATCGAGGAACTTTGGTTCGGAGTCGCGCCGCCTTACGAGTCACTATTCGCCTGGCTCGATGGCGGGGCCGAGCCTGCGGTCGATCTGGCCTTGTCCTTCCGCCCGATGATGCTCGCCAATCCGGTCGAAGAGCATCTCGGAAAGCTTGATCCGGCGGATTACGGCGCCGAGTGGAAATGGGACGGCATCCGGGTTCAGGCCGTTGCCATGGGCGGGGAAAGGCGGCTCTATTC
>JBCBIS010000092.1:0-15497 GCA_038524325.1 Pseudomonadota bacterium
CGGAGAAGCTCCTCTGCAGACGTGTCACTGGGTTGCCATAGCAGCGATGCGTGTACCAGAACGCCCCGACGATCGCGCAGATGGCCGTCAGGTAGAACCCGGCCAGCAGCGAGAAGAGCAGCTCGAACGACGCCACCTTCAACAGGTCGGAGGCGCCGAGGATCAGGGCAGAGCTCCACCCGGCCAGCGACAGGCCGGCAAAGACCCCGATGATCTTTTTGCTGGGCCACGGCAGATCCAGCATGGTGCCCCCTGCCCCGCGAATGATCCGAGGCACAACGATGCGGCGGATGCCAAAAGCCGTGCCCAGAAGCCCGGTCACAACGGCCAGCTTGACCCAGAGCTTGGGCGTGAAATTCGCTGGGTCGAACCCCGTCCGCGCCCAGATCAGAACCAGACCCGTGACCCAGGTGGCCATAAAGGCCACCAGCAGGAAGACGTGGATGCGGCCAAGAAACCGTGCCCAGCCTGGACGGATCGGCTCGTAGACCCGCCTCAGCATCGAGTAATCGGCGAAGGCAACCGTGCCGATCGCAATGCCCATCGCAAAGAGATGCACGATCTGCACGATATCGATGGCCACAGCCTGGAATGTGATCTCGGTCATCCGGGTCTCGCTTTCTGTCACGGGTATGGGATCCTGTTTGAGACGAGACCCGTCAAAATCTCGCTAAACGAAAGCGTTAAGCGCCGTTCACACATGGTGTGGCGGTCAAAGCGACAATCTGCGACGCAGCGCATGGGTCTGGGAAAAGGCGCCGCGGCGTTGGTGTCGCAGCGGTCACGAATCCAACCCAGTGGACACCGGCTTTGCGCCGACACTCTTGACGGCGGGGGTTGTGACGGGGACTGGGGGGGGAGGCCCCGCCACACGGGCACTAAACAGAAGCGGCGTTACGCAAAGCTTAATCGCACCGGATTGTGGCGGAGTGACGCGGTTTTCTTGTGGTCCGGCAGCATTTGGAGGATCGGAACGGCGCGGATTGCGCGGGCGGGCTCAGTCGCGCTGATTGAGCTCCTGCCGGCGCATCGGCATCTGATCGATCAGCTCGTCCAACTCCTCCGGGTCGACGAGCCGGTTCGCCCGGAACTTCTCACCCCCATCCAGCCCAATCAACACGACCGTGAAGTCCGCCGGTTGGAAGGTTTGCCAGAGGCGCGAGTCCGGCTCGGTCTCGACGATCACGATGTTGCGCCTCTCTTCGAGGTCGCGCCGATTGGCCTCGAACCGCTCCAATTGCTCCGCCAGTCTTGGGTCGTCCTCGGCCGAGAAGACCAGAATCGGCCGCAACTCCCATCGATGAGACGCAAGGTCGGTCTCCGCCCCCGAGAGCACCAGAAATCCGATCAGCGACATCAGGTCCACCATGTCAAAAAACATGCAACGCCAATTCGGTCGATCAAGCCTTGGCGAGCGATCTCGCCGCTTTTTTGCAGCAGGCATCCGAACGCGTCCATGGAGCCTGACACTCCGTGGCAGCGCGCCATGCCGCAGCCCTTGGCGCGTTGTGCTATCTTGCAACTCGATTAGACCCGCATCCGCGGCCTGAAGGAGACGATCATGAGCGAATACGACGACTGGAAAGCGCTCGCCGAGCGTGACTTGAAGGGCCGTGGCCTCGAAGATCTCACCTGGGACACGCCTGAGGGCATCGCGGTCAAACCTCTCTACACCGCCGAGGATACGGGAGGCCTGGACCATATGGGCAGCCTGCCGGGCCTCGCCCCCTTCACCCGCGGACCGCGGGCGACGATGTATGCGGGTCGGCCCTGGACGATCCGGCAATATGCCGGGTTCTCGACCGCCGAGGCCTCGAACGCCTTCTACCGCAAGAACCTGGCGGCGGGGCAGCAGGGCGTGTCGGTCGCCTTCGATCTGGCCACCCACCGGGGCTATGACAGCGACCATCCTCGGGTCGAGGGCGATGTGGGCAAGGCCGGGGTCGCGATCGACTCGGTCGAGGATATGAAGATCCTGTTCGACGGCATCCCGCTGGAGAAAGTCTCGGTTTCGATGACCATGAACGGCGCAGTGATCCCCGTGCTGGCGAGCTTTATCGTGGCGGGCGAGGAACAGGGCGTGCCGCGCTCGGCTCTGTCCGGGACCATTCAGAACGACATTCTGAAGGAGTTCATGGTCCGCAACACCTATATCTACCCGCCCGAACCCTCGATGCGGATCGTGGCGGATATCATCGAATACACGGCAAACGAGATGCCGAAATTCAACTCGATCTCGATCTCCGGCTATCACATGCAGGAAGCCGGGGCGAACCTGGTGCAGGAGTTGGCCTTCACCCTGGCCGATGGCCGGGAATATGTGCGCGCGGCAATCGAGCGGGGCATGGATGTCGACGCGTTTGCAGGGCGTTTGAGCTTTTTCTTCTGTATCGGCATGAACTTTTTCATGGAGGCGGCCAAGCTGCGGGCAGCGCGCCTGCTCTGGTCCCGCATCATGGCGGAGTTCAACCCGAAGAAGCCGCAATCCAGCATGCTGCGCACCCATTGCCAGACCTCGGGCGTCAGCCTGCAGGAGCAAGATCCCTATAACAACATCGTCCGCACCGCCTATGAGGCGATGTCGGCGGTGTTGGGCGGAACACAGTCGCTGCACACGAACTCCTTCGATGAAGCGATTGCTTTGCCGACGGAATTCTCCGCCCGGATCGCACGGAACACGCAGCTGATCCTGCAGAATGAGACCGGGGTGACCAAGGTGGTCGATCCGTTGGCGGGCTCCTACTATGTCGAGGCGCTGACCGATGAATTGGCCACCGAGGCGTGGAAGCTGATCGAAGAGGTCGAGGCGCTTGGCGGCATGACCCAGGCCGTCGCCTCGGGCATGCCAAAACTGCGCATCGAGGAAGCCGCCGCGCGCCGCCAGGCCGCCATCGACCGGGGCGACGAGGTGATCGTCGGTGTCAACAAGTTCCGGCTGGAGGAAGAGCCCGAGATCGACATTCTCGATGTCGACAACGTGGCAGTCCGCGACTCGCAAATCGCCCGGCTCGAAACCATCCGCAGCACCCGCGACGAAGCCACTTGCAAGGCGGCGATCGAGGCGCTGGAGGCAGGTGCAAGAGCCAATGGCAACCTGCTCGCCCTCGCCGTCGATGCAGCAAGGGCACGGGCCACGGTGGGAGAGATTTCGGACGCGATGGAGCGGGTCTTTGGCCGACACCGTGCCGAGGTGAAGACCCTCGCCGGCGTCTATGGCGCGGCCTATGAGGGCGATGAAGGCTTTGCCCAGATCCAGAAACAAGTCGAAGGCTTTGCCGAGGACGAGGGCCGCCGCCCCCGCATGTTGGTGGTCAAGATGGGCCAGGACGGGCATGACCGGGGCGCCAAGGTCATCGCGACGGCCTTTGCTGATATCGGCTTTGATGTCGATGTCGGCCCGCTGTTCCAGACCCCGGCCGAGGCGGCGCAGGACGCCATCGACAACGATGTCCATGTGGTCGGCATCTCCAGTCAGGCGGCCGGGCACAAGACCCTGGCGCCGAAGCTGATCGAGGCGTTGAACGCCGAGGGCGCGGGCGAAATCATCGTGATCTGCGGCGGGGTGATCCCGCAGCAGGATTACGACTTCCTCTACCGGGCAGGCGTGAAGGCGATCTTCGGCCCCGGCACGAACATCCCCGAGGCCGCGGCGAACATCCTGGACCTGATCAGAGAGGCGCGCGCGCCCAAGGCGGCCGAGTAGCGCCGCCTGCCCTGTGCAGAACCCGGGCTTCGGCCCCGGTCAGCACAAGGCGCGCGGTGTCGAACGGGGGCGTACCGGAGGCAAGCTCCGGGAACAGTGTGAGGACCTCCGCGCGGGTGGCGTTCTCCAGCGTCGAGATGTTGCGCGCACTGGGATGAAAGCTCTCGCTGGCGACGCCGCTGGAGAAGATCACCTCGTGCCGGTCGAAGAGCAGGTGGACATAGGTGATCTCGCCCCCCTGACGGCGCGCGACATGCCGACCGTCGACAAGATGGATCGCCGGGATCAGGACCTCGGCTTCCCCGAACATCAGATCCGCCCGCGGCGAGCGGATCAGGATGCGATGCTGCGGCGAGACGGTCAGCGGTCGCTCGGCGCCATGGGCACCCCCGGCAATCACGACGGGGGCAAGTGTGCCCAGGGCCGCCACGGTGCGCTGCCCGATCCAGCGGATCGGCTGCACCCCGTTGTCGGCGGTCTGAACCAGATCTCCCACCCGCAGCGTCTCCACCGGCCGCGCCCCCTGCGGCGTATCGATCAGGCTGCCCGCGGCAAAGCAGATGATCCCCGAACTGCCCCGCGAGATGGGCTGGGTCACCAGGGTGTCCGGGTCAGGTTGATTGAATTGCAGCGAGCCCTGCGCCTGGTTCGGCGGTGTCTCGGTCGGCAGATTGACCGACACTGTCCCCTGCGCCAGACCGTCCAGCGCCTCGATCTCGGACGTGCCGCCTCCAATGTCGAAGAATTGCACCACTTCACCGGTCGTGGTGTTCACCAGGGCCACGGCCTCGTTGTTTGAGGTGCCGCCCGCATTTGGATCGGTGAGGAGAAAGCCGAAATCGGGCCCGTCGATCACATAATGGGTTTCGGTTGTGTCGGAGGGGGTGAAGACCTCGATCGGCGCGGCGGTCAGCGGAATACTCTGCGCCTGCCGGCCGTCTTGGTTGTAGAGCGCGATGGCGAAATCCGCCGGGTCCTCACCCTCGGCCAGGCTGACTTCGACGAACTCGGCGATCCCTGAGGAGGCCGCAAGCGCGTCCGAATAGTGCAACTCGCTGATCCGGGCCATCAGGCGCTCCTCTTCTCACCGTTTGCGCATTCAGTTTGTGCGGATGCCGCTTCGGTCAAGCCGTGACCTACATCGGCTGCAGCCCGGTTTCGAGGCCGATTTTGGGCCGCGCCGCCAAATCCGAGGCCGGAAAGTCTCATTTCAGCTTTGCACCGCTGGCACCCCCGTTGGCTTCCCTGTACGATACCGGCGGGGACCCGGACCCGGGTGCAGAATTCAGGGGAGACTCCATGTCACAATCGAGCGAAGACCAGCTCAAGGCCGCGGCGCTCGGGTATCACGAGGTGCCGACGGCGGGAAAACTCGCAATCCGTGTCACCAAGCCGATGGCGACGCAGCGGGATCTGAGCCTCGCCTACTCGCCCGGCGTGGCTGAGCCCTGTATGAAAATCCACGAGGACCCCGCGAACGCCTATAAATACACCGGCAAGGGCAACCGGGTGGCGGTGATCTCGAACGGCTCGGCGGTGCTGGGGCTGGGCAATATCGGCGCGCAGGCCTCGAAACCGGTGATGGAGGGCAAGGTCGCGCTGTTCAAGAAATTCGCCGATATCGACGGCTTCGACATCGAGGTAGACGAAAGCGACCCGGTCAAGCTGGCCGAGATCGTGATCGCGCTGGAGCCAACTTTTGGCGCGGTCAATCTCGAGGATATCGGCGCACCGACCTGTTTCGAGGTCGAGCGGATCTGCAAGGAACGCATGGGCATCCCCGTGTTCCATGACGACCAGCACGGCACCGCGATCGTGGTCGCGGCGGCCGCCATTAACGCCATGAAGATCGCGGGCAAGGATTTCGGCGCGATCAAACTGGTCTCGACCGGCGGCGGGGCGGCGGGGATCGCCTGCCTAACGCTGCTGATGGATTTGGGGGTGAAACGCGAGAACATCTGGATGCTGGATCGCGCCGGGCTCTGCCATGACGGGCGCGACGACCTGGACGAGACAAAGCAGCGCTTCTCGCAAAAGGGAGTCGGAGAGACGCTGCAACTGGGTGATGTGATCCATGATGCCGACATGTTCCTGGGCGTCTCGGCGCCGGGCATTCTGACGGCCGAGATGGTCAAGCAGATGGCCCCCGACCCAATCATCATGGCCCTGGCCAACCCGACGCCCGAGATCTTTCCGGATGTCGCGCAGGAGGCGCGGCCGGACGCGATCCTGGCCACGGGCCGGTCGGATTATCCCAATCAGGTCAACAACGTGCTCTGCTTTCCGTTCATCTTCCGCGGAGCGCTGGATTGCGGGGCGACCCAGATCAACGAGCCGATGAAAGTCGCCTGCGCCCATGCGCTGGCCGATCTGGCGCAGAAGACCTCCTCGGCCGAGGCGGCGGCGATCTATCAGGGCGAGCGGATGGTGTTCGGCCGCGATTACCTGATCCCGAAGCCGTTCGACCCGCGCATCCTGGGCATCGTCGCCCCGGCGGTGGCGCAGGCCGCGATGGAGACCGGTGTCGCGCGTCAACCGATCGAGGATATGGAGGCGTATCGCCAATCGCTCGAAACCTCGGTCTTCAAGACGTCGCTGATCATGCGCCCCGTTTTCGAGGCGGCACGGTCCGCGAAACGCAAGATCGTCTTTGCAGAAGGTGAGGACGAGCGGGTGCTGCGCTGCGCCCAAGGCATGATCGAGGAAGGCATCGACCACCCGGTTCTGATCGGCCGCCCCGAAGTCGTGGCCAGCCGGATCGAACGTGAAGGGCTGATCGTCAAACCCGGTGTCGATTTCGAGCTCTGCGATCCGACGGACGATCCGCGCTATCCGGATTATTGGGGCACGTACCACCAGATCATGCAGCGCCGCGGCGTGACGCCCGAACTCGCCCGGACGATCATGCGGACCAATACGACTGCAATTGGCGCGGTGATGGTGCGCCGTGGCGAGGCCGACTCGCTGATCTGCGGCACGTTCGGGCAATATCTCTGGCATCTCAACTATGTCCGGCAGGTTCTGGAGGGATTGGATGATGGCGATGGCGGGGCGCTGCACCCTGTCGGCGCGCTCTCGCCGATCATCCTGGAGAACTCGGTGATCTTCATCGGCGACAGCCAGGTGAACCCGGAGCCGAGCGCCGAGCAGATCGCCGCCACTGTCATGGCCTCGGCCCGGCATATCCGGCGCTTTGGGATCGAACCGAAGATCGCCCTGCTCAGCCATTCGGTCTTTGGCAGCCTCGACACGCCCGGGGCGGGGCGGATGCGCGAGGCAATGGCGATCCTCGACGCCTCGGACGTGGATTTCGAGTATGAGGGCGAGATGCATGCCGACCACGCGCTGAACCCCACCCTCCGCGCCCGTGTGATGCCCGAAAGCCGGATGACCGGCGCCGCGAATTGCCTGATCTTCGGCAATGTCGATGCCGCCAGCGGCAGCCGGAACATCCTGAAACAGCTCGTCAACGGGCTCGAGATCGGGCCGATCCTGATGGGCATGGGCAACAAGGCGCATATCGTCAGCCCCTCGGTCACGACCCGGGGCCTGGTGAACATCGCGGCCCTTGCCGGGACGCCGGTGGCGATCTACGGCTGAGACGCACCAAGCGGCCGCCTCAGAACGGCCCGGGAGGAGAGACGATGGGATACAAAGACACCTATGCCGCCTGGCAGGCGGATCCGGAGGCTTTCTGGCTGCAAGCCGCCGAGGCGATCGACTGGATCGAGAAACCCTCGAAAGCCGTGGGCGGCGAAGCGCCCTTCTATACGTGGTTCGAGGATGGGGTCTGCAACACCTGCTGGAACGCAGTCGACCGGCATGTCGCGGCGGGTCATGGCGACCGGATGGCGATCATCCATGACAGCCCGATCACGGGGACCCGGCAAAAGATCACCTATGCCGAGTTGCAAGAGCGGGTCGCCCGCCTCGCCGGTGCCTTGGCGGCGCGCGGTGTCGAAAAAGGAGACCGGGTCATCGTCTATATGCCGATGATCCCCGAGGCGCTGGTGGCCGTGCTGGCTTGCGCCCGGCTGGGGGCTGTGCATTCGGTGGTCTTTGGCGGGTTCGCGGCGCATGAACTCGCCGTCCGGATCGATGACTGCACCCCGAAGGCGATCATCGCCGCCTCCTGCGGCCTCGAACCCGGGCGCGTGGTTGCCTATAAGCCATTGATTGACAACGCGATCGCACAGTCCACCCACAATCCTGACTTCTGCGTCATCTTCCAGCGCCCGGAGGAGATGGCGGCGATGGCCGATCACGACCTCGACTGGCACGCGTTTCAAGACGGAGCCACGCCGGCCGAGTGCACGCCGGTCGGGGCGATGGATCCGCTCTACATCCTCTACACCTCCGGCACCACGGGCCAGCCAAAGGGCGTGGTCCGGCCCAATGGCGGGCATATGGTGGCGCTGCACTGGACCATGAAGAACGTCTATGACGTCAATCCGGGAGAGGTCTATTGGGCCGCCTCGGATGTCGGCTGGGTGGTAGGGCATTCCTATATCATCTACGCGCCGCTCCTGGCCGGGAACACGACGATGGTGTTCGAGGGCAAGCCCGTCGGCACCCCCGATGCTGGCACCTTCTGGCGGGTGATTGCCGAGCATGACGTGAAATGCCTCTTCACCGCACCCACAGCCTTTCGCGCCATCAAGCGCGAGGATCCCGAGGGCAAGGAGGTCGCGAAATACGACCTCTCGGGCCTGCGCTCGCTGTTTCTGGCGGGGGAGCGGGCCGATCCGGACACCATCCACTGGGCCAAAGACCTGCTGGGCGTGCCGGTGATCGACCATTGGTGGCAGACCGAGGTGGGCTATACCATCACCGGCATCCCTCTGGGCATCGAGGCGCTGCCGCCGAAGATCGGCTCCTCCGGCCTGCCGATCCCAGGCTATGAGATGGCGATCCTGGGCGAGGACGGGCACCCCCTGCCGCCCAACACCCTAGGTGCCGTGGCGGCGAAACTGCCCCTGCCACCGGGCACGTTCCCGACGCTGTGGAACGCGCCTGAGCGGTATGTGAAGAGCTATATGAACACCTTTCCCGGCTATTACGAGACGGGCGATGCGGGGATGATGGACGAGGAAGGCTATCTCTACATCATGGCCCGCACCGACGATGTCATCAATGTCGCTGGCCACCGACTCTCGACCGGGGCGATGGAGGAGGTGCTGGCCGGGCACCGCGATGTCGCCGAATGCGCGGTGATCGGGGTGGCGGATGACCTCAAGGGGCAGCTGCCGATGGGCTTCCTGTGCCTGAACGCGGGCTGCAACCGTCCGACCGATGAGATCGTGTCGGAATGCGTCGGCCTCGTGCGCCAAGAGATCGGGCCGGTCGCCGCTTTCAAGCTGGCTTGCGTGGTCGACCGGCTGCCGAAGACGCGATCGGGCAAGATCCTGCGCGGCACCATGGCGGCGATTGCCGATGGCCGGGAGTGGAAGATGCCCGCCACCATCGACGACCCGACAATCCTCGACGAGATCGGCGAGGCGCTGCAAACACTCGGCTACGCGCAATCCGGCTGAGCGGCCTCGGTCACGATATATCAATCTTCTTGGCGAAAGGATCGGGGTGCCTGAGTGCGTGCGCGCAGGTCTGTAATTGTCGCAACCAACGTGTTTGCCAGCCACGATGCCCGACGGGACGCCGATTCAACCGGTTAAACAAAACGCGCTTGGACAGAGTGTTCTCGCCGCCTTTGCCGCCCGCTTATGGCCGAACGGGGGCATCGCGCCCTCCCTCGCTCAACAGCGCGGCTGGCCGATTGTCCGGCACTGCATCGTGTTTCTGGCGCTGGTCGCTTTCCTGATCATGACTTTCGTCGGCCTCTGGCGGATCAGCGGAGCGTTCGACCAGGTGCAGCAGCCGGACTTCTTCCAGGAACACCTGATCGCCCAAGAGGCAGAGACAGAGATTGCCCGCGCCGCCCGGATGATCCTCGCCAAACAGACAATCGATCGGACCGCCCGGACCGAGCTTGCGGCCACGATTGAGCGGGCCGTGCAGCCGCTGCTCGCCTTGCATAAGCAGCATAAGGCCGCGTTGGAAGCGCCCTCCGGCCCAGCCTGGCGGAGCCCTGCACCGCTCCTGCCTGCCGCTGAACGACAACCGGTCGTCGAGATCCCGGACGATTTACGGGGCCAGTTGATGGCGCTTTTGGGCGATGCGGAGCGTTTGCGTGCCGCCCCACTCGGGCTGGCGTCTCTGCAGGACGACCTTCCCGCCCTACTGGCAGAGCTCGACGCCGTGGCCTCCGGTCTCAAAGCGTTCTCGGCCCAGCTTTTCCGCTCAAAACAGATGTCAAACCGCGAGGCCAGCATGGCGATCGGCAGCGCGCAAACCTCGTTCGAGTGGTTGTTCGGCGTCACGATTGTCCTGACTTTGATCCTGGTGATCGTCCCGATGGCCGAGATCCGGTACTTCCGCAACGCCGTCGATCGCACGGCCGCCGATCTGCAGCGCGCCGAGTCGGCCAGCCAGGCCAAATCCCGCTTCCTGACCATGATGAATCACGAGCTGCGCACCCCGATGAACGGTGTCATGGGCCTGTTGGCACTGGCCCGCCAAACCGGGCTGAACCCGCGGCAGGAACGCCTGCTCGACCAGGCGGAGCGGGCCGGGCGCAAGATGAATGAACTCCTGGGCGACATTCTCGACTACTCGGAACTGCAGGGCGAGACGCTGAGGGTTGTGATCGTCTCGGCAGAACTGCCCGAACTGGCCAATCGTTTAACGACGGAGCTGCGGGACATCTGCGGCGGTCGGGGCAAGGAGGTCGACCTTGCCCTCTCACCCGATGCACCTGTGGCTGTTTTGACGGATGCCGAGCGACTCTGCCAAGCGGCGCGCCACATCATGCGCTATCTGGTCGATACCGTCGATGCGAGCGCGCTGGAGGTCGAGATTCGGCATCGCGGGGGGAAGCTCGAGGTCGCGATGCATTGTGAAACCGCACCGCTCGACGGGCCCGGATGGCAGCCCGAGGCAGTCTTTGCGGGCGAGCCAAGCGGCCATGACCGGTTTGCGACCGATGCAATCGGGCCGGCCATCGCCCGGGGCCTGATCGCCCGCATGGGCGGCGTCATTGACCTGAACCGCCATCGTGACCGGCGGGTCGACCTGATCCTGCGGGTACCGGCAGAGCTCGCCCCCATTGCGATCCCGCTCGCCCGGGTCGAGACCAACAGCGCGACCAGCGCCGCTCTTGCATTTGCCATGCTCGACCGCGCAGGATGGAGGATCTGGCGGAGCGGAGACGCCGATACTCCAGTCCGCCTCGTCGTCGCCGAGCTTGGCGGGCAGAACGAAGCCGCGATGGCCGCGCGGCTGCGCGTTCAACACCCGGCCGCGTGGTTGGTCGGCGTCGGACGCCCGGAGCAACCGGCTCTGTTCGACGCGACCTGCCCGTCATTGACCGATCCAAATGGGTTCCGGGCGGCTGTTGAGGGAAAAGGCCGATTGTCCAAGGTGGCGTCCTGATGCTAACTGAGCAACAAGCGAACTCCGTCCCCGCAACCTCTGCAAAGGTTGTATCATGACGGAACAATTAAACGCGCACGGGACCCCTGCCGAGACCGGAAACCCTCCGCAAAGCATGGCGCCCCACCCGCGCAGTCAAGAGGACACATCACGGATGGCGTTGTCAGGAGTGCGAATCTTGCTCGCGGAGGACAACCCGACCAATCAGATGGTCGCCATCCAGATGCTCGAGAGCCTCGGCGCCTCGGTCACCCTGGCAGTGGATGGCGCGGAAGCCTTGGAGATCGTCCAACGCGAAGACTTCGACGTGATGCTGGTCGATATCGAGATGCCACGGGTTTCGGGCATCGAAGTGATCCGGGCCCTTCGCGCCTCGAGCGGCAGGCTGGCCGAAATGCCGCTGATCGCCCTCACGGCCTATGTGATGCGCGAACACCGTCTGGCAATCGACGAAGCCGGCGCCGACGGTGTGATCGCAAAGCCGATCCTCTCCATCGAGCAGTTCGGCGAGGATATCCTGGGGTTCATGCGCAAGCGCGGCACCGAACCGAAAGCCGCCATGGTGCCCGAGGCGCCAATCGATGTCACCGGCAGCGCGCAGATCGATCAAGGGATCTATGAGGCCCTTGAAGGCGCCATTGGGTCGGAGGCGATGCAGGAGCTGCTGGGTAAGGTCCGCTCCGATATCGAAACCTCACGCACCAGCATTGACCAGGCGCTACGTGTCATGAATTTCAAGGCTTTGCGGGCCGCAACGCACGTTTTGATTTCGGTCGGCGGTGCCATCGGCGCTATCCGGCTGCAGGGCCTGTCGCAAAGCGTGAATGCGGCCGGCAACGCCCAGGATGAAGAGAAGATCCGCAACGAGGGGCCGGAAATTCTGGCCGAGATTGAACGCGTGCTTCTATTTGTGAATACCAAGCTCAGGACCTAGACCATGGCCTTGGCCTATGCGTCGCCGGTCTTGCTGGTCGAAGATACCCACTCCCTTTCGATGATTTACCAAAAGGTGCTCGCCGGCGCCGGGTTGCAGGTGGAATGCGCGTTCACCATGGCGGGCGCCACGCAATCCTACATCGCGCAGCAGAACCGGATCGTGCTCCTGGACCTGATGCTGCCCGATGGAGACGGGCTCGATCTGTTGCGGCAGATCCAGGAGACGGACAGCCGTGCGAAAGTGATTGTGATCACCGCCAATGGGTCGATCAACCGCGCAGTCGAGGCGATGCGCGAGGGGGCGTTCGACTTTCTGGTCAAACCCTTTGACGACCGTCGCCTCCTCTCGGCCGTCGAGGCGGCAATCGAGGCTTTGCAGATCGAGACAGCCAGCCCCGCAGGCGGCGCCGAGACATCTCTGCAGGAGGCGGCCTTCAGCGGATTCGTCGGCTCGTCCTCGGTGATGCAGACGATCTATCGCATGGTGAAAAGCATCAGCCGCTCGACAGCGACGGTGTTCGTGACCGGCGAAAGCGGCACCGGCAAGGAGGTTTGTGCGGAGACCATCCACAAGCTCTCGACACGTCGGGATCAGGCCTTCATTCCGCTCAATTGCGCAGCCATCCCGGCCAACCTTCTGGAGTCCGAGGTGTTCGGCCATCTCAAAGGCTCGTTCACCGGCGCCGTGTCAGACAAGATCGGCGCGGCGGTAGCTGCTGATCGCGGTACATTGTTCCTCGATGAAATCTGCGAGATGGACCTGAAACTGCAGACCAAACTGTTGCGTTTCCTCCAGACCTCGACCGTGCAGCCCGTCGGAGCGGTCAGGCCGCAGCGCGTCGATGTGCGGATCATCTGCGCCACCAATCGCGACCCGGCCGAGGAGGTGCGCTCAGGCCGGTTTCGTGAGGATCTGTTCTATCGGCTCCATGTCGTGCCGATCGCCCTGCCCCCGTTGCGGGACCGGGGCGAGGATGTGATCGAGATCGCCAACCGCCTGCTGAGCCGCTTCGCCGAGGAAGAAGGCAAGGCGTTCACCTCGATCTCCGAACCTGCCAAGGCGCTCATGCGGCGCTATCCTTGGCCGGGTAATGTGCGTGAACTGCAGAATGTGCTGCGCAACGCCATGGTTCTGCATGACGGCGCTACGCTGACCTCCGACATGCTGAGCTTCGCCCCGCAAGGCACCGAGATCACGCCAACTGAGGCGCCCCAACCTGCCGAAGTCCAGATGCCCCCCGGCCCCAACTGGGCCCCAGCCGAGGCGCTCCGCAGCCTTGTGGGGATGTCGCTTGCTGAATTGGAGCGGGAGTTCATCGAGGCAACCATCGCGGAGTGCAAGGGCTCGATTCCCCGGGCCGCGCGCCTGCTCGAGGTGAGCCCATCGACGCTCTATCGCAAGCGGGATGCCTGGAAGGACGGGTAAAACCCACTTTTTTGAGAACACGTTGCTGACTGCAACCTTTTCGAAAGGATATCCTGAAAAAGATACCGCCCCAGCCGAGGCTGGGGCGGTGATACCCTAAAATGGGTATTGGGGCTACCTGACGCCGAAGCACCTGGATGGGTGTGAGAACGGGGGGGTGATCCGCATCCCGACGCCCTGGCAATCAAGGTAGGCTATGGTTAAGACACCGATGGTAAACGCGGAGTTAATTTGAGAGAGCTCCCAAAGATAATTTCAACCTTAGGTAAAATTTCTCACCACATCAGTTACTTAACCACTCACAAACCGGCGAGCGGCCAAACTTCCCTGACGTATCAAGGCGTCTTTGCCATCTTGCATCCGCGCAGTATTGCAAAATTTCGAATCAGACTATCTTTTTGACTAGTAGTAGGGCGGGAGAGATATGATCGAGGGTGAAGTACGATCGTCGGGGCAGGTCCGCTCTCTCACGCGGGCACTCACCCTGATGCGTCATCTCGCAGCCAGTGGCGACGGCATGACACTCACCGAGCTTTCGGAAGCCGCTGGGCTGCCGCCATCGACGACGCACCGCCTTTTGACCACTCTGGAATCCGAACGCTTCGTTCGGCCCGACCCGCAGGCCGGGCTGTGGCGGATCGGCGTGGCGGCTTTCTTCGTCGGGTCGGCCTTCGCGCGGTCCCGTGACACGCTCACCCTCGTGCGCCCCTATCTGCGCCGTTTGATGGAGATGTCGGGCGAGACGTCCAACCTGTTCCTCGAAAGCGACGGCGAGGCGGTCTGCATTGGCCAGATCGAGTCGCGTCACGCGATGCGCGCCATCACCGGAGTGGGAGGGCGGACACGTCTGCACTCCTCCGGCGCTGGCAAGGCCTTACTGGCGTTCATGGAGCCCGCGCGGCGCAAGATGCTGATGTCGACCCTCAACCTGACCCGCGTGACGCCCACGACGATTACCGACCGCGAAGCGCTCGACGCCGAATTGGCGACGGTGCGCGCAAACGGATACGCGATCGATGACGAGGAGCATGCGCTGGGTTTGCGCTGTGTCGCTGCGCCGCTATTCGATGAGTTCGGCAATGCGGTCGCGGCCATCTCGGTCTCCGGTCCAGGGGCCCGCATCCCGACCGACCGATTGGGCGCCATCGGCGGCCTGGTCGCACAGGCGGCCTCGGAAGCGACCCGCGATTTCGGCGGCTTGTCGAAACTCTGACCGGGCGACACTCTCCCAACCATTATCCGCTGGACGCCACGAGAGCGCTTTGCTATACGCCGCCGACGACGCGCAGACGGCTCATCCGGCGTAGCTCAGTGGTAGAGCATCGGACTGTTAATCCGCTGGTCGTAGGTTCGAATCCTACCGCCGGAGCCAAGTCTCAAACACAGATGCCTCCTCAGGGAAACACGCATCTTCAGACGTCTAAGCCGCCCCTTACAAAGAGAGTCGAGCCATCACCGACAAGGTTGATGAGGTAAAACAATTCGGAAGCGCGGAACCGATGCGCAATGCCCCGCCGGAATCTCCTGCGGGGCATCAAGCTTTTCGGGGATGTCAGAGGAAGTTGAAATTGCCCGCCTCGAAGGTCGCCAATTGCGCGAGGGCGTCGAGACGCTCGGCGCTGTCAGCATTCAGGCCACTTTCGGGCAAGTCCACGGTGTCACCGAGATTGGCAACCTGCTGGATCGCTCCGCCCACCTGATCGAGATCCTCGACGGCGAACAGACGATCACGGCCCTGGCCCTGGTTGAAGTAGATGAAGAACCCGGCCTCATCTTCTTCGGTCGCGCCTCCCTGCGCTTCGACCCGGGCCGTGGCGATGGCATCCCGCGCGGCGCCGGCATTGGCGAAGGCTCCTTGCAGGACATAGACATTCGCCTCGGCATCGAAGGTCGTCAGGTCGAGGCTGTCATCGATCCCGTTGACATCCGTGCCATCGTCGATCC
>JBCBIS010000093.1:0-15329 GCA_038524325.1 Pseudomonadota bacterium
GGAAGGCATCGGCCAGGCAGAACTCCATCGCCGCACGGGTCAGAGTATCGGGCTGGTCTTGCACAGGAACCTCTTCGAGGCTCTGCGGCGGCTGCGCCTTGGGGTCGTAATCCGCCTCGAAATTGCCCAGCACCCATTGGTCCAGCATCCAGAGCTGCAAATCGCTGAGCGCTGCGTTCTGGCGTGGGGTCTCGGCCGCCGGCACCGCCATCGCGTCGCCATAGAGCCAGGGCCAGGGCACCGGCGACCAGGCATCCACCTCGAAATGGCGGAAATTATTGGCCAGCACGCGCCGGGTCTCCAGATTGGCCGGGCTCGGATCGGCCAGTTTCGCCATCCAATCAGAGGTCGAGAAATTGAACGGCGCGCCATGGCCGAAACCTCCGGCAAAGCCGGCATTCACCCATTGCAGATCGCTCATCCGCTGAAAGATCGGGCGGATGTCGTGCTGAAAGCTGGGCCGTGCGGGGCGGGGCAGCAGCCCCGCGTTCACCGCCGTGTCGCGCATCAGGTCCCACATGGTGCGAACCGATTTCTGCTGCGGCGCATAGTTCGGCGGGGCGGTAATGACCCAGGCGGGGTCGACCTTTAACGCCACGCCCTGATAGGTGACCTTCGCCTTCACCGGCCCGTCCGAGGTGTCGTCATGCCAGCCCTCATTGTTGGCGAAGGTCACGGCGCGGGACCCATCATGGCTGGCGGAGACGCCGTGGCCACCCAGCACGATCAGGCGCCCGGCGGCGTCGGTGCGAAGCTCGCCGAGATAGACCTCGTTGCCCAGAAATCTGCCGCCAGCAAACGGCACCGGCCCCTGTTCGGCCCCGCAAATCTGCCGGGCGCCGGGCGCGATGGTCAGGCTGTCGCGGTCTTGCACCGACGCATTGCGCAACAGCGAGGGTTGCGCCTTGGCCGCCTCGGGGATGTCGAGCGCCAGCTGGAACTCGTACCAGGAGGATTTCTGATTGGCCAATTCGACATGCCATTCGATCTCGGCCGTCTCCGCCGTCAGCTCGGCCACCGCCTCGCCCAAAGCATTGAGACCATAGACGCGGAACCGCGCCGCCTCGCGTTTCAGCCGGCCCGAGGCGTCGCGATAGGCCCCGTGGGCGGCAGGCCTGGGCTCCGGCACTTCGGGGCCGAGATAGAACTCGTCCGGGCTGTTGCCGACCCGGCAGACCCCGATGGGGGGATAGATGGTGGCGCTGACAATGCAGGTGTCGGCGGGTTCCGCCGCAGGCTTCTCGCGCGGCTGGGAGGGCTCGCTCAGCGAGATCCCGTTGGCGCGGCGGCGCTGATCGGCGCTGCCCTGATAGACCACCCGGCGGGCAGCAGCGATCGAGCCTTGCGGCGCCTGCTCCTCCGGTGTGCGCCAGATATTGAAGGCGAGATGCTGGCCATAGGTGTCTTGTCCGCGCGCCGCGATATCCTGCGGCGGCAGGGTCAGATGGGCAACCGTCTGCCACGGCCCCTGCCAGCGCACCGCCGCCGCATCCAGCGGCTCGTCGCCCTCGCGGAACTGGATCTCGAAGGCGAACCGCGCGCCGGTGCGGCGCATCCGGCTGGCGAGGTCGAGGGCGAGGTAATTGGCGTTGTCGAACGGCTCCCCCGCCTCGGCCTCCAACGGGGTCAGGCGGTATTTCACGAACGTCTCCGGCCCGAAGGCGAAGGGCAGGATCGCCCAATACGAGGCGGTGAGGCAACTCGCCTCGGCCTTCTCCATCTCGTCGATGATGTGTTTCACCTCGGGATGTTTGGCGAAGTAAGGCGCGTAATTGCCATCGACGACGCCCGCGGTGGTGAATTCGCAGAACTCGGTGGCGGTGTTCACAAAGAACCGGTCGTGGTTCTGCAGGATGAAATCGGCGGTGTCCTCGGGCCCCATCAACGTGCCGCCGGGCAGGCCGAACAGTTTGATCCCGATGCCCAGGGTCGTGTGCAGGTCCGGGTCGGTCGGCTGCGCGTCCGAGGAGAAGCGGATCCAGGCGGGCAGCGGGCCATGGGCGAAGGTGCCGATCTTGAGAGCCTCGGGCAGGTCGGGCAGCGGCTCGAACAGGCCCCAGGCGACGCCATGCTGTTTGAGGAAGACGGTGCGCAGGGCCGGGTCTTGTCCGCGGCGGATCCGCTCCTTCTGGATCAGCTCGACGAACATCTCCTCCAGCCGTTCGGTAGGACGGTTGGCACAATCCCAGCACGCGACATCATTGGCGCTTTTCTCATCGGTCATGGCATTTCCCCCACTTGCCGGCGCGTTCTGCGCCCGGTTTGGGGGGCGGCGGGCGCGCCGCTCTCCCCAGAATTGAAAGTGTATCGCAGCTTTCGCGGGCGACCTAGGAAAAGGCCGCGAGCCAGGCCGAGCACTCAAGGGGATGCGACGCCGGGACCCGGGATTTGGGCGCGTGGGAATGGCTGCCGGCCCAATGCGCGCCGCGCCACGCGGCTGAGCGGGAGGACATTGTCGAGTTCGGCGGCATCAAGGGCCGGTCGCGCACGGACGCGGCTAGATGCCTCCGACCAATCGGTGTGGAAGGCAGGGATCGGCGGGTCTTCCTCGGTGAAAGTGATCCCTGCGGCGACGTCGTGGTAGCGCCCGACAAGGCCGCAGTGGTCGAAATCCAACACCACTGTGCCGAGTGTCCCCGTTCGGGGACAATCGAGCCGCCTGTCGACGTCAATAAGACCATAGCGCGTGACCCCTTTTGCCGAAGCCCGTCGGGCGCCGGATCACCATGCGATTGACTGCCGACGGAGCTTTGCGACCTCACGGGCCAACGGGCCTCCTCGCACCGGGTCCCCCACATAGGCGCAGCTTGGCAGACGCTGCCACGCGTCCAGGCAGGAGGCTCAACGGGTCACGGCTTGCTCAAGACATGCCGTAAAGAAGGGTCCGCGCCGCGGTTCGCCGGAAGGCACGAAACAGCCCGGTGCGGTTGGTGCTGGCGTCGGGCGGGCGGCCCTCCGCGAAGGCGAAGATCACGACGGCCAACCCTCCCGCGACCGCATCGGGGCGCCATCCTGGCCGGCGATCATTTCAGGAGCTCGGCTTGGCCTTCCAGCGAAGCGCCGGGAGCAAGGCCCGTTTGCAGCCGATCGCCCCAAAGGAGCGACAGCCGAACCGGTGGCGTCGCGGCACCGGGCGCCACGCCGGCGCCTCAACCAAACCGGGATGGTTCTCGGAGAGTTTGATCCGTTTGCTCCACGGATCCCACGCTACCAGCCTGTCCAGCAGCGCACGCAACGCAGGGAGCTTGAGAACACGGCATGCGACGGCAGAGGCCCCGAGGCGAGACAGTTGCAAACGCACGCATCAGAACATTCTGCTCACGCTGGCGTCACCTCGGCCGGGATCTGCACCAGCTGCGCCCGGAAAAAGCTGGTGCCGTCGCCACGGAACTCGACGGTCAGATCGCCCCCCATCGTGCGCATGATCGCCCGGCTGATGGCAAGGCCAAGGCCCGCGCCCTGATCCCGGTCGGCACGGCCGCCGCGGCTGAACTTCTCGAACACCGCGTCGGCTTCCTCGCGCGTCACGCCACCCCCATTGTCCGAGATATCCAGCAGGGTCTGGCCCTGTCGCTCGCTGAGCGTGACATCGATCACGGGCTCGGCGGCCGCGTTGTACTTCACTGCGTTCGAGAGCAGATTGATCAGCACCTGGCGTAACCGGTCCTGATTGGCCTGGACGGCTTGGGTCGCACTGCCATGGTGCACGATCCGGACCCCTCGGGCAACGGCGAGCCCGGTGATCGTGTCGACCGCGTCCCGGGTGGCGGCGGCGGGGTCGACCGCGCCCAGCACCGGCGGCTGGCGCCCGGCCTCCAACTGGCTGAGGTCGAGGATTTCGTCCAGCAACCGGGTCAGGCGGATGCTCTCGGCATGGATGATCGAGGTGAAGCGCGCCCGGTCCTCGGGCGTCAGGCCCTCGTTCACGCGCAGGATATCGGCGAAGGAGCGGATCGAGGTCATCGGCGTGCGCAATTCGTGGCTGACCTGGCTGAGGAAATCATCCTTCTGCGCATCGAGGCGTTTCAGCCGCTCGTTCGCCTCGCGCAATTGCCGGGCGGCCCGGGCGAGCTGGGCCGATTTCTCCGCCAATTGCCGGGAGGTTTCGATCAGGGCCTGCGTCTCGTCGGCGATGTCGATCAGTTCGGACATCGACAGATTGCCCTGCCCCGCGATCCGCCCGACCATGGCATGGGCCGAGGCGGCACCGATCGACCCGGCAAGCTCGCGTTCCAGCCGGGCGATCATGCTGGTCGAGGGGCTGGGCAGGCCGGTCGCCCGGCCCTGCTCCTTCGCGATATGGTCGAACAATTCGCGGGCCGGGTCGGTGCCCAGGATCCTCTGGGCCAGGATGAAGAGATCCTCGGCATTGGCGCTGCGGCCTTCGACCCCGCTGTCCGCCCGGCCCGAGGCGCGGAACACATCGACGAATTGCTGGCCTTGCAGCCGCTCCAGCGGATCGGTGTCGGTCAGGACCGAGACCCCCAGGAACAGGAACGTGTTGACTCCGAGGCTCCAGATCAGCGCATGAACGAGGGGATCGAGGCCGCTGAGGCCAAGCAGGCCCTCGGGGCGCAGCAGAGAGATGCCCCATGGTCCCTCGGCCAGGGTCGCGGCGCCCAGCAGGAAGCCACCATCGAAACTGGGCAGGAACAGGCAATAGGCCCAGAGCAGCGCCCCGGCCGACAGCCCGGCCAGCGCCCCCGCCCGCGTTGCGCCGCGCCAGAAGATTCCGCCGAGCAAGCTGGGCAGAAACTGCGCCACACCGGCAAAGGCGATCAGGCCGATCGCGGCCAGCGCATCGGACCCCCCGGTCAGCCGGAAATAGACAAAGCCAAGCCCCAGGATCACCGCGATCGAGACGCGCCGCGCCGTCAGCATCAGATTGCGGACATCGCCCGACACCTCGGTCCGGCGCGACAGAAAGTTCAGCGCAACCGGCATCACGATCTGGTTCGACACCATGGTCGAGACGGCGATGGCCGCGACGATCACCATCGAGGTCGCCGAGGAAAACCCGCCCAGAAATGCCAGCATCGCCAGGTCCGACCGTTCGGCCGCGAGCGGCAGGGTCAGCACATAGAGATCGGGGTTCGTGCCCTCGGGCATCGATTGCAGACCCATCAGCGCAATCGGCACGGTGAACAGGCACATAGCGAACAGATAGAGCGGGAACAACCACGAGGCAGTCGCCAGATGCCGCTCGTCAATATTCTCGACCACGGTCACCTGGAATTGGCGCGGCAGGCAAATGATCGCAGTGGCCGACAGGAAGGTGAGCGCCACCCATCGCGCGCCGAACACGTCGGAGGCGCCCAGGATCTGCTCGGTCGGGACACCGTCGAAGATCCCGCGGATCCCTCCGGCCATGCCCCAGACGACGAAGATGCCAACAGCGATCAGCGCGACGAGTTTGACGATAGCCTCGATGGCGATGGCGGCCACCACGCCATGGTGACGCTCATTCGCGTCCAGCGTGCGGGTGCCGAACAAGATGGTGAACAGCGCCATCCCGGCCGCGACCCAGAACCCGATGGCCGCGCCATCGCCAGCTCCCGTGATCGCCTGCACGCTCAGCGTCACGGATTGCAATTGCAGCGCGATATAGGGCGTCGTTGCGCATACCGCGATCAGCGTGGCGAGCACTGCTAGGCTGGGGCTCTTGCCATAGCGGGACGAGATCAGATCGGCGATCGAGGTGATCCGCTGTGCCCGCCCGATCCGGACCAGCTTGCGCAGCAGGAACCACCAGCCGACAAAAACCAGCGTGGGGCCGAGATAGATCGTGATGAACTCCAGCCCGTTGCGCGCCGCCGATCCGACCGCGCCATAGAAGGTCCACGAGGTGCAGTAGACCGAAAGCGACAGCGTGTAGACGACCGGAGAGCGCAGCCAGTTCAGCCGCCCCTGCCGGGCCCTGATGTCGACCAGAAAGGCGACCCCGAACAACAGCGCGACATAGGCGACGCAGATCACCAGAAGCAGATCGATGGCGGGCATCAGCGCTCGGCCCCCGTCTCGCCCTGCGCGCCCCGGTCTTCCTGCTCTTCGGCAAGCTGAGCGGACAAGCGTCGCGTCGCCCAGATCAGCGCGGCCCAAACGGTGAAGAGATAAACCAGCGGCAGCGGCACCGAGGCGATGCGCGTCTCGATCGAGAGGATCCCGACAAAGGGCGGCAGGAACATCAAGATGCCGAGTGCGAGCAGCACCGCGGCCCGGTCTCGGGTCCGTCGGTTGAGGCGCTCCTGCCCGGCACGGTCTTCCATGGCGATCAGGCCGGCAGGCGGTTCGCGAGATCCGTCACCGCGCGCATCAGATCCGCGTTCGAGAAGGGTTTCGAGATGAACAGATCGGCACCGCTGGCCAGGGCGCGCTCGCGATCCGCCCGTTGCCCTTTTGCGGTGAGCATGATCACCGGCGGGCTGGCGCCATTGCCCTCTGCGCGCAGACGGCTCAGGACCTCGAACCCATCGATCTCGGGAAGCATGACATCCAGCAACATCACATCGGGCGGGTTGGTCAGCGCGGCGTCCAGCGCCTCGCGCCCATTCATGCGGACAGTCACGTCGAACCCTGCCCGGCCGAGCAGAAACTTCAAGGATTCGACGATGTTCGGCTCGTCTTCAGCCAAAAGCACGCGCTTGGCCATGGCAGACAGCCTCCTCCCACATGTTCCCCCGACTGTTGCGGGTTTCCTTTGATTAGACGGCAGAAGGCGGCGGAGTGCAATGCGAAACCTCGGGTGGCGGGTTCACTCGCCAAACGGGTCCTCGATCCGGTGCGCGCAGGCCGTGCGCGGGCAGATGCGGCAGGCGGGACCGACCGGTTCGCCCTCTCGCGCCGAGACGGGGGCATAGACGGTCGCCGCACTTTCCTCGACCCGCAGGGTCAGCATGTCGGTAAGGTAGTGTTTGGGCTGGCCGAACCCGGTCTCCGCCACGTTCCGGGCCCGCGCCGCAAAGATGAACGCATGACCGTTGGGAAAGCGGGCGTGCTGGCACATCACCTGCTCGGGCCGCTGCTGTGTCCGGTACAGCACCCAGAGCGGGCAGGCCGCCGCATAGCGCGGCAGATTGAGCCCGGACAGGCCGCGGACATCAATGATGGTCCCTGCCGCATTGGCGCGCAGATAGCCAAAGCTGGGATGCCCATTCTCAGGCGGCAACGCGGTCAAGCGGCGGCAAACGGCGTCGGTTCCGGTCGAGAACTTCTCGGCCAGGCATTCGATGTCATAGCGCGCCTGTTGGGCGGCCGGTTCGAAGATGTCGAGCGGCATCAGCGCCGCGTCTCGCGCATAGAGTTGCAGCGCCCTGGCCGCTCGTGAGCGGGCGGCATCGGTCTCGATCTGGCGATGGTCGGACAGCACCCCCTCGATCCGCGCCGCGAGCGCGGAAGGGTCGGTGGCCACGCCCTCGATCTCGGGGAAGCGATTGCGCCTGGTGTCGAACAGCGCCTCGACCTCGTCCTGGGGCGTCAGGCGGGTCTCGACCGGATCGCGGCGCTCGAAGTAGCTGGCGAGCGCTTCGCCAACATCCGAGAGGCCCCGGCTCTCCTCGTCGATCATGCGATGGAAGCGGCGGCGCTGGGGGTCGTCGATATCGTCATACTCGACCAGAATGCCCGAGGCCGAGCGGATCGCGGCGACCCGGCTGAGCATCCGGTGCACCGTCTCTCCCAGGAATGGGTCATGGCTCATCCGGTCCGCCAGGGCGCGGGCCGTCCGGTTCGCGTCGCGTTCGGAGCGCACCAGCGCGGCGATGGCCCGCGCCCAGCCGGGATAGCGCCCGATGAACTCGCCGATCTTGTCGACCTCGATTCCGATCTGCGTGAGTGCCGGCAGATGGCCGATCTCGGTCAGAGTTTCGGCCAGGCGGCGTTCGGCAGCGCCATCGAGATCCTCGGCGCTGAGCTCCAGCGCATCGGCCGTGCGCCGCAACAATGTTCCGGCGATTCGCCGTTTGTTGCCCTCGATCAGATTGAGATAGGAGGCGGAAATGCCAATCCTTTCCGCCAGGGCAGCCTGTGTGAGTCCGATTTGCCGGCGGCGCTCGCGAATTCGGGTTCCGACAATGCTGCGGACCATTCCTGGTTTTCCTTGCGTTCCCCGCGACTTGCTGCACCGCAATGTCAATTGTTGACAACATTGACCCAGCGCCTGACAATTCAGTTACAAAAAAAATGAACAAAGTCAAATACTTGTTGAGCTCATGACACTGATCATGGACTCTGGTTTACGGACTCGACCGCCGCCGACGCCCGAATTGCGCTTTGGACGGTTGATCCGATGCATCGAGAGGAAACGATCAGGGAGATTGATCGATGAGAAAACTTCATGTCAGCCGTCGGGGTCTGCTGAGAGGCTCGGCCGCACTGGGGGCAGGTCTGGCCGCGCCGACCATCTTCACCAGCCAGGCCTGGGCCGCCGGCTACACCAACGAGCCGACGGGCGGCACGGTGACCCTGGGCTTCAACGTGCCGCAGACCGGTGCCTATGCTGACGAAGGCGCCGACGAGCTGCGCGCCTATGAGCTGGCGGTCGAGCATATCAACGGCGAAGGCGATGGCGGCATGCTGAGCACCTTCTCGTCCAAGGCGCTCGGCGGCAACGGGATCAACGGCAAAAAGGTCGCGTTCGTCACCGGCGACACCCAGACCAAGTCGGACGCAGCCCGGGCCTCGGCCAAGCGGATGGTCGAGAAAGACGGCGCGATCATGATCACCGGCGGCTCGTCCTCGGGCGTTGCCGTGGCGGTGCAGGATTACTGCCAGACCGCCGGCATCATCTTCATGGCCGGCCTGACCCATGCAAACGACACCACCGGCAAGGATTGCCGTGCCAACGGCTTCCGCCACTTCTTCAACACCGAGATGTCGGGCGCTGCCCTGGCCCCGGTGCTGAAGAACCAGTTCGGCTCGGAGCGGGTCGCCTATCACCTGACCGCCGATTATAACTGGGGCTGGAGCCAGGAAGGCTCGATCCAGAAATATTCGGAGCAACTCGGCTGGCAAACCTCGGCTGCCGTGCGCACGCCGCTGGGGGCTGGTGACTTCTCGCAATACATCACCCCGGTGCTGAACTCGGGCGCGGACGTTCTGGTGCTGAACCACTATGGCCGCGACATGGTGAACTCGCTGACCCAGGCCGTTTCGTTCGGTCTGCGCGACAAGCAGGTCAACGGCAAAGACTTCGGCATCGTGGTGCCGCTCTACAGCCGTCTGATGGCGCAGGGTGCGGGCGAGAACGTCAAGGGCATCTATGGCTCGACCAACTGGCACTGGTCGCTGCAGGATGAAGGCTCGAAAGCCTTCGTGAAATCCTTCGGCCAGAAATACGGCTTCCCGCCGTCGCAGGCCGCCCATACCTGCTATTGCCAGGCCCTGCTCTATGCCGATGCCTGCCAGCGCGCGGGCAGCTTCATGCCGTCCGCCGTGGGCGCAGCCCTGGCCGATTTCGACTTCGACGGTCTCGGCAACGGCCCGACCACCTATCGCGGTGCGGACAACCAGTGCTTCAAAGACGTGCTGGTCGTGAAGGGCAAAGAGAACCCGTCCTCGAAGTTCGACGTTCTCGAAGTCGTCGAGGTCACGCCGCGCGCCCAGGTCGAGTACTCGACCGATATGCTGGGCTGCAACAAAGGCGCGATCAACGACGGCGCCTGATTTCTCCCTGACTGTCCGGTCGCCCCACGGGGCGGCCGGATCTTCCCACTGCCAAAGGAGGGGGCGATGGACGCGATACTTCTGCAAATTCTGAACGGCCTGGACAAAGGCGGGGCCTATGCGCTGATCGCATTGGGTCTGACCATCATCTTCGGCACGCTGGGTGTCGTGAACTTCGCCCACGGCGCGCTCTTCATGCTGGGGGCGTTCTGCGCCGTTTCCATGCAGACCCTGCTGACGGTCTCGTTCACTACGGTCGATCCGACCCAGGTCGACTTCCTGGGCCGTCCGCTGGAGGTGGATACCCCCTATCTCATTCACTGGTTTGGAGATTTCGGCGCGGCGTTGATCGAATTCTCGGTCCCGGTGGCGATCTTGCTGGCCATTCCGGTGATGCTGCTTGTCGGGATTGCGATGGAGCGCGGGCTGATCCGCTTCTTCTACAAGCGCCCGCATGCCGAGCAGATCCTGGTGACGTTCGGTCTCGCGATCGTTCTGGGCGAGATCATCAAGAAATTCTATGGGGCCAACCCAATCCCGCAGGCCGCTCCCGACATGTTCAAGGGGATGACCGATTTCGGCATCATGCTGGGCTTTGACCCTGGGTCGGTGCCTTATCCGACCTGGCGACTGGTCTATTTCCTGTTCTCTCTGCTGGTGATCGGCGGCGTGTTCGCCTTCCTGCAATTCACCACCTTCGGCATGGTCGTCCGCGCCGGCATGGCGGATCGCGAGACGGTCGGTCTGCTGGGCATCGATATCGACCGGCGCTTCACTGTTGTCTTCGGATTGGCCGCCGTGGTCGCGGGGCTCGCCGGGGTGATGTACACGCCGATCCAGCCACCCGATTACCACTGGGGCATGGATTTCCTCGTGCTCAGCTTCGTCGTCGTCGTGGTCGGCGGGATGGGCAGTCTGGGAGGGGCGGTCGCCGCAGGGTTCCTGCTGGGCATCCTGCAAAGCTTCGCCTCGATGAACGAGGTCAAGAGCATCCTTCCCGGGATCGACCAGATCATCATCTACCTCATCGCCGTCATCATCCTTTTGGTGCGTCCGCGGGGCCTGATGGGCCGCAAAGGCGTGATGGAGACCTGATATGACCAGCTTCTTCAAGAAACAGAGCGATCTGATCCTGTTGATCTGCTTCTCCGCCGCCGTTCTGGCCGGTCCGGTGATCCTGGCGCCGCTGGGTGCGGGCTATCCGGACCTGCTGCAGAAGTTCGCGATCTTCGGGATCTTTGCCATCGGCTTCAACATCCTGTTCGGGCTGACCGGATACCTTTCCTTTGGGCATGCCGCGTTCCTGGGTGTGGGCTCCTACACGGCGGTCTGGACGTTCAAACTGTTCTCGATGAACCCGATCCCGGCGATCCTGATGGCCACCCTGCTGGGCGGTCTTTTCGCCGCGATCATCGGGTTTGTGAGCCTGCGGCGCTCGGGCATCTACTTCTCGATCCTGACGCTGGCCTTTGCGCAGATGAGCTATAACCTCGCCTATTCGGTGCTCACGCCGATCACCAATGGCGAGACCGGGCTGCAACTGGTGCAATCCGACCCGCGCTGGATCGACACGGCCATCTTCGGCCGCGACTATGGAACGGTTCTGCCATCCTCGGATCTCTTCGGGATCGAGATGACCGGGTACAACGCCTTCTATTTCTGCGCGGTGGTGCTGATCCTCTGCTTCTACATCGCCATGCGGATCTTCCGCTCGCCCTTTGGCATGATGTTGCGGGCGGTGAAGTCGAACCAGAACCGGATGAACTATACCGGCCTCAACACCCGGCCCTACACGATGGCGGCTTTCGTTATCTCGGGCATGTATGCGGGTCTGGCCGGCGGGCTGATGGCGGTGACCGATCCGTTGGCCGGTGCCGAGCGGATGCAGTGGACGGCCTCGGGCGAGGTCGTTCTGATGACCATCCTGGGCGGCACCGGCACGTTGCTGGGCCCGGTCATCGGGGCTGGCGCCATCAAGTACTTCGAGAACATCTTCTCGGCCTTCAATGAGGGCATCTTGATGAACACGTTCAGCTTCCTGCCCGAGGGTCTGCAGCATGCTGCCGTCTCGGTCGCCTCGCTGTTCGTTGGCGAGGGCTGGCACCTGACCCTGGGGGTTCTGTTCATGGTGATCGTCATCTTCCTGCCCGGCGGGCTGATGGAGGGGGTCAACCGTCTGGTCAATCTGGTTCGCAGGCTGTTCGGAGGGGGCAAGTCGCCCTCCGGCGCCACGGTTCCGGCTGAGTGAGGGAGGGCGCGATGAGCATTCTCAAGGTTCAAAACGTCAACAAGCGCTTTGGCGGGCTGAAGGCGCTGAACGAAGTCAATCTCGAGATCGAGAAGGGCACGGTCCACGCGATCATCGGCCCGAACGGCGCCGGCAAATCGACCCTGCTCAACTGCTTTGTCGGCCGGCTCGAGCCCGATACCGGCAGCGTGATGTTCGATGGCAGCTCGCTTCTGGGCATCAAGCCACATCAGATCAATCAGCTCGGCGTCAGCCGGGTGTTCCAGACCCCCGAGATCTTCGGGGATCTGACCTTGATCGAGAACGTGATGATCCCCGCCTTTGCAAAACGCGACGGCGCCTTCACGGCGAATGCCTGGTCCGGCCTGGCCGGCGAACGCTCGATCCATGCCAAGGCCGAGGAGCAACTCGCCTCGCTCGGCCTCGGCGACAAGCGGGAGGCGTTGGCCAGCCAGCTCAGCCGCGGCGACAAGCGGCGGCTGGAACTCGCCATGTGCCTGGTCCAAGACCCGAAGCTTCTGCTGCTCGACGAGCCGACGGCAGGCATGGCGCGGGCCGATACCAACAACACGATCGAGCTGTTGAAGCAAATCTCCGAGACTGGCATCACCATGGTGGTGATCGAGCATGACATGCATGTGGTCTTCTCGCTGGCCGACAAGATCAGCGTCCTGGCCCAAGGCACCGTAATCGCCGAAGATCTGCCCCAGAACATCAAGGGCAACCCGGCGGTGCAGGAAGCCTATCTGGGCGGGGCCCACCTATGAGCGCGCATCTGAAACTGGTGGATGAATCGATGGAAACGACCCAAACGAAAACCGATGCCACTCTGCTGGGAGAGGATCAGTTCGAAGGCAAGTCCGCCCCGGGCGTGCCGGTTCAACGGGCGAAGGGGGCGGCCCCGGCCTATTTCTCTTGTTGGGACATCCACGCCTATTACGGCGAAAGCTACATCGTCCAAGGCGTCAGCTTCGATGTGCGCGAGGGCGAGATCGTCGCCCTGCTTGGCCGGAACGGGGCGGGCAAGACCTCGACCCTGCGGGCCATCGCCCGGGTTGACGATCCGGCCCTGAAACATGGCGAGATCTGGCTCGACCACCAGCCCCTGCACGACATGAAAGCCTTCCAGGCCAGCCGGGTCGGCATCGGCCTGGTGCCCGAGGATCGGCGCATTATCCAGGGTCTGACGGTCGAGGAGAACCTGAAGCTTGCCCAGATCGCCCCGCCCCATGGCTGGTCGATCGAGCGGATCTATGACCTGTTCCCTCGCCTCGGCGAACGGCGCAAGCAGGAGGGCACGACGCTTTCGGGCGGCGAGCAGCAGATGCTGGCCATCGGCCGGACCCTGGCGCGCGACGTGAAACTGCTGCTGCTGGACGAGCCCTATGAAGGTCTCGCCCCCGTTATCGTGCAGGAGATTGAGCGGACGCTGGAGCAGATCAAGCAGCTTGGCATGACCACCATCATCGTCGAGCAGAACGCCATCGCTGCGCTGCATCTGGCCGACCGGGCGATCATCCTCGATATGGGTCAGGTCGTCTTTGACGGCACCGCGCAAGAGGTGCTGGACAATGCCGAACTGCGCCAGGAATATCTGGCGATCTGATCTGCCAGACGCACTGTCCCGGGCTTGACCCGGGACCTCTCCGAGCGGCTCAAGCCCCTGGTGGAGGTCCCGGGTCAAGCCCGGGACGGCGCCCGGCTCGACCAAAGCACTGCCATCTAGCCCGGCCGGAGAGCCGGCGTGACATCGGAGGAAACGGACATGCAAGACATGGTCCCCATCCCGGCGGAAACCGCCGCGCGCACCCATGCCGACCAAACGACCTATGAGACAATGTATGCCGCCTCGGTCGCCGATCCGGACGCGTTCTGGGGTGAGCACGGCAAGCGGGTCGACTGGATCAAGCCCTTCACCAAGGTCAAGAATACCAGCTATGCCCATCCGGATGTCTCGATCAAATGGTTCGAGGACGGCACGCTGAACGTCTCTGCCAATTGTATCGACCGGCATCTGGCGGAGCGTGGCGATCAGACTGCGATCATCTGGGAGCAGGACGATCCGGCCAACCCGGCCCAGCACATCACCTATCGCGAGCTGCACGGGCAAGTCTGCCGCCTGGCCAATGTCTTCAAGGCGCAGGGTGTGGGCAAGGGCGACCGGGTGGTGATCTATCTGCCGATGATCCCCGAGGCGGCCTATGCCATGTTGGCCTGTGCCCGGATCGGGGCGATCCACTCGATCGTCTTTGCCGGGTTCTCGCCCGATGCGCTCGCCAACCGGATCAATGATTGCGAGGCCAAGCTGGTCATCACCGCGGATGAAGCCCCCCGGGGCGGGCGGGTCACCGCGCTCAAAGCCAACACCGATGCTGCTCTGCTCCACTGCAAGGACAGCGTGAAATGCCTGGTCGTGAAACATACCGGCGGG
The DNA here is from genome assembly GCA_038524325.1 of Pseudomonadota bacterium. Taxonomy (GTDB): domain Bacteria; phylum Pseudomonadota; class Alphaproteobacteria; order Rhodobacterales; family Rhodobacteraceae; genus Thermohalobaculum. The sequence goes on from JBCBIS010000093.1 coordinate 14,340, forward strand.
CAGACGACCTGGATCGACGGGCGCGATGTGGATGTAAAGGCCGAAATGGTGGCGGCCAGCGCCGAGTGCGCGCCCGAGGAAATGGGGGCCGAGGATCCGCTGTTTATCCTCTACACCTCTGGCTCGACCGGCAAGCCAAAGGGCGTCGTGCACACCACCGGCGGTTACATCGTCTATGCGGCGATGACCCATCAATACACGTTCGACTATCACGACGGCGATGTCTTCTGGTGCACAGCAGATGTCGGCTGGGTTACCGGCCACAGCTATATTATCTATGGCCCGCTGGCGAATGGCGCGATCACCCTGATGTTCGAGGGCGTGCCGACCTTCCCCGACGCGTCGCGGTTTTGGCAGGTCTGCGAGAAACACAAAGTCACGCAGTTCTACACTGCCCCCACGGCGATCCGTGCCCTGATGGGCCAGGGCAAGGACTTCGTAACAAAATGCGATCTGAGCGCGCTGCGCCTGCTCGGCACTGTGGGGGAGCCGATCAATCCAGAGGCGTGGAACTGGTATAACGAGGTGGTCGGCGGCGGGCGCTGCCCCATCGTCGACACGTATTGGCAAACTGAGACGGGCGGGCATGTCATCACCCCCCTGCCCGGCGCCATCCCAACCAAGCCGGGCTCGGCCACGAAACCCTTCTTTGGCGTCCAGCCCGTTGTGCTGGAGCCGACCTCGGGCGCCGAGGTCGATACGGTCGAGGCCGAGGGCGTGCTGGCGATCAAGGACAGCTGGCCCGGCCAGATGCGCACGGTCTGGGGCGATCACGAGCGGTTCGTGAAGACCTATTTCTCGGACTACAAAGGCTACTACTTTGCCGGCGACGGGTGCCGGCGGGATGCGGATGGCTATTACTGGATCACCGGACGGGTCGATGACGTGATCAACGTCTCGGGCCACCGGATGGGCACGGCCGAGGTCGAGAGCGCCCTGGTCGCCCATGCCAAAGTGGCCGAGGCCGCCGTGGTCGGCTATCCGCACGAG
>JBCBIS010000094.1:0-8808 GCA_038524325.1 Pseudomonadota bacterium
ATCCCCTCCGGGGATCAGCGCCGCCTCGCCAAAGCCCGCCTTGAACCCGGTTTGGGCCAGCCACACCGCCTCACGCGGCGCCAGCGACCCGGCGTTTTCGTCGAGCCCGGCGGGGTCGATCAGGACGATTGGGATCTCTGGGGTCATGGGCGCGCCTTATATTCTCGATGGCGAGACCCTAGCTTGCCGTCCGCCAGGGCGAAAGGGGCAGAGCAGATGATGTCAGGCCGATTTGGCGCGTCCCGCCTCGGCCTCCTCGGCGAGATAGTCGCCGAGGGCGGCGAGCGAGAGCGACCCCTCCCGCAGCGCTTCGTCGACCAGCCCGTGCATGGCCATCCGATCGCTGCCTATTGCCGCGTTTTCCAGGCGGCGGGTGGCGTGGAGCAGGACGTGAAGGCCAATCTGTCCCGAAGCGCCGGTCAGATCATGCGCCAGTTTGGCGAGGGTGTCCGGGGTGGCGTCCCGCGCACTGCTCAGACGTTCGAGCCGGTCGCTGACCGCGATCATGCCATCCGCCAAAAGCTCCGTCGCCAAATCCAGGCCCAGATGACGCACGAGGTTGTCGATGTAGGCTCGGTCGAGCAGGCGGGCCATTTCATCCTGCACCACCGTGCCGGATCTCTGCGAGCCGCCCCGAAAACCAAGACGCGACAGATCTGCTGGATCGCTGCTTTCCGCCGTCACATCCGGGTCCTCCTCTGGTCAGGCGCGAAGGTGCCGTGAGCGAGTAAACGAGATGTTAAGAGCCCGGTTTGCGCTGAAGATGCTCGTCGAGCCTGGGCATGATTTCGACGAAATTGCAGGGCCGGTGGCGGTAATCGAGCTGTTTGACCAGGATCTCGTCCCAGGCATCCTTGCAGGCCCCCGGTGACCCCGGCAGAGCGAAGAGATAGGTGCCGCCGGCGACCCCGCCGCAGGCCCGGCTTTGCACCGCCGAGGTGCCGATCTTGGCCATCGAGATATGGGTGAAGACGGTCGAGAACGCGTCGATCTCCTTCTCATAGACATCGCGATGCGCCTCGACCGTGACATCGCGCCCCGTCAGGCCGGTCCCGCCGGTCGAGAGGATGACATCGACCTCCGGGTCGGCGATCCAGGCCTGCAAGATCTCGACGATCTTCGGCCGGTCGTCGGTGACAATGGCGCGCTCGGCCAGGTGATGCCCTGCCTCGGTCAAGCGCTGGACCAGGGTGTCGCCCGAGCGGTCCTGATCCAGGCCGCGGCTGTCAGAGACGGTCAGCACGCCGATACGCACCGGGATGAAGTCGCGTTCCAGATCGATCTTTGACATAAGGTACCTCTAAAAGCCGCTGAGGGAGGGGGCATGTGCCTCCAAAGTAGGGATGCGCCGCGCCCTCGTCACGGTCTGTCGCCAAGGCGCGGCGAATGATGCACATGCCCTGCTGGTCCTTGCGCGGCTATGTGTTGCCCGAAAGCGCCTCCAACCGCGCCTGAAGCGCCAGCAGATCGCGCCAGGCCTGGGCCTTTTCCGCAGGCTGGCGCAGCAGATAGGCCGGGTGGAAGCTTGGCAACAGCGGCAGGCCGCTCGCGCCATGGGTCTGCCAGTTTCCGCGCATCCGCCGGATGCCTTGGGTGGTGGCCAGCAGGGTCTTGGTCGGTGTGTTCCCGATGGTCAGCAGCACCTTCGGCCCGGCCAGCGCGATATGACGCTCGACAAAGGGCAGAAAGGCGGCGGTCTCCTGCTCGGAGGGCGTGCGGTTGCCGGGCGGGCGCCAGGGCAGGATATTGGTGATATAGACGGCCTTGGCCAGATCCTCGGCATCGCGGGAGAGCCCGATCGCGCCCAGCATCCGGTCCAGAAGCTGCCCGGCCCGGCCGACAAAGGGTTTGCCCAGCCGATCCTCGTCGGCGCCAGGGGCCTCGCCGATCACCATCACCGGGGCACCGGGCCGGCCATCGGCGAAGACGCAGTTGCGCGCGCCTTTGCGCAGATCCGACCCCTGCCATTCGGCGAGCGCCCGGGACAGGTCCTCGAGCGTGGTCGCTCTGCCGGCCAGCGCGGCCGCAGACGGGAAAGCGGCTTCGGGCGTGGCCTGCCGGGCAGCCGCCGGGGGAGCGGCCTTCTGAGCTGTCGGCGCCGGTGGCTTTGCGGGCGCCGAGTTTGGCCGGCTTTCTTCGAAGCGGTCCTGTGGCGCCTCGGCAATCGCCTCATCGGCACCCAGTTCGATTTGCCACGCCAGGGCTGCCGCGAGATCCTCACGCATCGGCGGGCGGGCGCGGATCAATGGGCCCGAGATCAAGGGCAAGCTCCCCCTCAAGGGCTGCAGCATGCGAGAGCAGCGCCGCCTCCTGCCGGATCGGGGCAACCATCTGCAGACCGACCGGCAGACCATCCGCCGTGAACCCACAGGGCAGCGACAGGGCGGGGCAACCGGTGAGTGTGATCGCGAACACAATCGCCAGCCAATCGATATAGGTCTCGAACACCACGCCGTTGCATTCAGTGACCGTGCGGTCCTCGACGGCAAAGGGCTGCACGATGGTGGCGGGGGCGAGCAGCAGGTCGTAGGTCTCGAAGAAGGTCGCTGCGCGGGCGGCGATCTCGCTGCGCAGGCGCAGGGCCCGGGCAATCTCGGTACCCGACAGGTTCATGCCCTTCTCGATATTCCAGATCACATCCGGCTTCAGCTTGTCGCGATGATCGGCATAATGGACGGCATGAGAGGTGGCAAAGCCGAGGCCGCGCAGGGTCTGGAACGCCTCATGCGCGCCGGAGAAATCTGGAGAGGTCTCCTCGACCTCGACGCCGAGGGCGGCGAGACGCTCGGCCGCGGCGCAGGTGATCCTGGCGACCTCGGGATCGACCGGCGTGATGCCCAGATCGGGAGAATAGGCCACGCGTTTGGGCAGCACGGGCGCCTCGGCGACGGCTTGAAACCCATGATTGCCGTCCTGCGACAGGGGCTCTCCGGGCATAGGACCGGAGAGGGCGTCGAGGAACAGGCCCAGATCGCCGCAATTCCGCGCCATCGGCCCCTCGACGCTGAGGGTCCCGAACACGTCTGAGGAGGGGCCGGAGGGCACCCGCCCCACGCTGGGGCGCAGGCCGACACAGCCGCAAAAGCTGGCCGGGTTGCGCAGGCTGCCGCCCAGATCCGACCCATGCGCCAGCCAGGCCATGCCAGAGACCAGCGCCGCCGCCGACCCGCCGGACGAGCCGGCCACCGACCGCGCCGTGTTCCACGGGTTGCGGGTCCGGCCGAAGACCTCGTTGAACGTGCTGGCCCCGGCGCCGAATTCGGGCGTGTTGGATTTGGCATAGATCACGCCACCAGCGGCTTCGACCTTCTCGACGAGATGGTCGGACGTCTCGGGGATATGCGTGCTGTAGATCGGTGAGCCGAGGGTCGAGCGCACGCCCGAGACCATCGACAGATCCTTGATCGCGACGGGCACACCGCCGAGGACGCCGCGCGCCTCCGCAGGTTTTGCGTCAAGGTCGCGCGCCTGCTCCCGCGCGCGCTCGAAGCAGAGCGTCGGCAGCGCATTGATTTCTGGGTCGACGGCAGCGATCCGCGCCTCGAGCGCAGCGAGCACATCCGCCTGCTGAATCTCACCGCACGCCAACAATGCCCGGATGTCGCGGGCGGTTTTGTGGATCAGGTCCATCACTCTTCTCCTGCTCTTGGGCGCAGATATGTCAGTCCCGCCCGCCGCTGTCCACCTGGGCAGGCAGGCGCCCGCGGCGGGCAAGAGGCGGTCGCGCAGCCCCGGTCCGAGGCCTGAGAAGGCGCCGCCACGGCGATCCACCGCCGCCCGCGCCACGGTCGAGATAAAGAGACTGCGCGTTACGTCGCATGAATTCTCGCGATCCGGCGATCCCGCGGCTTGCGTCAATCTGGCGATCTGACGGCGCCGGCCTGAACAGGTGCCGCATCACACCATTCTCGGGAGGAGCACATGAGAAACACCCTCTTTTCGGCCGTATCCGCCGCCGCATTGGCGCTTGCCGGAAGTTCGGCCTTGGCCGCTGACCCGCTGAAGGTCGGCGTGCTCGCCACTTTGGAAGGCACCTATACCGTTCTGGGCGAGGACGGCGTCCGCGGCCTGAAGACCGCGCTCGGCCAATTCGACAGCAAGGCCGGCGGGCGCGATGTGGAACTGGTGATCGGTGCGACGGATGCCAGCCCGGACAGCGCTGTGCGGGCCGCCCGCAAACTGGTCGAGCAGGACGGTGTCGATATCGTGATCGGCCCGCTTTCGGGCTCCGAGGGCATCGCCATCCGCGACTACTCGAAAACCCAGCCGCAGGTGACCTTCATCAACGGCATTTCGGGCGCGATGGAGACCACCTATGTCACCCCGTCCGATAACTTTTTCCGGTTCAACACCGATGGCGCGCAATGGTCCTCGGGCCTTGGCGAGTATGTCTTCAACGAGAAGGGCTACGAGACGGTCGCGACGATCGGCGAGGATTATTCGTTCATCTACACCCAGGTCTTTGGCTTCGTGACCGAGTTCTGCGCCGCCGGTGGCGAGGTGACCGACCGGTTCTGGGTCCCGCTCGGCACCAAGGATTTCGGCTCGATCATCGCCGCGCTGCCGGATGATGTGGACGCGATCTATCTCGGCCTGGGCGGCGGAGATGCGGTCAACTTCCTCAACCAGTACCAGCAGGCCGGTGGGGATGCGAACCTGATCGGCGGCTCGATCATGGTGGACGGGACGGTTCTGAACTCGAAGGGCGACGCCAAGAACGCGCTGATCGGCACCCCTTCGGCCGGACCGCAATCGGACACCGATCCGAGCCCGAAATGGCAGGCTTATGTGAAAGCTTATCAGGATGCGTTCCCGCCGGATCAGCGCTTTCCCTCGCCGTCGCTGCTGGCCACGGGATACTACAATGCCACCACGGCGGCGATGACCTGCATGAACGAGATTGGCGGCGACCTCAGCGACGGTCATGCCAAGTTCCGCCAATGCCTGACTGGGCTGCAGCTTGACGCACCCAATGGCAAGATCGTCCTCGACGGGAACCGTCAGGCGATTGGCAACAACTATATCTCCGAGGTGGTCGAACTCGATGACGGCACGCTCACCAACAAGCTGATCAAGGTGAAGGAAGGGGTCAATCAGACCCTCGGCTTCGAAGAGGCGGCCTTTGCCGAGATCGGCCTGCCCAGCCGGGACGTGCCGGAGTGCAAGGCAAAGTACTAAGTGTCCGTACCCCGGGCCAGAGCGACTCTGGCCCGGGGCTCTCTGGCCACGCCTGTCTGACAACGCGATGACCCTGATCACCTATCTCACCCGCATCCATTTCGCGGATGGCGTGCTGGAAGAGGCCCTGCGGGCGGAGATGGAGCGGCTCTCGAAACGCCGCCCCCTGATCATCGCCGAAAATGGGCATCTGACCGGGGCCATTGCCGAGCGGTTCTTCTCGAGTTTTCCGATCCGGACATCGGCGGAAGTCTTCGCCGATGTGGCACCGCTGGCGACCGAGCGTGCCGCGATCCAGATCTCGACGCTTTATCGCAAGACCGACCGGGACCTGGTCATCGCCTTCGGCTCCAGCCAGGCGATCGATATGGCAAAGGTGGTGCGCATCGCGCTGGCGCATAACGAGCCGATCTCGGCGCTGTCGCGCGACGAAGGTGGGGCGCAGCGGATTGCCAAGGATCTGCCCCATCTGATCGCTGTGCCCGGGATCTCGGGCTTCGCCTCGGCCGTCAGCGATTATGCCCGCGTGAAGCTGATGGCGGGCGGTCAGGTGCTGTTCTCCTCGAAAAACCTGATCCCGAACGTCACGATCTGCGATCCGACGCTGACCCTGGGCAGTGCCCCTGCGGCAAGCGCCAGTGCCGCCTCCGGAGTGATCTCGCGCGGGATCGAGGCGTATCTGTCGCCTGGGTATAACCCGCCCGCCGATGGGCTTGCGCTGGACGGGCTCGGCCGGATCGTCACGCATGTCGAGCATGTGCTGCGCGACGATGATCTGATCGCCCGGCGCGAGATGATGGCCGGATCGCTGAACAGTGCTCTGGCGCTGCAAAAGGGGCTGTGCGTGGTCCATGCCATCACCAACGCGCTGGCCTCGGTCACGGATGTGCGGATCGATCCCTGCGCCGTGGGGCGCCTGATCATGCCCGCCCTGATCCGCTTCTACGGCACCAGGAGCAATGGCAAGACCGAGGTTTTGAAACACCGTTTGGGGATCGATGCTGGCAGCGATCTCGCAGACGGGATTGCCTGCCTGATGGCCGGGTTTCCCCTGCCAAACAGCCTCGCCGAGATGGGGCTGCAACCGCCCGATATCGAGGCGGCGGCGGAGGTGGCGGTCCAGGACCGCTCGATCGCCAACGGGCCGCGCAAATTGGGCGAGGACGATGTGAGGGCGATTCTCTCAACCGCGCTCTGACCGGGGCTTCACGCATAATAAGTTGCGAATGAGAACTATTCTGCGGTTTCACCCGGCCTGTGGAAGCGGATCCATACCCTGAAGTCTCATCCTGGCGCTTGAAGCTTGCCTCTCCCGGCGGTTGACCGTGATTGTAGACGACATAAAGGCGCCATCTCAACGAGCGCTGCCAGATCATGGGGAGGAAGCGATGGCGAGAGCGCTCTCGGTTCATCATGGCGCATTTGGCCGTGCGAAGATCTATGAGTTGAACAAACCGCTGATCACCCATGCTCATCGCGAGGGGCATCTGATCTTCCACCTCGGCGGTTCGACCGCGCAGATCACGGTGGATGACCGCACGATCCAGCTCGACAGCGCCACGGCTGTCGCGGTCAGCCCATGGGAGCCGCATAGCTTCACGGTGGACTCCGAGACCGAGCCCTGTCTCTGCCTCACCCTCTACATCAAACCGCTCTGGTTCCTGGAAAACAGCACTTCAGCCGAATTCGCGCTGAATTTCGGGACCGAGCGGATCGAGATCACCCCCCAGGTCGCCCGCTGGGTCAGCCGGCTGACCGCGCTGTTGCTGGATAATCAGCCTTCCGAGCGGTTCGACGGCTTTCTGTTCGAGACAACCCGGGAATGTTTCGACCAGTCCTGGGCCTCTGCCGAGACGGAACCGCTCACCCGCAGTGTGCTGCGCAGCTTCAACGATTTCCGCGTGCGCCGTTCGCTCCGCCTGATGCAGGAGCAGTTCTCGGAGGATGTCGGCATCGACGATCTGGCCCGCGAGGTCGGCCTGTCGCGCCCGCATTTCTTCAAATTGTTCAAGATGCAGATGGGGATCACACCCAATCTCTATCTCAACACCCTGCGCGCCGAACATGCGATCGACGATCTGATGAGCACGCGCAAATCGGTGACCGATATCGGGCTCGACCTGGGTTTCTCCAGCCAGGCGAGTTTCACGCGGTTCTTCACCTCGAATATCGGCATCTCGCCGACCGATTACCGCCGCGTCGCCCATTTCGTCTGACGCCATTTCGCGATGCAGGGCGACCCGATCAGACTTTCGGGTACGCCCGCGGCCCGCACTTCGCCGTAGCGTTTTCCCATACCCGACACCGAAGCGGGAGAAATGGGAGGTTCCTCGGCCATGGGCGCATTCGCCAGCCGGCATCCATTCTGGACTGCGGTCATCGTGATCGCAGGCGCGGTGCTGTTGTGGATGATTTTCGCGATCTGGCCGGAGTGGCTGGTCGATGCGATCGGGCGCAAGAAAATCTTTCTTAACGCGCTGTTCAACGGGATCACGCTGGGCGGGCTGTATTTCCTGGTCGCCAGCGGCTTTACGCTGATCTTTGGACTGATGCGCAATGTGAACCTGGCGCATGGGTCTCTTTATCTGCTGGGTGGGTATATCGGCTATGTCTTCGCCGAGTGGACCGGGTACTGGCTGATCGCCTTTCCCGCCGCCTTCCTGCTGGTCGGCGCCTTTGGCATCCTGCTGCAAGTCTTTGTGTTCCGCCGGATGGAGGGGCAGGACCTGCGCCAGACTCTGGTGACCATTGGCATCTCGATCGTGATGGCCGATCTGATGCTGTGGATCTGGGGCGGCGATTTCTACAACATTGCGGCGCCAAGCTGGTTGAGCGGCCCGCTCGAGACCTTTCTGGTGACCGGGGTAAAGCGCTCCTCCGGCGATCCGATCTACCTGAAATACCCGATGGTGCGGATCGTGATCTTCCTGGCCGCCGTGGCCATCGGAATCGGCATGTGGCTGCTGTTGAATCGGACGCGCGTGGGGATGCTGATCCGGGCGGGGGTGGATGATCTCGACATGCTCTCGGCCACAGGTGCGCGGATCCAACTGGTGTTTCTGGGTGTCTTCGCCTTCGGTGCCGGTCTGGCGGGGGTCGCGGGTGTTGTCGGCGGGACGTTTCAATCGGTGGCGCCGGGCGAGGATGTCCGGTTCCTGCTGGCCTCGCTGGTGGTGGTCATCGTCGGCGGCATGGGCTCGATCCCCGGCGCGGCCATTGGGGCGCTGCTGATCGGCCTCGCCGAGCAGTTCGGGTCGGTCTATTTCCCGACCTACGCGGTCGTTCTGACCTTCCTGATCATGGTCCTCGTTCTGGCCTTCCGGCCACAGGGCTTGTTGGGGAGGGCGTGATGGCGGTGGTCGAGGACATGCGGCACAGGCCCCCCCGCACCGGGCTCGCTCAGGTGCCGGGCCAGACCTGGGTGGTGGCGCTGATCCTGTTGATGGTGCCTGCCTTCGCCAGCGACTTCGTGATGTTCCAGATCTTTGGCTGGACCTACATTCTGGGGATCATCGCGCTCAGCCTGATGTTCCTGGCGGGCTATGGCGGGATGGTCAGCCTGGTGCAAATGTCGATCGCGGGCATGGCCGGCTATATGGTGGCGATCTTCGGCAATTCGGCCATCGAGAC
>JBCBIS010000094.1:8818-15318 GCA_038524325.1 Pseudomonadota bacterium
CCCAAGGCTGGCCCTGGTATGTCGCGATCCCGCTGGCCCTGGCGGTCGCGGTGCTGTTCGGCACCGTCGCCGGATGGCTGGCGGTGCGGACCGAGGGGATCTATACGATCATGATCACCCTCGCCATCGCCTCGGCGTTTTTCTACTTCACCCGACAGAACTATGTAATCTTCAACGGCTTCTCCGGGTTTAACGGGGTGCTGCCGCCGCGGCTGTTCGGGCTCGATTGGCGCGGGCCCGAGGCGTTCTATTACCTCTGCCTGTTTTGGGCGGCGATCTGCTATTTCGCGGTGCTCTATGTCAGCCGCGCGCCCTTTGGCCTGGCCTTGCAGGGCGTGCGGGACAATCCGCGCCGGATGGCGGCGCTGGGGTTCAACGTCACCGGGCACCGGGTGGCGGCCTATGCCTTCTCCGCCGTGATCGCCGGGATCGGAGGCATCCTGCTGACCTGGCAATCGGCACAGATCTCGCCGGGCACGGCGGGGATCGGCCCGGTGATCGACATTCTGGTGATCGCCGTGATCGGCGGGTTGCGCCACCCGGTCGGGCCCTTCATCGGGGCGTTCATCTATGTGCTGCTGAAGACCTTCGCCCTTGACGCATTGGTGGCGGTCGGGCTCAGCGGCGAGCGGTTCCAGCTTCTGATCGGGCTCGGTTTCCTCGCGATCGTGTTTTTCTCGCCCGATGGCATCCTGGGACTGTGGCAAAAGCTGCGCGAGGCGCGCGGGCGCGACCCGCTGCTCGACCGCGGGGGAGAGTCGCCATGAATGCCCCCGCGACCGCCGTTTCTGCCACCGTTTCCGAGCGCCTCTCGGCCACCGGCACCGCCAATGCGCTGGAGCTGCGCGGCGTCTCGAAATTCTTCGGTGCGCTCGCCGCCATGCAGGACATCAACCTGACCGTCCGGCCGGGAGAGCGCCGCGCCGTGCTCGGCTCGAACGGTGCTGGCAAGACCACCCTGTTCAATTGCGTCACCGGGGATTTCCCCGCCAGCACCGGCACGATCCGCTTTTTTGGCGAGGATATCACGCAGTTCCCGCCGCAGGAGCGGATCCGGCGCGGCCTGCGGCGGACCTATCAGATCTCACTCCTGTTCTCGGGCCTGACGGTGCTCGACAATATCTACCTCGCCTGCACCGGCGTGTCGCGCAGCCGCTTCTCGTTCCGCCGCCCGCGCCGGGACGATGCCTTGATGGCGGCGGCCGAGACCCTGGTGCGGCTGGTGCATCTGGAGGCGGTGCGGGAGACCGGCGTCGCCACCCTCTCCTATGGTCAGCAGCGCCAGCTCGAGATCGCCATGGCCCTGGCCGGAGCGCCGCGCTTCATCCTGTTCGACGAGCCTGCGGCGGGGCTGTCCCCGACCGAACGCAGCGAGTTGGTCGAGATCCTGATGGGTCTGCCCGGCCATATGGGATTTATCATCATCGAGCATGACATGGATGTCGCGCTGCGCGTCGCCGAGAGCGTGACGATGATGCATAATGGGAGGATCTTCAAAGAGGGCAAACCGGCCGAGATCGAGGGCGACCCGGAGGTTCAGGCGCTCTATCTCGGCGATCCGGGCGAGGGGCATCATGGCTGAGCCCCGCACCGCCGCCCCCGCGCTGCACGTGCGGGACTTGAACGTCTATTACGGGCAGAGCCATGCCTTGCAGGGCGTGACCCTGACGCTCGACCATGGCGTTCTCTCGGTGGTCGGGCGCAATGGGATGGGCAAGACGACCCTCTGCAAAACCATCATGGGGCTGGAGCAGGCGCATTCCGGCACCATTGCCATGGGCGGCCAGGCTTTGGTGGGCCGACAGCCGGCCGAGATCGCACGTATGGGCATCGGCTATGTCCCACAGGGCCGCCGCCTCTGGCGCTCGCTGACGGTGGATGAGCACCTCCGCCTGGTCGAGAAACGCGGCGGCGCCTGGAGCCGCGAGCGGATCTATGCCACCTTCCCGCGCCTGGCCGAGCGGCGGCAGAATGGCGGCGGCCAGCTTTCCGGCGGCGAGCAGCAGATGCTGGCGATCGGACGCGCCCTGCTGTTGAACCCCCGGCTTCTGGTCATGGACGAGCCGACCGAGGGGCTCGCGCCCGTGATTGTCGCGCAGGTCGAGGAGATGCTTATTCGCCTGGGCCAGGAAGGCGATATCGATGTCCTGGTGATCGAGCAGAATATTGGCGTGGCCTGCGCCGTCTCCGAGCAGGTTGCGATCATGGTCAACGGGCGGATCAACCGGATCATGGATGCGGGCGTGCTGGCCGCCGACAAGGATCTGCAACAAGCGCTTCTTGGGGTGGGCCAGCATGCCCATGACGAGACGCCTGAGCCGCAGACCATGGCGGCGGCAGAGAGGCCCGCAGCACAGAAAGTCACGCGCATCTTCGTCTCCAACCCCGCCGTCCCGACCCGCTGGTCACAGCCGGTCCCGGTCAGGGTGATCGAAGGCGCCGCGCGCACGGTGACGGATGCGCCGATGGCCACGGCGACCGTCACGCCATTTCGGACGAATACACAACGCAAGGGAGGACGCATGACCGTCTATGTCTGCGGCACGCTCGACACCAAGGGGCCGGAACTGCGGTTCCTACGCGATATCCTCAAGCGCGAGGGGGTCAACGCCGCGATCGTGGATCTCTCGACCACAGGCGGCAGCACCGACGCCGAGGTGCCCGCCCATGTCGTCGCCGCCATGCACCCGCGCGGCGCGGCGGGCGTCTTCACCGGTGACCGGGGGACCGCAGTCGCCGGGATGACCGAGGCGTTCGAGCGCTGGATGACCCAGCAGGACAATGTGCTGGGCGTGATCGGTGCCGGCGGCTCGGGCGGCACGGCGCTGGTCGCGCCTGCCTTCCGCGCGCTGCCCGTGGGCATCCCGAAAGTGCTGATCTCGACGGTGGCGAGCGGCAATGTCAGCCAATATGTCGGCCCCTCGGATATCCTGATGCTACATTCGGTCGCCGATGTGCAGGGGATCAACTCGATCACCCGCGAGGTGCTGGCGAACGGTGCGGGCGCGCTCGCGGGCATGGTGAAATCCCGCCAGACCCCTGTCGAGGCCGGGGCTGACAAACCCGCCATCGGCCTGACCATGTTTGGCGTGACGACCCCCTGCGTGCAGGCGGTGATGGGGGCATTGGAGGCGGAGTATGACTGTCTCGTCTTTCACGCCACCGGCACCGGCGGGCGGGCGATGGAGAAGCTGATGGACAGCGGCATGCTGGACGCCATTGTCGATCTGACCACCACCGAGATCTGCGACATGGTGGCGGGCGGGGTCTTTGCCGCCGACGAGGACCGGTTCGGCGCGTCGATCCGGGCGGGCAAACCCTATATCGGCGCGTGCGGCGCGCTCGACATGGTGAATTTCAACGCGCCCGAGACAGTGCCGGAGACGTATCGCGGGCGCACCCTCTACGAGCACAATCCGCAGATCACCCTGATGCGCACCACGCCCGAGGAGAACGATCAGATGGGCCGCTGGATAGGCGGGCGGCTGAACCAGATGACCGGCCCGGTGCGGTTCTTTTTGCCCGAGGGCGGGGTCAGCCTGCTGGACGCGCCGGGGATGGCGTTCCACGACCCGGCGGCGAACGCGGCGCTGTTCAAGGCGCTGGAGGAGACGGTGCAGCAGAGCTCCACCCGCCAGCTGATCCGCGTGCCTCATAACATCAACGATCCAGAATTCTCGGATCTAGTCGTGCAGACCTTCCGCCAGCTCCATGGAGCCTCCGCCAAACGCAGCGTGGGAGGGGCGGCGTGAGCCTGAACCGTTTGATCCCCTCGCCTCGCGGCGCCGTCCGTTCGCAGGCGGGGCGCCGCGGCCGGGCCGGTCACAGCCCGTATGACCTCGACCCGCCTCCGGACAGGACCCACGGCACGCGCCACACCGCGCCCAGCCCGCGGGCGCGCCCCGCTTTTCCGAACTCCACCGACAAGGAAACCGACCATGTTCGACCGCTCTGAACTGATGACCAGATACCGCGCCATGCGCGACCGGGGCGAGCCGATCATCGGCGGAGGCGCGGGCACCGGGCTCTCTGCCAAATGCGAGGAAGCGGGCGGGATCGACCTGATCGTCATCTATAACTCCGGCCGCTACCGCATGGCCGGGCGGGGCAGCCTGGCCGGTCTGATGCCCTATGGCGACGCCAATGGCGTGGTGATGGAGATGGCGGGCGAGGTGCTGCCGGTGGTCAAGGACACGCCGGTCCTGGCCGGGGTCTGCGCCTCGGATCCGTTCCGGATGATGGACAGGTTTCTGGACGAGGTGAAGGCGGCAGGTTTCTCCGGCGTCCAGAACTTTCCCACGGTCGGCCTGATCGATGGCAATTTTCGCGCCAATCTGGAGGAGACCGGGATGGGTTATGCCCACGAGATCCATCTGGTCGCCCTGGCCAGCCAAAAGGGTCTTCTGACCACGCCTTATGTCTTCTCGGAGGATGACGCGGCCGCCATGGCCAAGGCGGGGGCGGATATCATCGTCGTCCATCTCGGCCTGACCACCGGTGGCAGCATTGGGGCCGAAACGGCGGTGACGCTGGAGGATGCGCCCGGGCTGACAGATGTCTGGGCGGCGGCGGCGCTGGAGGTCAATCCGGATGTGCTGGTTCTGGTCCATGGCGGCCCCGTCGCGATGCCCGAAGATGCGGATTTCGTCTTGAAGAACACCAAAAACTGCCACGGCTTCTATGGCGCCTCTTCGATGGAGCGCCTGCCCACGGAAGTCGCGCTGACCGAACAGACCCGCAAGTTCAAACAGATCGGGCGCTGAGGGAGAGACCCCATGACCGGACAATTGATCGGACAACTGATCCTCTGGCTGATCCTGGCCGTGATCGTGATCTTCATCCTGTATTGGGTGATGCACTGGCTCTATCGCCGCTCGACCAAGGAGGTCGCTTTCGTGCGCACCGGGTTCCTGGGCGAGAATGTGGTGATCGACGGCGGGGCATTCGTCTGGCCGATTGTCCACGACATCACGCCGGTCTCGATGAACTCGCTGCAATTGGCGGTCACGCGAGAGCGGGACGAGGCGCTGATCACAAAGGACCGTCTCCGGATCGATGTGGATGCCGAGTTCTATGTCCGGGTCAAACAGACCCGGGAGGCGGTCAGCCTCGCCGCCTCGACCCTGGGCCGCCGAACCCTGGAGCCGGAGCGGCTGCACGATCTCTTGTCCGGCAAGTTCATCTCGGCCCTGCGCACCGTGGCCAGCCAGATGACCATGGAGGAGCTGCACGAGAACCGCGACGCCTATACCGGACGGGTGTTGGAGATGGCGCAGGCGGGGCTGGACAAGAACGGGCTCGAGCTGGAAAGCGTCGCCATCACCGATATCGACCAGACCGATATCGCCTATTTCAACCCCTCGAACCGGTTCGATGCCGAAGGTTTGACCACGGTGATCGAGGCCATCGAGGCGCGGCGCAAACTGCGTAACGATATCGAGCAGGACTCGATGATCAAGATCCGGGCGCGCAATCTCGAAGCCGAGAAGGAAGCGCTGGATATCGAACGGGCCAGCGAGGAGGCGCGGCTCGAGCAGGAGCGCGACATCGAATTCCGCCGCGCCCAACAACGGGCCGAGCTGGCGCGCGAGCGATCGGAGCGCGAGAAGGAGGCGGAGCAGGCCACCTTGCTGAGCCGAGAGGCGATCGAGACCGCGCGGATCTCGAACGAACGCCAGATCTCGGAGGCCCGCATCATCAGTGAGCGCGAGATCCGCCAGCGCGAGATCGACCGCCAGCGCACCCTCGATCAGGCTGAAATCGCCACGCGTGAGGAGGTCGAGAAAGCCCGGATCTCGCAGGAAAAGACCATCCGCGAGGAGCAGATCCGCACCCAGCAGGAAACCGACGCGGCCGAGATTGCCGCCCGCGAGGCGGTCGAGAAAGCGCGGATCGCGCAGGAGCAGGCCATCGAGCAGGCCCGCATCGCCAAAGACCGCAAGACGCAATCGGACGAGATCGACCGGCAAAAGGCCATCGACAATGCCGGCATCACCGCCCGTGAGGAAGTCGAGAAGGCGCGCATCGCTCAGGAACGCGCCGTGACCGAGGCGCGGATCGAGTTCGAACAGACCACACGCGAGCGCGAAGTGGCCCGTGATCTTGCAATCCAGGAGGCCGAGATCGCCTCACGCGAAGCGGCGGAGAAGCTGCGGATCATGCAGGAGAAGGCGATCGCCGCGACCCGGATCAGCTCGGACCGCGAGACCCGCGCGCTGGAACTTGCCCGCAACCAGGCCGTCGACGAGGCGGAGATCGCCACCCGCGAGGCGGTCGAGAAGGCCCGTATCGCCCAGGACAAGGCCCTGACGGCCGAGCGCATCGCTTTCGAGGAGGATCAGAAACAGCGCGAAATCGCCAGGGACCTGTCGCTGCCCGGCGCGGGGATTGCCTCCCCCCAGACCCCCGCCAAGCAGCGGATCCCCCCGGAGAAACGGGGGCACGCGACCCGAATAGCCGCCGAACAGGCAACCCCGGCCCGGGAAAACACGCGCCAACCC